>CP134604.1:2622222-2950000 GCA_021555105.2 Thalassospiraceae bacterium LMO-JJ14
CACCTTCCAGGCACAGGCTTTTATCCAGGCACGCTTGCATGGCGCTGAACATCTGATCGCGATGCTCGGCGTTTTCGAGCGCGTCGGCGACGCCGAGCGCCAGTAGCTGGCGGCAAATGCACTTCTCGAGAATCTCATCCGTCATGGGATCAGGATAAACCGGGCTGTCCGGGAAAGCATGCGGGAATTAAATGCGCACGGACTGCCCGCCGCAAACCCGGCGAAGCGCGATGCACCGGCAGCCGCGTGGATGTCCTTGGATTCCCTGGCGAATGGCGACATGATCGGCGAAACAGACCCTGAATATCAGTCCGCCACGATCATGAAGACAACTCAACGGCTCAGCTTCGGGCGACTGCCCGACATTCCCCCCGGTCAGATCATTGCACATATGTCCGATCCCCGTGTCGCGGCGCATATGCCTCTGCTGACGTTCCAATGGAACCGCGACACGCTGGCGGCCTTCATCGCCGCAAAAGAAGAATGCTGGCGGCGTGACGGGTTGGGGCACTGGGCCATTCTTTGCGACGGCGACTATGTCGGATGGGGCGGTTTTCAGAAAGAAGGCGATGAATGGGATTTCGGGCTGGTGCTGAAACCCGAATTTTTCGGCCTTGGGCCCAGGATCGTCAAAACGGCGCTGGCATTCGCCAGGGCCGATACGCGGGTTCCATACGTGACCTTTCTGCTGCCGCCGTCGCGCCCCCACCTGCGGGGGCTTGCCAAATTTGGGGCCAGGTTCGTCGGCGAGGTCGAACACGAAGGCGCAAGCTTCCGGAAATATGTCCTGGAGACCACGACGCCCTCACCTTGAGCGGCGCGGCGGGCTGAATAAAAGCGCGCCGGGGGTGCTCCAAAACCGTGCGTTTTCCGTATCTTGAAGATAAAGTCCGGTAGTTTCGCAGGAGAACCGCATGACCGAGCCGATCCTCATCGCCATGACCGGTGCGTCCGGGGCCATCTATGGCATCGAGACGCTGCGCCTGTTGCGCGACATCGGCCAGCCGGCGCATCTGATCCTGTCCGAGGTCGCGCGCCGCACCATTGAAATCGAGACCGATGTCGGCATCGACGAAATCAAGGCGCTGGCCGAGGTCGTGCATTCCAACAAGGATCAGGCGGCATGCGTGTCCAGCGGCTCGTACCGGACCCGTGGCATGCTGATCGCGCCGTGTTCCATCAAGACGCTGTCGGGCATCGCCAACAGCTACGCCGACAACCTGATCATCCGCGCCGCCGACGTGTGTCTGAAGGAACGCCGGCGTCTGGTGCTGATGGTCCGCGAAACCCCCTATCATGCCGGTCATATCGACCTGATGCGCCGCGCCACCGATGCCGGTGCGGTGATCTTTCCGCCGATGCCGGCATTTTACGCGCGCCCGAAAAGCATCGAGGAACTGGTGCGCCAGAGCGTCGGCCGCGCGCTCGACCTGTTCGGGATCGAGCACGAGCAAATCAACCGCTGGATGGGGCCGGATAAACACGAATGATTTCGCTTTCCCGGAACCGCGCGAACGCGAGGTGTCCGGGACCTATTTCAATACTGCACCAAGCCGAGCCATGGGTCCCGGCTCTCCGCGCCAGGCACGCCGGCCGGGATGACGAGAAAAAATTAGAACGCGGCTCTAGAGCACCGGGCCCTTTTGCACCATCGCGACGAAGTCCGCAGAGGGCATTATTTTTGGTGGCAACGCCGAGAACCCCAAATACGTCCCTCACAGGACGCCGCCTAGGGCGGTCGTCGTACATGGAATCTAACTCAAAAGCTCAAACATATCGGGAAATCTTATCTCCGATTTCTCTTTACAGATGTTCCACTTCTCAGAAGAATATATCCCTTGGATGATTGAGAGTAAATTTCTTTGAAAAACACTCGCGACACTCCGCGAAAAGAAAATTCTGATGGCACTGAGTTTATTGGCAGCCGCGAAGGCTTATCAGCGTTCTTAGCAGATGAATCAAAGGTCGGTTCGATTGCGCGGACACGTTTAAGGGCAAGTGATCGCGTAATAGCTAGAGTTACAGATGGAATTTATCGTCAACCAGGTTCCGCGCTTCGAGAATTGATTTCGAACGCTTGGGATGCCGATGCCAATCGCGTCGATGTGTTTACGGATGTTCCTCGTTTTTCGAGCATTCGGGTCACTGACGATGGTGCCGGGATGTCGTACGAGACTCTTGCGCGTCTATTGACGAGCATAGGTGGAAGCGCAAAGCGAACGAAAGAAGCTCGGGAACTCGGGGTTTCTGACAAATATGACACAAACCGAACACCGGGGGGGCGGCCATTTATCGGTAAAATCGGGATCGGGCTCTTTGCTGTTTCACAATTGGCAAGGACCGTGAAATTGGTAACGAAACGCTCAGGTACCAATTACCGCCTTGTCGCAGAAATAAAAATTCGACCATTCTCCGAGTCAGATCCAGCGTCACAGGATGATGGTGATGATGATACCTTTGCAAATGGTGATGTCCTGATTACCCGAGAACTTGCAGATGATGATGAAGCCCATGGCACAGATATTTTTCTCTCTGATTTGAAGCCAAGAGTTCGCGAGATGCTCCGTAGTGCGGATCGATGGCGAGATATCGACGAACAAAACGAATACTTAAAAGCTCTTGATTTTGAAGCTGCGTCTGCAATGCGCGTTGAAGTGCCTAGTTACCACTCCGGCTGGATAGCCAAAATGCCATCCAAAGGTGAAGTTACGGCAGTCTTAGATGAACCAGCCAAGTATCCATGGGAAGCCCAAGATTGTGCATTGACGCGCATGACCAAATTGGTAGATGCCGTTGAAGCCGAGTTTGCAGAAAGCCGTGCTCGTCCAGATTTGGCTAAAACTCTTGATACTTATTTAGAGATGATATGGACCTTGGCGTTGTCTGCGCCGGTCCAGTACATAGATCGACATCCATTTGACCTTACCTCAGAAGACGAAACAGATGTTTATTGGCTCTCGAACCAAAGCCGCGGCAAGGCAACTTATGTTGAACTAAAACCGCACGAAACCATCAGGCAAGCAGTAGCGAGAAGAGCCCCCGGCAATCCAAACTTGGAAAGCGGCTTGGATGCCGTTGAGGGCGGCTTTAGCGTCTATGTCGATGGAATAGAATTACGGCGCCCTGTGAGGTTTCGTTTCATTCGGCCAGATGGTCGTGGGTTTATGGACCGGTCTATGATGTTCGTTGGGCGCTTTGCGCCTGACCTATCAAATGTCGCCCCAGATTTACGCGGCGGCGATCTAGCCTTTGAAGCATATCTCTTCTGGAATGGACGGATAGTGCCAAAAGAAAATAACGGTGTCCTCGTTCGTATTCGAGGCGCAAGTGGTGCGCTCTTTGATCCATCATTTTTTAAATACCAAGTCTCTGAACAAACAAGATTGCGGCAGATAACCTCCGAACTCTTTGTAGATCATGGATTAGATGCAGCTCTAAACATTGACCGTGAAGGTTTTAATTTTGCTCATCCGCATGTCCAATTAGCAACTGTGTGGCTTCATCGTGCAATTAAACAACTCACTAATCGACACAAAGAGTTAGGTGCGCAGAGAAGAGCAGGAAGACGAGAAGAAGAGAACGATGCGGTCCAGTCATTTGCTGACAAAATTTGGTTATCGCAGCGCTCTGACGAAGAACCCCCTCAAATTCAGATTGCTCGCGACGAAGGAAGTGCTCGTTCTATAAGGCGAGACGGGTACATGACATTTTCACGAGATAAATTGCCGATACTGAATACTGGTTCTGCTCTTCAGAAAAGCGAAAGAGAATCGAAAGCAATAGCGATAGCAAAAATATTGGCAGCGTTCGGGGTGTTTGATGAAAAATCTTATACAGAACAACAATCGCTAATTAATTCGATCCTCGCTGTATTTTATGGGTCGAGTAAAAATGAGTGAGATCGACGATCAGAGTGAAGACCCAGCAGAAGACATTGACGCAGTTTTTGGAGATGATCCACAACTAGCGAATGAAACATATTTGACCGAGCTTGTGCAAAAGAAGCGGGAATTCGCGCCTTGGCACCATCCAGTCAAACAGATCGTTCGTATTGAACAATGGGCCAGCCTAGCCAATCGTTTAATAAGAGATAGAGATTTCAATAGTCCGCTACGGTATTTCACTTTACCAGGACCAGATTTATTGGATGTCCGAGTCCTTGCTGAAGTTTGTGCAAAGAAAGGCATCTCTATTGATTACTTTGGGTTTAACTCTTCGATTGCTACGGTTCCCGGGCAATCTGGACATGTCGAATCCGATAGAATATTTATGGCGGAGTCAGCAATACGACAAAGTGGGGTTAGCACACCAACAGCCTATATCATGCCTGATAGATTAGAAGACATAGCGAACCAAGAATCACATGCTTTTGCAAAGCTACAGCAACAACAGCCATTTGACATAGTAAATATTGATGCATGCAATCACCTAGCCTTTCGATCAGAAGGAAGACAGCACAGCATCTTTGATGCATTAAATTCACTCCTTCGTCATCAAATGCCAGCAAAAGCACCTTGGCTCCTTTTCATCACAACTCGCGCTGAACCTGCTTTACTGGATGACACGGCCGTAGAATTTGACCGGGCAATAGCAGAAAATCTTCGTATATCTGCTGATAATTTCGGGCAGGCTCTTGCTGAAGCAATTGGAGCACCGAGAAATAATATAGGTGCTGCGCTGAAGGCAGTCTGGACAAGAAATGATATTGAATTTTTAAAAATATTTACAATTGGTTTGTCCAAATATTTACTTCAATATTTTCATACGCAACCAAATCTTAGGGCAGGTGTCGAGTTAGCGAGCGCATATTGCTATAGAGTTTACGGGCCGGCTCCTGATATGGCAGCTCTCGCATTCCGCATCACTCCAGGTGGTGTCCAAGCTATTCAACCAATGGCTTCTGGAGCAGTCGTCATACCTGATCTTGAAGAGCAACAAGCCATCAGAGTTGTGCAGAAAGCTGCCAAAATAAGAAATATTGATGAGTCGTTGGAAAGCGATGAAGGATTGCGAAAATCCGCAGTTGATGGAACAAAAATCCTCTTAGGAGGTTCAAATTACGACCTTGATGCATGGGAGATATGGGTAACTGAGCATTCTGAACGCCCAATAAGGATAAAAGCATAAACTTCTGGATGAGGGGGCGGCCACAACCATTACGCGGCAGATTTTTGGCGTGTGTCTTTAGCTTTGTCTGGCCCAATAAATTGCTCAGAGATTGAGTCGGCAATTGCCTTCGCTAATGGTGGGGGCACCGCCTCACTTACCTGATCAATTTGAGACGAAAGCGTTCCGAGCAATTGATATTCATTTGGGAATCCCTGCAGCAACATTGCCTCATATACACTCAAACGCCTATGGCAATTAGGATGAACATGGACTTCTCTGTTGCCATAAGCGACCGTAAGACTTGGTTTATTCCAGTCTAAAACTTTAAAGCTGCGCTTGCTACTATCACCAGATCGCAATGCTCCTGGTGTATGGAATCGAGAAGATACGGGGTTCATACACCAGTGATTTGGATGTTCTGGGTTTTGCTGAGCATCAATGCCACGCTTGAAGTACATAGGTTCCTTTAATCGCCCAATGGAATTTTTGACGGTAAGGTTATTGGTTGACTTCATGGATGGTTCAGGGCTCTCCCATATGGAGTTTGAGTAAATTGATCGATTGATACCTACTACAATTAGGCGTTTTCGCTTTTGTGGAATTCCAAAATCTACGGCATTCAACTCGGCTGAAGACACAGCGAAACCAGCACTCTCAATAGCTTTAATAAATGCATTATACTTAGCCTCATGCTTGCCCTTTGAAAAACAAGTGACATTCTCAAATACTAGAAAATGGACAGGATTCCGATTGTTCAAATCTCGCAGAACTCGGACATACTCTAAAGGCAATGAATGTCTGGGGTCATTTGGGTCATATGCAGAGCGATTGGCTTTACTAAAACTTTGGCACGGCGATCCGCCAATAATACCAATTGGTTTAAATATTCCACCAAAATCAGAATCAATTTTTTTCAGCGTAACTTTGCGAATATCAGCGACGTAGCCATTGTTATCGGGTGCGCGGTTGTAATTGTAGGAAGCAATACTGTCTGCATTGATGTCATATGCTACGGGAATTTTGAACCCGGATTGTTCAAAACCCAAATCCATCCCACCAGCCCCCGCAAACAAACTCAGAAGCACGCCTTTTTCTCCCAAAAATTATCGTTTTGAATTTTTGAAAGTACTCTAAAACGCGTTACCTTGGTAAGCCCAAATCTACAGATTTCAACATTTTTCCGACAAATATAAAAAACAGAACGGGATCTGAACCTGATTACAGACAATAATTTAGGATGCCTACAGCGCCGGTCCCTTGTTCACCATTGCGACAAAATCTTCCGCCGTCAGCGGTTCGCTGATCAGGTAACCCTGCACCTCGTCGCAGTCGCGCCAGCGCAGATAGCTGAGCTGCTCTTCCGTCTCGACGCCTTCGGCGACGACGTTCATTTCCAGGCAATGACCGACGGCGATGACCGCCGAGGCCAGACCGCCGCCTTCGGGCTTGCTGATGTCGCTGACGAAGGTGGTGTCGATCTTGATGCCGTCGAGGGGGAAATTGCGCAGATAACTGAGCGAGGCATAACCGGTGCCGAAATCGTCCGCCGACAGGTGCACGCCGAGCGCGCGGATGTCACTGAGCGAGCGTATGACGTCCTCCGCGCCTTCCATGACGGCGCTTTCGGTGATTTCCAGTTCCAGGGAGTCCGGCTCGATCCCGGTCTCGTTCATGATCTGCACCAGATCGTCATAAAACGACGAGCGGGCGATTTCACGGGCCGAGACGTTGACCGCGATCCTGAGGAAGGGCATGCCGTTTTTCTGCCAGCCGGCGAGCGTTTCGCAGGCTTCGAGCAGCACCATCCGGCCGATCGGATCGATCAGCCCGGCATCCTCGGCAAGCGGAATGAAGTCGGCCGGCATGATGATGCCGGAATCCGGGTCCTGCCAGCGCACAAGCGCCTCGGCGGCGACGATCTCGCCGGATGCCAGCGATACCTTCGGCTGGTACATAAGCTGCAATTGCCCGTCCTCGATGGCGCGGCGCAGCTTGTTGACCCGGGAACGGCGTTCGCGGATCTCGACGCCGGTGGAGTTGCTATAGAACTGATACGTGCCGGCGCCGGTCTGCTTGGCCAGGTCGACGGCGGTTTGCGCATGGCCGATCAGCTCATCCGCATCGTTACCGCTCTCCGGCGCTTCGGCAATGCCGACACTGGCCGTCAGCAGGATCGGGGCGCGCACCCCCTTGATCTGATACGGGACCGCGATGGCGGCGATCAGCCGTTGCGCCACGGCATTGATCTGTTCATGGCTGCGGATGTCGGAAATGGCGACGATGAACATGTCTTCCTGCAACCGGCCGATGATGTTCGATGCCCGTAGGCTGCGTCCGAGCCGGCGCGCCGTCTCGATCAGGACCTGATCGCCGGCGGCGCGGCCGTGTTCGCGGTTGACGGCGTCGAACCCGTCGAGATCGAGACACAGCAGGGTCACCTGACGCTCGCCGTTCTTTGCCGCCTGCAGATCGAGGCTGAGGCGGCGGATCACCAGATCGCGTCCCGGAAGACTGGTCAACGGATCGTAGGTGGACGTATCTTTTCCGGCGCCACTGTCGGTTACATCCAGTACCCGAGCCGTCGCCACCCAGCCAGCGATCCCGCCCAGCCGGTCATAGGCCGGGTTGAGCTGCAGACGGACCGTTCTGCCGGGCAATGCTTCAAGCCTGGCTTCCCAGGCACAGCCATTGACGATGGCATCATCGATTTTGGCCGCCGCCGGTTTCATGACCTCGGCCAGCCTGCGCCCGAGCAACTTGCTTTGATGCGTTTCCAGAAGTTCTTCCATGCCCGCGTTGACCGATGTAATGCGCGCTTCGTCATCGAGGGTTGCGCACGCATCCTCCATCAGATGTAAAAGCGCCGACATGAACACGGCGTCTCTTTCTACTGATTTTGCGGGTGGCGTATCGGATGGCGGCATGCCGTTGCCTCTGGTTTTTCATTTTGCGAGAGGGTAAGGCTTATATCGGCAAAAACAAGTTAATGCATCCCGCCAATTCCGGAACTAAGACATGCTGATGCAGTTTTTTGCAGGGCAGCGGTTGCTGCAGACGGCTTGAAGAAACGGGCCGTCCGTGCCAGCTTATTCATCAGGAGATTTTGCCATGACCATACGCCGACATCACGATATGGGCGGCCTCGATGCCGGACCCGTCGAAGCCAGCGAACACGATTACGCCATTTGGGAAAAGCGTGTCGACGCCATTGTCAAAGTACTGTCAACGCCCGGGCGGAAGCTGCTTTCCACCGACGAGCTGCGCCGCGGCATCGAGGAACTCGGCCCCGGTGTCTATGACGAACTCAGCTATTATGAGCGCTGGATCTCCTCGGCCACCAACATCTTGCTTGAAAAAGGCGTCATTACCGTCGACGAGCTCGGCACCAAGATGGCCGAGGTCGAGGCGCGCTGGAAGAAAGACCGGGAGCAAGCGTCTTGAGCCCCGTTGCGCAGACGAAATACAAACCGGGCGACCGGGTCAGGGTCCGCGAGGCTTTCCCGCCGGGCCATGTGCGCACGCCCTATTTCGTGCGTGGCCATAGCGGTGAGGTGCAGGAATTCGCCGGCAGCTATCCCAATCCCGAAGAGCTCGCCTATGGCCGCGACGGCAAACCTGAAATACCGCTTTACCGCGTTTCGTTCAGGCAGGCCGAGGTCTGGGGTGGCTATAACGGGCCGCCCGCCGACACCATCGTCATCGATATCTATGAACACTGGCTGGAGCCCAATCAATGAGCCACGACCACGATCATGGCCACGATCATGACCACGACGAGCCGCATCCCTATCAGCCGGACATCGAGGATTTCCCGTATTCCGAACGTATGGTGATGACCCAGGCGGTGGCCGAACTGATAGTCGAGAAAGGCATCGTCAGCGCCGATGAAATGCGCCAGCAGATCGAACTTATGGACAGCCGGGAACCTGGGCTGGGCGCCAAAATGGTAGCAAAGACCTGGGTCGATCCCGACTACAAAGCGAGAGTCCTGGCAGACGTCGGCAAGGCTGCCGCCGAGATCGGTATCGACATCGGCGAGATCCCGATCAAGGCCATTGAAAATACTGACGACGTTCATAACGTCGTTGTCTGCACCTTGTGTTCCTGCTACCCGCGCATGCTGATCGGCCTGCCGCCTGACTGGTACAAGTCACGCGCCTATCGCAGCCGCACCGTCAAGGAACCGCGCAAGGTTCTGGAGGAATTCGGCACACACATTCCGGAAAATGTCGAAGTCCGAGTACATGACTCGACCGCCGATCTCAGGTATATCGTTCTGCCGGCACGCCCTGCCGGCACCGAAGGCTGGGACGAGGAAAAGCTCGCAACCCTGATTACCCGCGACAGCATGGTCGGCGTCACGCCTGCCAGATCACCCGCAGACACCTGAACGCGCACATAATCGCGCAGAACCAACAAGAGGAAATAAATGCCCAACAAACCAGAATTCCAATGGGAAGACCCGTTCCTATTCGAGACGCAACTGAACGAAGAAGAGCGCATGGTCCGCGACACTGCGCGCGATTATGCGCAGGACAAGCTGATGCCGCGCGTGCTCGAAGCGTACCGCCATGAGCACTTCGATCCCGAAATCATGCGCGAATTCGGCGAACTGGGGCTGCTCGGCCCGACAATCCCCGAGGAATACGGCGGCGCCGGTGTCAGCAATGTCTGCTATGGCCTGATCGCGCGCGAAGTCGAGCGCGTCGACAGTGGTTACCGCTCTGCCCTCAGCGTCCAGTCATCGCTGGTCATGCACCCGATCAATGCCTATGGCACCGAAGAGCAGAAACAGAAATACCTGCCGAAGCTGGCCACCGGCGAACTGATCGGCTGCTTCGGCCTGACCGAACCGGATTTCGGTTCCGACCCAGGCGGCATGTCGACCCGCGCCGAGAAGATCGACGGCGGCTACAAACTGACCGGTTCCAAGATGTGGATTTCCAACGCCCCCATCGCCGATGTGTTCGTGATCTGGGCCAAGCTCGACGGCAAGGTGCGCGGCTTCATTCTGGAAAAAGGCATGAAGGGCCTGAGCGCCAACAAGATCGAAGGCAAGCTGTCGCTCCGCGCTTCGATTACCGGTGACATCTCCATGGACGGCGTCGAAGTCGGCGAAGATGCACTAATGCCCAACGTTTCCGGCCTGGCAGGGCCGTTCGGCTGCCTGAACAAAGCCCGCTTCGGCATCGCCTGGGGTGCGCTTGGCGCAGCGGAATTCTGCTGGCATGCCGCACGTTCCTATACTTTGGAACGCAAACAGTTCGGCCGCCCGCTCGCCAACAATCAGCTGATCCAGAAAAAACTCGCCGACATGCAGACGGAAATCACCATCGGCCTGCAAGCAGTACTGCGCGTCGGCCGGCTTCTGGACGAAGACAATTGCGCGCCCGAGAACATCTCGCTGATCAAACGCAATTCGACCGGAAAGGCGCTGGATATCGCGCGCATGGCCCGTGATATGCACGGCGGTAACGGCATTGCCGACGAATACCATGTGATGCGTCATATGATGAATCTGGAAACAGTCATCACTTATGAAGGCACGCATGATATTCACGCGCTGATACTCGGGCGGGCACAAACCGGTCTGCAGGCCTTTACCGGCTAATCTGTCTGCGGGCGGTCCTGCGCATGTGCAGCATGTGGACGCATGGGGACGCGAATGCAACTCGACGTCATATTCGATACGGTCTGTCCGTGGTGCTATATCGGAAAGCGCCGGCTTGAGCGCGCGCTTGCGCTCAGGCCGAACGCGGATGTCCGCATCCGCTGGCGCCCGTTCATGCTGAATCCCGATATGCCTGCGGGCGGCATCGACCGCACCGCTTATCTGATCAAGAAATTCGGCAGTGAAACCCGGGTGCGTCGCGTTTACGGTGCAATCGGCGAAGCCGGACAATCGGTCGAAATCGACTTTGCCTTCGAACGCATCCACCGCACACCGAATTCGGTCCCGTCGCACCGCCTGATCCGTTACGCGGCGCAAAGTATCGAGGTGTCTCCTCTCGTCGAGCAATTGTTCAGCGCCTATTTCATAGACGGCATCGACATCGGCAAGACCGAAACCCTGGCCGAGATCGGCGCATCGTTCGATCTTGATCCTGAAGCGCTTGGAAAATACCTCGAAAGCGATGCTGATGTTGCGGAGATTTACGAGGAAAATGCCCGGGCGCACAGGCTTGGTATTAATGGTGTCCCCGCATTTGCGTTCGAGGGGAACATGGTGATTTCGGGTGCGCAGGAACCCGAAGTTCTGGTCCGCGTGTTAGATGCCGCGAAAGCCGGTCATGATGTCGAACTGCGCCTGAATGAACCCCTTAGCGAGCCGACCGGCGAGCCCTTGGGGAACACCCGCCTATGAGCGCCCTGCACCAGCTCACAATGAGTTATATGCCGGAAGAAGACAGAATCCTGTTCCGCCTCGCGACCAAGGACAAAAAGGAATACCGACTTTTTCTGACACGCCGCTTCATTCATGTGCTTTGGGGTGCGCTCAAGCAGTCGTTCGAGAAAGATCAGGAACTGGCCAAATTCGTCGACAAGGATGTTCAGGAAGCAGTGCTCGGCATGAAGCATCAGGAAGCGGTACAGAGTACCGATTTCGACACACCGGCAGCCGAGGATACCGTCGATACCACGTCGAATTCAGGTCCCTTGCTGGTGATCGGCGGGAAAATACATCCGGGCGAGAAAATCACCGGCGTGACGTTCAAGACCGCGGACGGGGCGGACATCCGCTTCAATCTGAACGAACAGTTGATGCATGCGTTCTGCCACCTGATCGTGACGACAAGCTTGAAGGCCGACTGGAAGCTCGATCTTGCTCTGGGCAAGTCCAATGTCGTGGTTCCCAAGGGCGACGCCGTCGTGCACTAGTTGAAAGCGATCCGTTCTCATACCGGCGAGCTTTGCGGTGGCTGCCGATAAACCGGCACTCAGTCTCCGGCAAGGCAGGAAAGAACCGCGTCGGTCGAGCCCTGAATGTGTGGTGCAAGGAATGCGGCGGCTTCATCGCCCTTCCCGGCAAGAACGAGGTCCAGCAACTTTCGGTGCTCGGCAGATGACAGAGGCGCATTCCCGGAATGCCGCCACATATAGCCGAGATAGCGGGAACAGCGCCCGCGTAAGCCGCGGACGATATCAAGCGTTATCGGGCTTCCCGCTGGAATATAAATCGCATCGTGGAATGCATCATGTGCTTCCATGAGATCGCCGACCGTCTTTGCATTGGCAATATTGGTGAGCGCCGTCTCCGCCACAACCGCGTCTTCAGCCGTAAAGTTGGCTGCGGCTGCAGTGACCAGCTCAGCCTCCAATACGATACGCAGCCGCTGGGCCTCTTTCAGCTCGGCAGCGACGAGCGGTGCAACACGGACACCCCGATTTGGATAATGGACCACAAAATGCTCGGCGATGAGCTGGTTGAGCGCTTCACGTACAGGTGCCTGACTGACGCCAAACCTCTGGGCGATATGACTTTGCTTGATCGGCGAATCGGGTTCGATCTCGGCGGTGACGATATCCCTTCTCAGCGCATCCGCAATCCGCTCCGGGATTGAATGTTGGGGCTGAATGCCGAGCCCCGGTGCGGGCGCAATAACTGCCATGTGCTTGACTCCGTCTTGATGCGATTGAATATTATCGATTATCGATAATTTATCAAGAGGAATGAGCCATGCACCCAGGCAACTACGATGCCCTTACATTTGATGTCTACGGCACCCTGATCGATTGGGAACCGAATATCCTGAATACGCTCGGTGACTGGGCGAAACGGAACGATGTCTCAGCCTCCGGTGCAGAGCTGCTGGATGCATTCGACCGCGCGCGGGCCCATTACCAGACGTTATCGCCGTGCAGGGATTATCCGCGTATATTACGTTCGGCCTTTGCTTATATTGCCGATGAATATGGCGTCACCCCCGATCCTGCTGAGCAAGCCGTGTTCGCTCAATCAGTCGGTGGTTGGCCTCCCTATGACGATAGTGTCGATGCCCTCGCCCGCCTCAAGGAACGTTTTGTTCTTGGCGCCTATACCAACATGGACGATGCATCGTTCGCCAAATCCCATGCCCGCCTCGGCAATTGCTTCGAGATCATCGTCACGGCAGAGCGTGCACAGGCTTATAAGCCTGCCATGCGGCATTTCATACTCGGGCTGACCGATCTGGCGGCACGCGACATTCCGCCGCACCGGGTTCTGCATGTGGCGCAAAGTCTGCGCGCCGATGTCCGTCCGGCAAACCTTCTGGACCTTGATATCGTCTGGATTAACCGCACCGGGCGCGGTCTTGGACATTCCGGATACGGTGCGGAGCTGGCGGTGCCGATGGCAACCTTCGACAGCATGCAGGCATTCGTGGATGCGTTCCTCGGGTCCTAGGCCGCATCGGCGGTATTGACCTTGGCCAATTCTCCGGCCAGATACTCAAGGCCTTTCATGCGCTCTTTCGGCGTATCCCAGACGCGCGAGAAAACCAGCTTGTGATCGGGCCGCAGTTTTGCTGTACCCTTCTGCGCCGTCAGCCATTCGACGAGTTTCCCCGGGTCGGCGACCTGATCGTTGTGGAATTGCACCACGGCCCCCTTGGGACCGGCATCCAGTTTCGAGATACCGGCACGGCGGCAAAGCTGTTTGATCTTCACGACTTCCAGAAGGTTTTCCGCCTCAGCCGGTATAGGACCGAAGCGGTCGATCATTTCGGCCGCCGTCTGTTCGATTTCGTCGGCGTCCTTGAGCCATGCAATACGCCGATAGAGCCCCATCCGCACCGTCAGATCGGACACATACCAGTCCGGGATCAACACCGGCATGCCGAGCGCCACCTGCGGCGACCACTCGCCTTCGTCATGCCCCGAAAGTCCGCGCGCATCGGCGACGGCTTCTTCCAGCATCTGCTGGTAAAGTTCGATCCCCACTTCGCGGATATGGCCGGACTGCTCGTCACCCAAAAGGTTGCCGGCACCGCGAATATCCAGATCGTGACTGGCAAGTGTGAACCCGGCGCCGAGACTGTCGAGCGTCTGCATGACCTCGAGACGTTTTTCCGCCGTCTTTGTCAGCAACTGTCCCGGCGGCAGGGTCAGATATGCATAGGCCCGTGTCTTGGAACGCCCGACACGGCCGCGAAGCTGATATAGCTGGGCCAAGCCGAACATATCGGCACGATGAATGATGATGGTGTTGACGGCCGGCAGATCAAGACCGCTTTCGATGATGTTGGTCGAAAGCAATACATCGAACGCACCGTCGTAGAAGCGCGAGATGGTATCCTCGATCGTGGCCACGGGCATCTGTCCGTGAACCATCGTCATCTTTACCTCGGGGACAAGCTCACGCAGCCGGTCGGCAACCTTCTCCAGGTCATTGATGCGCGGACACACATAGAACGTCTGCCCGCCCCGGTACTGTTCGCGCAGAATGGCTTCGCGGACGATCACCGGATCGAACGGCAGAACGAACGTACGCACGGCCAGACGGTCAACCGGCGGAGTCGCGATCAGGCTCATTTCACGGATACCCGTAAGCGCCATCTGCAGGGTGCGCGGAATCGGCGTTGCGGTTAGCGTCAGCACATGTACGTCGGCACGGAGCGCCTTCAGGCGTTCCTTGTGCGCCACGCCGAAGTGCTGCTCTTCATCGACGATCAGCAGCCCCAGATCGCGAAACCCGACATCCTTGGCCAACAGGGCATGCGTCCCGATGACGATATCGACGTCACCTTTCTTCATCCCGTCCTTGGTTTCGAGCATATCCTTCTGGGTCACCATGCGGGACAACTGCCGGACGCGGACCGGGAAGCCCCGGAAGCGTTCGGCAAAGGTCATGTAATGCTGGCGGCAAAGCAGCGTTGTCGGCACGACGACGGCGACCTGCTTGCCTTCCATGGCGACGGCGAAAGCGGCCCGCAGCGCAACTTCGGTCTTGCCGAAGCCGACATCACCGCAAACAAGCCGGTCGGTCGGGCGGCCTTTCTGCAGGTCGCCAAGGACATCGGAAATGGCTTCGAGCTGATCTTCGGTTTCATTGAATGGGAAGCGCGCGGCAAATTCATCGTACGCCCCTTCATGGGTAACGAAACGATGCGCGGTCTTCAATTCCCGCGCAGCGGCGATCTTGATCAGTTCGTCCGCCATTTCGCGGACCCGTTCCTTCATCTTTGCACGACGCGCCTGCCATACGGCTCCACCCAACCGGTCCAATTGCACGCCAGCGTCTTCGGAACCGTAACGCGTCAGCAGATCGACGTTTTCGACCGGCAGGAACAGCTTGGCATCACCTGCGTATTTGAGCTGCAGGCAATCGTGCGGTGCGCCGCCGACCTCGATGGTTTCCAGATTGATGAACTGGCCGATGCCGTGATCGACATGCACGACAAGATCGCCCGGCACCAGTGATGAAACCTCGGCGATGAAATTCTCCGGGCGTATCCGGCGCCGGCCCGGCCGGGCCATGCGCTCGCCCAGCATGTCGCTTTCGGTAATGACCGTAAGATCTGCGAAGTTAAATCCCCGGTCGAGACCGATAACGCCCGTGACCGTCTCGCCCGGTTTGGCATCGTCATGGTCGGCAGCACGCTGTTCCGGCGCACCGTGCTCGACCAGCAGATGCTTTAGCCGTTCCTGGGAGCCTTCGCTGAAGCATGCAATGACGATGCGCTTGCCGTTCGCGGCAAACGCGCGAACATCCTGTGCCACCGCTTCATAAACGTTGGCGTTGGGGTCGATCCTCACATCGGCGTAATCGCGCGCGATGGTGGCGCCGATATCCATGCCGCCGGTCTCGAAAGGTGAAAGGTCCGCGACCGCGCGGCCCTTGAAGCCCGCCTGCACAGCCTCTGCGTCAACAAACATATGGTCGGGATGCACAGGCCGGTACGGCACGCCACTGTCGACATCGGATATGGTCTGACGTGCGGTGAAGTATTCAGAGATCAGATCACGTCTGGCCTGCATCGCCGGTTCGGCCTGGTGATCAAGCAGAACGGCAGCGCCCGGCAGATAGTCGAACAGCGTTTCCAGCTTGTCGTGAAACAACGGTAGCCAGTGTTCGAACCCCTGATGGCGGCGACCTTCGCTGATTGCTTCGTAGAGCGGATCATCCGAGCCGGATGTCTGGAACATCTCTCGGTACTTGGTGCGAAAGCGCGAGATTGCGTCTGTATCCAACGGGGCTTCGCTGACCGGGGTCAGGGTGACGGTGTCGATTTCACCGGTCGATCGCTGTGTCGCCGGATCGAAGGTACGCAGCGTATCCAACTCATCGCCGAAGAAATCCAGCCTGATCGGCCCGCCCGCGCCCGCCGGATAGACATCGACGATACCGCCCCTAACCGCGTATTCGCCGGGCTCGGTCACGGTTTCGATGCGGTTAAAGCCGAAACGCTCCAACTCGCGGACCAGTTCGTCCGGTTCGATGCGCGTACCGTGTGCAAGCTCTTTGCCCGCACCTTCGAGAAAATGCCGCGGCGGCACTTTCTGCAACAGCGCCGACACCGTTGTCAGGACCAGCCGACCATTCGGCGATGGCGCGATAAGGCGGCCGAGTGCGGCGAGCCGGCGGCCGACCAGTGCACGGCGCGGCGAAACCCGGTCATACGGCAGACAATCCCAGGCTGGCAGTTCGATGACCTCGATTTGAGGCGCGAAAAACGCGGCGATGGCGGCGCGGCGTGCCAGCCCCGCATCGTCGCGAAGTACAAACAGCACATCGCGCCCTGCCCCTGCTGCATGGCCTGCCAGTTCTGCGGCAAGCAGAACGTCCGCACCTTCGGGGGCACCGCCGACGTCATTTCTGCCGGGTGCGAGAATTTTCTCTACGGGAATGCTCACAGCGTGCCGTTGAACTCTTTGATCATGCGCAACAACGGGCTGTCGACCATGTCCGGTGTCGGCTCGCGGCCGGTGACCCAGTTATAGAGATCGTTGTCGGAATGATTCATGAGGTTTTCGAACTGATCGGCTTCACTTTCGCTCAGATCCGCAAGCCGGGCCAGTGCGAACCGGCCCAAAAGCACGTCGTTCTCCTTCATGCCGCAGTGGGTTGCGCGGTAAATCAGGCGTTTTCGGCGAGCGTCCACGACCTCAGTCCTTTTCCATGTTTGTCAGTGCGCCTAGGATACAGGACAAGGATATAGCCCCTTGATCGGCAATTGTCAGGGCCAGAAACACAAACCATGCGTCCAGAAAACCTGTTTCCGCTGTTTAAGCCCGTGACGTCGTTGAAAGGCGTCGGCGCACGCACGGCCGAATTGATCGAAAAGGTTGCCGGGCCGCATATTATCGACCTGATCTGGCACCTGCCGACAGACATCATCGATCGCCGTTATCAGCCGAAAATCGCCGATGCACGGCCCGACAGTATCGCCACCATTACGCTCCGCATTACCAAGCATTATCCGCCGTTCAACAAACGTGCGCCCTATAAGATCGTCGGCATGGACGACACAGGCGCCATGAACCTTGTGTTTTTCCGCGCCCGTCCCGACTACCTTGCAAAGCAATTACCTGAAAACGAAGTCCGCGTCGTTTCCGGCAAAATAGAGAAATTCGGCGATACGCTGCAGATGACGCATCCGGACCATATCGGCACGCAGCAGGAAATCGACTCCCTGAGCAAGGTTGAGCCGGTCTACCCGCTGACGGCCGGCCTGTCGCTGAAGGTGCTCGGCAAGGCAATGGCTGCAGCGCTGGAGATCCCGCCTGAATTACCCGAATGGCTCGACGGGCCGTTGATCGCACGCGAAAAGTGGCCGGCTTGGCGGGACGCCGTCATGAGAGTGCACGCGCCTGAAAGCGACAGCGATCTCGACCCAGAAACGACGCCGCGTCGCCGCCTTGCCTATGACGAGCTGCTGTCGAACCAGTTGGCGCTGGCGTTGGTACGCGCACACATGAAAAAAACCAAGGGTCTGGCGCTGGTCGGCAATGGCAGTCTCCGCGCGAAGGTGCTCGCCGCCCTGCCTTTTACCCTGACAAATTCACAGCAGTTCGCGATTTCTGAAATCGACGGCGATCTTGCCGCCGATCACCGCATGCTCAGATTGTTGCAGGGCGATGTCGGGTCGGGAAAAACCGTCGTTGCACTGATGGCGATGCTGAGCGCCGTCGAGGCCGGTGGCCAGGCGGTCCTCATGGCGCCGACGGAGATTCTCGCCCGCCAGCATCTTGCGACCCTATCGACGATGGCCGCGTCGGCAGACCTACAGCCGATCCTGCTGAGCGGTCGAGAACGCGGCAAGAAACGCGAAGAGTTGCTGGAAAAGCTCAAATCCGGCGCCGCACGGCTGGCGGTCGGTACGCACGCGCTTTTTCAGGACGATGTCGACTACAAGGACCTGCGCGTCGCCGTGATCGACGAGCAGCACCGCTTCGGTGTGCACCAACGCCTGACGCTGGCCGCCAAGGGCCGCGCCGTCGACGTGCTGGTAATGACGGCAACACCGATACCGCGCACATTGATGCTGACGGCCTATGGTGACATGGACGTATCGCGGCTGACCGAAAAACCGGCCGGGCGGAAACCGGTACAGACCGTGTTGATCTCGCAGGAACGTCTGGACGAGGTGGTTGCCGCCGTCAAACGAGCGCGCGAGTCAGGAGCGCGTGTGTATTGGGTATGCCCGCTGATCGAGGAAAGCGAAACTTCGGACATGGCGGCTGCCGAGGCGCGCTACGATCATCTTAAGTCGATCTTCGGCGAGCGGGTCGGCCTTGTGCACGGGCGTCTCAAGGGGGCGGAAAAAGATGCCGTAATGGCGGCATTCAAGGACGGTTCAATCGATATCCTTGTCGCCACCACGGTCATCGAAGTCGGCGTCGATGTACCGGAAGCAACCGTTATGGTCATTGAGCACGCCGAACGCTTCGGCCTCGCGCAATTGCACCAGCTCAGGGGCCGTATCGGCCGTGGCGCTGATAAATCCACTTGCCTGCTGCTGCATGCCGGTCATATCGGCGAAACGGCAAGGGAACGCCTGAAGACCATGCGTGAAACCGATGACGGCTTCGTCATCGCCGAAAAGGATCTGGAACTCAGGGGTGCCGGGGAACTGCTTGGTACGCGCCAGAGCGGCCTGCCGGAATTCCGACTCGCCGATATCGCTTCACATGGCGATTTGCTGACGATGGCCCGCGACGATGCGGAGTTGATCTTGCTGAACGATCCTGAACTGGAAAGCGCGCGCGGCAATGCGCTTCGTCAATTGCTGTATCTGTTCGAACGGGATGCGGCGATCCGTTATCTGCGTTCGGGCTGACCCGCTGGTCAGTCCTTACCGTCACTGGGCGTTTTTGCACTCTCATGGCGATCTCCCGGGCGGGTATTTTTCGCCAGTAGAACCGGATTTCCTTCCTTCTCGCGAAGCACATCCAAATCCTCATAAGTCTGGGCGGAAACGACCGGTGTATTGCGCTGCGCCTCGGGACGCTCATCGGGCGGCGTCACAATACCACCGGAAATAACCATCTTTATCGCATCCTCGACTGTCATCGACAGCGGCACGAGATCCTTCTTTGGCACAAACAGCAGAAACCCCGATGTCGGGTTCGGCGTTGTCGGCAGGAACACGTTGATACAGTCTTCTTCCGTCAGGTTCTGGACTTCGCCTTTCGTCTGACCGGTCAGGAAGCCGATTGCCCACATGCCGCGCCGCGGATACTCGATCAGTACAGCTTCGCGAAAAGCGTTCGATTGCTGCGCCAATACGGTTTCAAGTATTTGCTTCACCGCTGAATACACATTCCGGATCACCGGCATCTGGCTCAAAATTCGCTCTGAAAAACGCATCCACAACCGGCCGAAGAAACCTGCGGTCAGCGCACCGACCAGCATCAAGGCGATAATCAGGACCACAAGGCCCAAACCCGGCACCGCAAACGGCAGATAAGACTCCGGATTGTACTTGGCCGGTATCAGCGGATTGATCTTGCTGTCGACAAAAGTCACGAACAGCCATGCCAGATAAAACGTTATGAAGATCGGTGCCGTTACCAGAACACCGGCAAACAGATATGCCCTCAAGCGTTGCGACAGGGACATCCGCGGCCGATGAGGCACCGTTCCTTCGTCCATATCACCACCCTTTTCCGGTTCCGCCGGTGTCATTCTTTAATCCTTTCCTTCAGACATGCTATTTGGTGCCCAGAAACGCATTAACATCAAGCAGCGTTTCCTCAGCAGCCGTAATGGCGACTTCACCATACGTGCCATGTGATTTTGTGAAATCTCGTGGCAGCGCAGTTATGTGTGAATGTTCCCGTTATTTATTTCGGACAGTTTCGACCAGTATACGCAGCAAGGCACGGATAAAGGGATCCGTCGTTTTCAGCTTCTGTTGATACATCGTCTTCGTGATGGTGACGATCGTTGCTCCGCCCTTAATTTTGGCCGTTGCCATTCGCGGTTGTTCGTCAATCAACGCCATTTCGCCGAATATACCGCCGACACCGATAGTGGCCAACTCCACTTCTTCACCATTCTGCTGGCGGGTAATGACCACTTCCCCGGATTGGACGACATAGGCACTGCTGCCCTGTTCACCCTCACGGAATACTGTATCGCCGGATTTCAGCGTCCGGCGCTCAAGAATATCAGCCACACCCACCCCCGTTATATATTGGACATTTTAATTGCCTTTTCAGGCTGTATTTTATTCATATGACGGCCAATTGTAAGTGAAGAAACACGGGAGCAGCTATGACGGAGAACACAGGCCGCGAGTTTCCGCAGCGACCTCTCGTCGGCATCGGCGCGGTCATCGTCGGTCACAAGGGTGTCGTCCTGATCAAGCGAGGCAAAGCACCACGCTTAGGGAGCTGGAGTCTGCCCGGCGGCGCCCAGAAAATCGGTGAAACCGTCCATGCGGCGGCACTTAGGGAAATTCAGGAGGAAACCGGGCTGACGGCAGAAATCCGCGGACTGGTTGATGTTGTGGATTCAATTACCCCCGACCCGGATGGCCGCATCAAATATCACTATACCCTCGTCGATCTGTGGGCCACGACCGATGCCGTGGCGGAACCGATAGCCGGGGGCGACGCTGCGGATGCCCAATGGTTTTCACTGGCTGATCTCGAAGGCCTGCAATTGTGGAGCGAAACCTTACGGGTCATCGATAAGGCGCACACACTATGGCAAGAATCGCATTCGTGACGACGCCTTGAACCAGCACATGATTTACCGCTCGCGGAATGCCGTCGATACCGAGCTGTAAACAGGTTTCAGAAGATATTCGAACAAGGTCTTCTTGCCGGTCTTGATATCCGCCTGCACTGTCATACCCGGCATCACCCTGTTCTGCGATGGGTCGTGTCCCACGTAATTACGATCAAGCTCGATGATCCCCTTGTAATAGGGCTCACCCTTTTCATCGAGGAACGTCGATGCGGAAACATCCTTGAGCTCGCCGGTAATGCCGCCAAAGCGGGCGAAGTCATAGGTCGTGACCTTCACCACCACCGGCTGGCCGATCCGCACATGGCCGACATCGCGCGGTTTGATTTTTGCTTCAATGACCAGTTCCTTATCAAGCGGCACAATTTCCGTAATAATTTCACCCGGCGGAATAATGCCGCCGATGGTGTGAATTTTGAGACCTTTGATAATACCACGGACCGGTGCAGATATTTTGAGTCGGCGCACCCGGTCGCGAGCCTGTATCAGTGCTTCCTCAACCTGGATGAGTTCGTTCGCACTTTCGCTCAGTTCCGCAAGTGCCTGCTCGCGGAAGTCTGTTTCGATCTCATCAAGGCGGCTTTGCGATTCCTTGATCGCTTCACTTGCCCGCTCACGCTCGGAAATCAGATCCGCCAATTCACCTCGCGCCGTGTTCATGGAGCGTTTGGCGTCGAGATATGAAATCTTCGATGTCAGCCCTTCCTTGTAGAGTTTTTCCCGCACTTCGAGTTCTTCCGCGAAGATTTCCGCCGTGCGCGTCAGGGTCTGTTCCCGCTCATCGAGGGCCTGAAGATCGGAACGACGCTGTTCAATCTGTTTGCGGATCGTTTCCTGGCGACTGAAAAACGCCTCCAGCGAGCCTTCGTAAATACGCTGCTGATCATTGAGCATATTGGGATAACGGCTACCGACCTTGGACCAATCTGGAACGCCGCCCGTACCAAGCGCGCGTAGCCGTTCGGAGCGTATTTCAAGACCGGCGCGGCGAGCTTCCAGCTTTTGCAGTTCGGTAACGGCGGCGGTTTCATCAAGGGCGATCAAAACCTGCCCCTGTTCGACCAGCTGCCCCTCTTCCAGAAGGATCTGTTTAACGATACCGCCTTCGAGGTGCTGTAGCGCCTGCACCTGCCCCGACGGAATGACTTCACCGGACGAGACCGCAACCTCATCGACATTTGTAACCATCGACCAGCCAAGAAACAGCAAGATGACAATGCAAATCGTCAGCATTGCGCCCCGGATCAGCCCGGAACTGCCACCTTCTTCGAGAATAACCGATTGTGCCAGAAAACGCGTTTGGCGGTCGCCGCGGCGAATTTTCTTACGCCGGTCTTTCTCCGGTTCCCCCGGGGGCGCGGCATAATTCTGCTCGGTAACCTGCGATCCGTCAGCCATCACACAAAGTCCTTCGGCATCTGCTTGAGAACGTCAGCGGCGGGTCCGAAAGCACGTACGTTCCCGTATTCGAGCCATAAAATCTTATCGGCGAGACGAAGGTGGCTTGGACGGTGCGTCACCATCAGAATTGTCGTATCGCCGCGCATCCGATCCACGTTCTTCATAAATGCCTGATCGCTTGCGAAATCAAGACCGTTGCCAGGCTCATCGAACAACATGATCGGTGAACGTTTGAGGTAACCCCGCGCCAGATTGAGCCGCTGCAGCAAACTGGTCGGCATTTGTCCGGAACTGGAATCGCCGATGCGGACTTCGAAACCGTCCCGTTTCCATTTCCCCGAACCTTGTGTCAGTGCCAGGACATCGTCGAGCACACTCGCCATTTCACAGGCACGATAAATATCCTCGTCCGTCGCTGTCGGATGCGCCAGGCGCAGGTTCTGCGCAATCGTTCCATAGAAGAACTGAACAGTCTGCGGCACATAGGCAACGGCATGGCGAAGCTCGACCGTATCCATCTGACGAATATCCATGTTGTCGATACGGATCGAACCTGCTTGCGGCGCATACATGCCTGCCAGAAGTTTCAACGCAGTCGATTTACCGGATCCGTTCCCGCCGACAATACACAGAACTTCTCCGGGTTCGAGATCGAAGCTGACACCGACCAGAGCCGGGTCGCTATCCGGGCTGTAGCGGATCGAAACCCGGGCAAAAGTCACAAACCCCTCAATCTGTTTGATCGGATTGACCAGCGTATGCTGTTCGCGCTCACCCTTGATATTCATCAGGTTGTTGATCTGTGCGATCGAGGATTTCACCTGTGTCAGGCGCGTCAGCGAGATAAAGCCGGTCTGCAGCGGCGCCAGAACCCGCCACACAAGAATCATCGACGCCACCAGCCCGCCAACTGACATATCACCGTTCATGACCCGGAATACACCGAAAATTATGGTCCCCAATCCGGCCGAGATCATTAAAACATGCGAAATCGTCTGCATCAGCGCGGAAAGCTGTGCCGTATAGAAACTGTTGAGAGCTGCCGTCGCCGAGTATTCGCGGAACCGCTCCATCCATTTTTCTTCTGCGCCGCAGTACTTGACCGCGCGCATACCGCTGAGGGTTTCGACGATCAGTTCCTGTTTCTTGGACGATGCGCGCGCCGCACGGCCGACCGAATGACGCAGCAGTGGCGTTATGATCAGCCCAAGGATGAAGAAGCACGCCATCATGATGACAGATATGAAAACCACCGGCCCGGCTAGCGCGGCAATGGTTATGATGAAGATGAACACGAACGGCAATTCGAACAGAACAAGTGCCATGGGGCCCGTGAAGAAGTCGCGGATCGTTTCAAAATCCTTGATACGGGCAATCTGTGCACCAATCGTCGCACGCTCGGTAAATGTCGGTGGCAGGAACAGAATTTTGTGGAAGATGGCAATGCCGATAATGTTGTCCAGCCGGGCGCCGATGAACGCCATGATCTTCGATCTGATCATGCGCAGGATAATATCGCAGCCGATTGCAATGCCGACACCGAAAGCGAAGAAAGCCAATGTCGGTAACGAGCCTGTCGCCACAACCTTGTCATAGACCGCCATCACGAACAGCGGCGTCACGAGCGCCAGAATATTGAGTATGAAGGTAATCCCGAGTGTTTGATAAACCAGTGCACGAAAACGTTCCGTGACCGCACGGAACCAACCGAGCTTGGTTTGGGTTGACTGTATTTCGTCTGTATCGACGGGACTGAAGAAATATACCGTGCCGCGCATTTCACTACGCGGCATCACACGTTCCTGATTCATACCGCCATCGAAAACGCGCAAGCCATCCGGCTCATAGCTCAGCAAAATGACCGCATCGCCTTCTTCAGGAAGATACAGGCATGGGAACAAGCGCGGATCGATTTTCGTCAGGCGCATTTTCACAGGGCGGCTCTGGTAGTGCAGCGTCGCCATGATATTTCTGAACGAGGTGATATCGAGCTCGTTCGTGAAGTGAGGTAACGCTTCGGCAATATGGCGTTTGTCGCCGCGCCAGTTCAGTGCCTTCAGCAATTCCAAAAGACAGATCGAAAGATCTGTCGCTTCCTTCAGCGAGGCCAAGGCCGGGTCACTGTGCGCCGGCGGACCTTGTTCCGGCAAAGGCATTGGCCGCGGCACTTCCCCGCCACCATCTCCCCCCGAGCCGCCGGGTGGTGCCGGGGGCAGCGGTGGCATTGCAGCACGTTCGGTTACTGCCGTCGGCACACCATCCGCCGGGGAAGTATGCTCGTACTTGGGCAGCGGCTCGAACACACCGGGCAATGCAGGAAGCGGTGGTGGCGTATGCGGAGTCTTGGCCGTCCCTGGCGCATTGACTTTCGGCGACGGCGGCGCGGAAGGCTGCCTTGCCTGTGGTTGAGCTGGTTGCGGTGTGCGGGGCGATGGCGGCGCTTTTCTGGCCGCCGCCTGCGGCGGGGCCTTTGCGGCAGGTTGTGCGGGCTGCTGTTTGCGCTGCAGTTTTTCCGGCAATCCGACGCGGCGACGCCCGTCATCCGGCGGCGGCTGACTTGCTGCGGGCTTCGCAGGTGCAGGTGCTGAAGGCTGTTTTGGCGCAGCCTTTGGTTTGCGCGGTGTTATTGCGTCAACAGCCTGTTCTTTGCGTTTACGCAGGCGGGGCGGCACGCGCCCTCCCTTGGCCGGTGCCTGAAGCGCAGCCAAGGCCTTGTCAGCGAGGGCGTCGCGTTCTTCCTGTGTTTGCGCAGGCTTTTGTACGGGCT
This sequence comes from Thalassospiraceae bacterium LMO-JJ14, assembly GCA_021555105.2. Taxonomy (NCBI): domain Bacteria; kingdom Pseudomonadati; phylum Pseudomonadota; class Alphaproteobacteria; order Rhodospirillales; family Thalassospiraceae; species Thalassospiraceae bacterium LMO-JJ14. Next base: position 2,647,677 of record CP134604.1, read on the forward strand.
TTTGTGCTGCTCTTTGTACGGGCGGTTTCTCTGGCTGTTGGCGTGCAGCAGGGGCAGGTTTGCGGGCGGTTTGCGGGCTGACTTTCGGAGCAGAAGCAGGTGCGGACTTCGACGCCGGTGTTTCCGTTCTTGGCGTCGTTTCGCGTTCCATTTTTACATTAGGACGTGGCCCTCTGGCTGAGCTTCCGGCAACCGATGGCGACTCCGGTCTTTTGGCCGCAGGGCGTTTGCGTGCCTCGATCGGCGGCATGGGAACGCCTCGTTCATCGCCGGATGCGGGCTGAGCGGCAGCTGCCCCAGGCGATTGCGCTGCGGACGGTTGACCGGAAGGTGCCGGACGGGCTTGCGGCGGCCGTGGTCTGTTTTCAATGCGTGGCTGTTTTGTGGACGAGCTATCTCTGTCACCGAAGACCCTGTCTACGGCGGTATCGACAGGCTCGACAACGCCGTCTTCGGCGTCATCCAGTGCTTCGATTTTTGAGAGTATACCGCTCATCCGAGTCTGTTACCTGTGCCTTTCCGTTACTGTCGTATCAGCCGAAATTGAAGTGCCTGCCGGGGCCACCCAGCCATCCGTCACGGGGAACGGAAAGCATCCGAAGCTCCGCCTCGGGGGTATGGCTTTTTCTGTTATTTTCGGTTTGCCCGGCGCCAGCAGATGGTTTGCCTTCATCGAGGCTATAGCTACAGGCAGCACCAAGGCCACCATCGGAAGCTTCAAGCTTTTTCAGTTTCGCGATTATCATGAGTTCCCCTTCCCTTGTGAGGTTCCGATCTTTTCGCTCTCCGGCTGACGTTCCACTAGATGAGCGTCTTCGATATCAAAAATTCTGTCCGCAAGGCTGAGCATGGATGGGCGTGGCGTCACCAGGATCAGGGTAACCCTGCCCTTTAAGCGTTCTAACAGGTTACGGAGCGTGGAATCGCCGGCACTGTCCATCGCCGCATTCGCTTCGTCGAACAACAGAACGCGGGGCTTGTCGACAAGCGCACGGGCGATGGCGATACGTTGTTTGATCCCCTTGGGCAGCTTGTCGCCGGCACCGTCGCCAACCTTGGTTTCATAGCCATGCGGCATGTGTGCAACAACATTGTCCAGACCGAGAAGGCGTGAAATATCCAACGCCTCGTCAATCTTCTCGTCGCGAAACATCGTGACGTTTTCCAGGATTGTCCCGTTGAACAGCGCACCTTCCTGCGGCAAGTAGGCGATCTGGCGGCGTATACTGGACGGGTCGTATTGATGCAGGTCCAGGCCGTCGGCCAATATCCTGCCCTCGGCCGGCGCGAATACACCCATGATAATGTACAAAAGCGTAGTCTTGCCGCTGGACCCTGAACCCGTGATGCCAATGGTTTCACCTGATTCAATTTCCAGATTGATGTTCTTGAACACTGCCGGCAAGTCTTCACCGTCCTTGTTCTTGCCATATGAGAAGCTCATGTTTTCGAGCTTCAGGTTGCCGCGGATCGGCGGCAGGAGCGGCAGACCGGCAGGCTTTTCCTCTTCCATATGAAATAGTTGCCGGACCCGGTCGAGCGACAACTGGATCGACTGGAACCGGGTCCAGATGCCGACGGCTTTTTGCAACGGCTGCATGGAGCGCCCTGCCAGCATGGTGCAGGCGGCCAGACCACCGACGGTCAGTTCGCCGTCAATGACGAACGTCGCGCCATAGCCGACAACGCAAAACAGGACCAATTGCGAAAACAAAGCGCCGGTCGAACTGGCCGTGGATGAATGCAGAGCAACATTGTAATCGGCAGTAGCGCAGGTTTCCTGCAGACGCTCGTATCGGCGGATCATCTGCTCTTCCATGGCCAGCCCCTTGACGGTGTGGATACCGCCCAGAACCTCAATGATGAAGCTGTACCGGCGGTCATCGGCCATCATCCGGCTTTCCAACGCTTTGCGCAGCCTGCTGCCGACAACCATTGCAGCCAGGGCAAAGAAGATAATCAGGGCGATCGGAATAAGAACCAGATGCCCCGCCAGATAATACATGGCACTCAGAAACAGGACCGCAAACGGCAGATCGCAAAGCGACAGAATGGCCTGACCGGCATAAAATTCCTTAAGCGGGCCGAGAGCATTGAAACGCTCCAGATGCACCCCTGACCCTTGGCGCTCGTAGTCGACGATTGAGACGTTGAGCAGCCGTTCCACCGCAGCCACACCCGCCAGATGTTCGAAGCGCGCGCCCATCCAGCCACTGACGTAGGACCGGCCCTGCCGCAGGCAGGCTTCGAGGATCAACGCCGTGCCGACCCCGCTGATAAGCAGAATAAGCGTTCCTTCTGCTGAATTCGGGATAATGCGGTCATAGACCTGCAGCAGCGTCAGCGGCATCGCCAACGCCAGCAGATTGATAAAAACCGAAGCGACGATCAGGTCAAACACGCCGCCTGGCGTATACGAAATACGGCCAAGCTCGTTGCCCTGCGGCTTCGACGTTTTCAGCTTTTCAGCCAAGCCCATGCATTTTTCCGGCCGCTCAACGCAGCCGATCCTTCCGCTCCTGCAGCCCTGCCCGCAAAGACAAGGGTCCGCATACCGGTTTAGGCTTTTGTTGTTAATAAACCCTTATCAGCGCACCGGCATTGCTGCGGCAAACCCTTGATAAGCTTGGCGAACAGCGCTGACAGCATCCTTAACGGCAGAATATTTCAAGGCCGCAAAACGCCTATTCCGGGACTGCCATATAGGAACCGATAACAGTCTCCGCCTTGTCGCGGAATGCCCCCAGATCCATCCCCGGATTGATCCGTGGATCATACACTGTTCGGATCAGAATGCGATCCAGATCGGAGAGCTTCTGCAACATGGCCGTTTCATTGAAGATCGAGGGACGCAGGCGATCGCTATCGTTTGGAAGGCCTAGTGATTGTGTTAATTCCTCTAATAAACAATGCTTTATATGATCATCATCAAGTATCGAATTAATTACAATCCGGGCTTTGCTGACCGCCCATTCCCGGGTCGGCCAGATGATGAAGAAGCAGCGGCTCGGCCCCATTATCTGGCTTAATGTCTGCTTGGAAACACCGGGAAACGACAATCCCGACATCTGCATCCTTGGCACGATGGTGATTACGATATCACCGCCGACGCCAATATCGCGCGGCATCAGACGGATCGGCATGCCGGTAAGTTCGGCAAGATCCTGAATATGGCTTCTAAGCGCTGCATAATATATTTCGTGGGTCTGAGCCGGTACGGGAACAGCCCGCCCCGTCGATGCATCCCGTGGTCCCGCGACCTTGGTTTCGAGACGGACGGTCGGTGCGTGCGTCCATTTGACCAGCCGCGTCCCCGGCTTGGAGCTGATCACCACATCTTCGGCAAAACGCCGGATGTCCTTCACGGAAGGAATGGGATTGAGTGTATCCGCAAAGGCGTGCAACGGCATCAGCAACCCGACGACGATCACGGCCAGACGGATACAGGGACAAAATGCGTTACTGGCCAAGCTGTTCACTCATGATTTCCCGCCCGATACGAAGCGCATCGAGACGTGGCGTTCCCGCGGGCAAGCGCTTGTCATAAAGCGTTTTCAGCATGATCAGATCGCTATTCGTGAGGGTCCGCAGGGTTGATTTCTGATTGAAAATGGATGGTGTCACAAGATCACTGTCATTTGGAAGTCCCATAGCCTGGGTCATTTCCTCAAGCAAGCAAGCATCCATCTGATCCGGCGGCAATTCAGCATTCACGACGATCAGGCTCCGGAACATGGCGCCGGTACGGATCGAGCGGCTGAGAAAATAACAAACGCCTGCCTGCCCCAGACGCTTGAGGACCTGCGGATCGACATCATTGGCGACGAATGGCTGCCCCATGGCAAGCCGGGGGACAAACTTGATGATGAAGTTTGCCGGCTTGCCTTTTTCCTTGTCGCTTTTCTCGGATTTCGCACCGGTCAGCCTTACAAGCGTCGTCAAATGCTTACGGATCATATCGACATGCGCTTTGGCGGGCGGCACGAAGCTCAGTTTCAACTCCCGTTTGCCGTCCGGTTTGGCGATCATCTTGCCCTGCATGGAAGTGATCGAGACGCGGATCGGAGTCATCCATTTTTGGATATGCTCGGTCGGTTTGACGCCCTCGATCTCCGCACCGAACACAACGTTATCAAAATGCCTCATGAGATCGTCCGCCCCAGGTTCCTGGGCATGCGTGGGCGAAACTGCTGTCATGAACGGCAGAACAAGCGCCAGCACACATAGACGCGCCCGTACTTCGGGTCTTTTCAGGGCAGTCATAATCATAAAACGAAGTCTAGCACGCAACGGGGTCGGATCTAACCCTCGCCACCGTCAATTTTAAGTGAATTCAGTATCCGTTCGGCAACCGGCCGATAGGTATCGAATTGCGACGCCGGCGCCGTATATGACCAGATATGGGCAATCCCCCCTTCAGGCCTGGGGATCACCAACGCCCACTTGCGGAAGCGTTGGCCCTGATGGTCATAACTGGCGACAAACTGATGTCCTTCCAGCTTTAGTCCGTACTTGGCATAAGTCACCGGTTTCTCGCCGACGAACTGGACCCCGCGGGCCTGTTGAGCCAAATTCGCTTTCAGATTTTCAATCGCAACAAGTGCCACGTCCCCCTCACCTGCGGGCCTGACGTTCTGTAAGGAGACAATGGCGTCATAAGCCGGGGTGCCTCGTGGCCCGCTGATGGCATTGGTGAACGCGCTCAGCTTCTCGAACTGCCAGGCCGACGGGTACTCGACGCGGTAACCATATCCGGCCTCGGAAAAAACGATAACGTCAGGCGCACTTGCAGCCTCGGCAACCTGCGGGCGACCGGCAGGATTTGCTTCCGGCGCATTTTCGGCCCGTAACGGCGGCTGTTTTTCCTTCGCTTCCTCCGGCTGCGCCATATGGGCAGGCTCTGCAGGTTTTTCTGCCCGTGCCGGACGAAAGCCGGCAAGAATCCATTCAAATTCAACAGAAAGTTTTTCGAAATGGCTTATAGGCGCGAAGAACATGAAGACAAAATCCGTCTTCGCCCCACGGGCGATAACGACCCTCGTCTTGGTCGATCCGGCTTCGTATAGCGCATATCCAGCCGGCAACCCGGCAATCACCAGATCTCCTTCGGCAAGTTTTCGGGCCCAGGGCTTTCCTTCACCAAGATACTGCGCTTCAAGTTTATAGAACATCTGCCGTGTCCCGATTCCAGGATTGGCATCACCGGTCTGAATATTGACGCCATACCCCTTGCGCGACTGGATGGCGATTTGTTGTCCACCTGGCCGCTCCTGGAAACGCGCGCCCGCAGGTGCAACCAGCATGTATCCACGCTGAGGGTCCTGATATGCGACCGGCTGTGATGGAACGTGGCTCATTGTCCCAGGGATGGACGGCTGCACACTCGGCGATGCGGCTGCAACACTCGGATGAATACTGTTCTGCGGCACCATTCCCGGTGCGCCCGTACCATCAGCGATGGCACTGTGCATATTCGCGGCTGCTAAAACGACGGCACTGATCAATATAATCGATTGTTTGCGCATAACTGCGCTCCCTTGTCTCCGTTGCGCTCGAATAAGCGCACCCAACTGCCGCCGCTGAAACTACAGAAGGATATTTTCAGGGCAGCAAATCCCATGAACATGTTGCCACTACGTGGTTAACAATCCATGAATCAGGCCATTAACGGGGGCCACTGAATTTTGGGAAAAAGAAGCTAAAAGCGGCGGAAACGACGCATTTTTGCGAAATTTTCTGCACTTAACTCTTCGAATAAAATGCGTCTTTTCTCAACATCCACACCGGCTGCTTCAAGCGCTGCAGCACCAAGCCGCAGGCTCGCTTCGACGGTTTCCGGCATCGCATGAGCCACCCCCATCTCGGCATAGGTATCGGCAACATCCCAATCATGTGCACGGACATGGACCGGCACATGCGGATACAACCGGCGTACGGTTCGTATCATGCCTTCGGCGACGACGGGATCATCCAGCGTTACTACGATCAACCGCGCATGCTGCGCGCCGACCGAGCGCAGCACTTCTGGGCGACCGGCGCTGCCAAAATAGACATGGTATCCATGCCTACGGGCTCGTTTGACACGGTCGGCATCGGTGTCGATGGCAACATATGGCACACCCGTTGCCGACAGCATATTGGCGACAGTTTCACCAACACGCCCGAAACCGGCAATCAGCACAGGGCGAACGTCCTCGGCAACGGCACCATGCACCTCGCCGGGGACCATCGGCGCAATCTTCCCCGCCAGTTTCACTCCGGCCCAAACCATGCCCGGCGTCAGGATCATGCTGATAACCACCACAGCCACCAAAATGTCCGCAAGTCCGGGTGCCAATATACCCTCGCCCACAGCCAGCGAGAAAACGACAAAGCCGAATTCACCTGCCTGCGACAAAAGAAAACCACTACGGATCGCGACGGCAAACGGCGCCTTGAACAACAACGCAGCGCCTAACGTCATGACCGTCTTCAACATCAGAAGTAATATTGTTGCCAAAATGATATCAGAGGTATGGTCGGTCAACGGTCCGGGGTCCAGGCTCATGCCGACACCCATGAAAAACAACCCGAGCAACAACCCCCTGAACGGCAGAATATCGGCCTCGATCTGGTGACGGTATTCGGACTCAGCCAGCATGACGCCGGCCATGAATGCGCCCAGTGCCAGAGAAAGGCCGACCTGATTCATCGCCCAGGCGAAACCGAGCACCATTAACAACGCCATGGCAACGAACGTATCGCTATTGCCGATCCGGGCTATGGCGTGCATGGCAGGACCGATAGCGTATCGGCCGACAAGCACCACCACCAAAATGATGGCCGCCGCCTGGACCATAGCGAGGCCCATTGAAGTACTGACTGCAATAGCATCGCCACTGAACAGCGGCAAAATCACGATCAACGGCACAACTGCAAGATCCTGGAACAACAGGATGGCAAAACTGACACGCCCATGATGACTGGTCAGTTCGTTCTTTTCGGAGAGCATCTGAACGCCGAACGCCGTCGATGACAACGCCAAGCCGAACCCGATCACCAAGGCGATTTTTACATTCAGATCGAAAATGAAATGTACGCCTGCAGCTATGATGGCACCGGTAGAAACGACTTGCAGGGCGCCAAGACCAAAAACAAGCCGCCGCATGATCCACAACCGTTGCGGTTTCATCTCTATGCCGATCATAAACAGCAGAAAGACCACACCGAATTCGCCGATATGGCGGAGGTTTTCCGCATCGGTGATCATGCCAATTCCGTAAGGGCCGATAATGGCGCCGGCTGCAAGGTAGCCGAATTGTGAGCCTAGACCGAGTCGCATGGAGATCAGCACGGCAACGACCGCCGCTCCCAGCAGACTTAGAATCTCAACCATTCAACCCCTGCTCCCGGATTTAAGAACCGTTAATCGGTTCAACGTGCATTTCCCCAGCCGGGCCACTAACCCGATAGCGTGTCAGCGAGCGTGTGCCGCCATCATTTCCCAATCTGCCTATATTCAGGTCAATCGTCCAGTCGGCAAGATCCACGCGCCCCTTGCCGACGAGACTCAACTTCCCGGAACGGAGTAAAAGGTCATCACTGACGGCTATTCCTTGTGCAATCGTGAAACGCCCATTCAAAGACTTGAAAGGCAGCCCGTTTTCAGCCTCCGGAACAAGTCCATGGACAAGCTCCATGATCATCAGTTGGCCATCTTGTGCAACGACTTCGGCTTCACCGGTCAGCGCTTCTATCAGTTCTTTTGCTGTCCCGCCGACCGAAAAAAGGTTTAGTTCGATCGTCGACCGGCCGCTCAATAACGGCTCAGCATGCTTGGCATCGCCGCTCAATAACGGACCGATGTTGACGCCGAGAGCCCGGCCTTCGATGTTGAGTGCACGCATGCCTTCAGAAGCATCAAGTGTAAAGAGGCCACGCATCGTTCCGCCATAAATGGCTGTATCATCCAGAATAAGACTGAGCCGCTGTGTCGACGGCTGACGTTCAATACGCGCGTGTCCCGCACCGCTAAGCACATTCATCCAGCGTGCCCGCTGCCACGATATTTCGATTTTACCGCTCGGCATGCCAGGAATCATCAACGGCGCTTCCGCCACAACCATGGCATCTCCCACAGGCGCAGTGCCCAGATCAAGTGTCTCCGCATCGAAACGGCCATTCACGACCGGCGCGCCTGACGACATAGCCTCGAGTTTTACATTGCCGCTGAGCGACGTATCTCCGAATTTCAAATCCATACGGCGCACATCAAGGACATCACCGGCAAAATCGACAGTTGCATTCAACGCCATTGAGCCCGGGTTCCTCGCCGGCAGGAACGGGCCTATCCAGTGGTTCAGCTCAACAATATCGGAACTGGACAACTTCATCTCGCCATCACCCACCGTCCGCTCACGAACGGCAATCGACCCCTTGAACGTTCCGCTCAGAAGAGCCGAATTGACCGACAGTTCAAAAGGCCAGCGGTTTCCCGAAACAAGCAATTGCGGATTTGAAGCTGAAATGCCGAGTTTGATGTCCCGACCGTTAAGCGTCCCCGCTCCATTAATGAACAAACCGTCATTGACCTGTCCTTCGCCTGGGGCAGTACTTGCTGCCGTAAAGCCTTCCAGCTTCAGCATACGGCCGGATCTGCTATCCGACAGGAGTAGTGCGCCGTTTTCGATCTTTATCTGTTTAAGGCTCATGTCACGCCACCAGCCCCAGGCGCGGTCAATTTCGGGCACCTGGCCCGATGTATCGACCAACATTTTTCCACTCTGGAAGCGGATGACAGGATCGCGCGCTAAAAAATGCTCAAGGTCCGCGCTGCCTGAGAGTGCACCAAGTGCACTGAATTCAATTGCCAGATACGGCAGGTTCAGATTGAGCGGGGACGCTTCATCCCTGGATACGGCATTTTGAGCCTCAAGTCGCAGTGACGGGAGGATACGAAACGAATGGCCTCCCTTGATCACCATATCGACGCCGGTGGCCCGGGTTAAAAGCCGTTCGGCATATGACACCGTCAGCGATGCCGGAAGCACCATCGGGCCAAGCGCAAGAAAAGCGACAAAAACGAGTGTCAGCATCCCCAGAGCAATGCCGAATTTAGCAAGCAGCGGGAATCGCGATGGCGCACCTTCGACTTCAACCATCCAGGAATTTTCCGGGTCGAGAGCCCCTGCGTCAGCGTCATCGACCAGTTCAGGCGTTTTTCTCACGTCGAATTCCAGCCATATCAATCACGGTGCCGCCAGATAACGGACACTATTTCTGCCCAATATAACAGACGCCCGACATACATTCTGTTCCCGTAGTAATCTCCGAAACTCGTGCATAAATCGTAAACGCGGAATCTGAAACATCTCCAAGGCTAAAATATGACCGTTTTCATGCATCCTCATTGACATTCAACAAGAGCTGCCATAGAAGCTTGATATTACTCGGTATTTATTCCCCTCGCCGTCAGGCGTGACTTCCCGGCCGGAGCTGCCGCTCGATGCAGATTTATTTGCCCATCGCCGAAGTTTCGGTGAACATTTTCCTCATTCTGGGGATGGGCGGGGGTGTCGGGTTCCTGTCCGGACTGTTTGGTGTCGGCGGCGGTTTCTTGATGACGCCGCTTTTGATTTTTATCGGCATCCCCCCCGCCGTCGCGGTCGCGACAGAAGCCAATCAGATCGTTGCGAGTTCGGTTTCCGGTGTGCTTGCGCATTGGCGGCGTGGGAATGTCGACCTGAAAATGGGGCTGCTGCTGCTTATCGGCGGGGTCATCGGATCAAGCTTCGGCGTCTGGTTATTCACGATCCTCAAGGGGCTCGGCCAAATCGATCTGGTCATCAAACTGTCCTATGTAGTGTTTCTGGGCATCATCGGTTCACTGATGCTGATCGAAAGCATCAACGCCATGCGTGCCTCCAAGTCAAAGGCACGAAAACGCAGTCATTCACATAACTGGATGCACGGTCTGCCGTTCAAGATGCGGTTCCGTAAGTCCCGCCTATATATCAGTGCCATTCTGCCGATCCTGATCGGGGTTTTAGTCGGTATCCTGTCGGCAATCATGGGGGTCGGCGGTGGTTTCGTCATGGTACCGGCGATGATCTATCTGCTTGGCATGCCGACAGCCGTGGTTGTCGGTACATCGCTGTTCCAGATTATTTTCGTAACCGCCAACGTGACGGTGCTGCAGGCTGTTTCAAACTATGCCGTCGATATCGTGCTGGCACTATTGCTGCTGATCGGCGGCGTCATCGGCGCGCAAATCGGTGCGCGTTTTGGCGGTCGCATGCAAGGAGAGCAATTGCGTGGTATGCTGGCGTTGATCGTTATCGCTGTCTGCCTGAAATTGACGTTCGATCTGGTAGTTGCACCTGCCGATCCCTACTCTTTCGGCGTCGGAGGACACTGATCATGTTGAAACGTAACGGCAAATCTCTGGTCCTGTTTCTGGTACTGTTGCTCGGCGGATCAAGCCTGCATGCCAAAGACCTTGTCATCGATTTGTCAGCGCCGATCGTACAGATCACGGCGGCATTTTCTGGAACGGAGCTTTTACTGTTCGGTGCCAAGCGCGGCGACGGCGACGTGATCGTGGTCGTACGCGGCCCGCTCGAGAACCAGACCGTGCATCTGAAGGAGCGCAAATTCGGCATTTGGGTCAATACCGAGAACCTGAAGTTCAACGACCTTCCTTCGTATTACTGGGTCGCCTCCAACCGTCCTGTGTTCGATGTTCTGCCCGCCGACACACTGACGCGGCTTCAGATCGGTCTTGATGAAATAACCATTCAGCCTACCGATAAAAACGCCAATTCAGCCGAGGCTATTGCCTTCCGCGCGGCCCTTATCCGCGACAAAGTACGGAAGAAACTCTATTCCGAAGATGTATCACCGTTACTGTTTCTGAATGACATGCTGTTCAGAACCAAAATCAATTTTCCTGCCAACGTGTCCGTTGGCGAATTTGCAATTGAAACCTATCTGGTACGCGACCAAGAGGTAATTACCAGCGAGACGACACTTTTACATGTGCGGAAATTTGGCCTGGAAGCCGAGATTTATGACTTTGCACATAATCAATCACTTCTTTATGGCATATTTGCCGTTATCATTGCCTGTGTTGCCGGCTGGCTTGCCAACGCCGCCTTCAGGAGGAGTTAGGCCATGAGTGACAGCACCGAAGATCAAAATGCTGAAGAAGCACCGGCAAAACAGCTTACCGGCCGGACCTTTCTCTGCGTCGTCGACGAAACCGAGGAATTTGCCGCCGCGTTGCAGTTCGCCTGCCGCCGCGCCCATAATTCCAACGGCCGCGTGGCACTTTTGTATGTTATAGAGCCGGCAGAATTCCAGCACTGGATGGCCGTTGGCGAACGCATGCGAGAAGAAGCCCGCGAAGAAGCGGAAGAAATGCTCAATGTCGTTGCATCGGTCGTTCAAAAGCGTATGGGCAACATGCCTGTTCTCTATATTCGCGAAGGCAAGCTTCGTGAGGAAGTCGTAAATCTGATCGAAGAGGAGGACGGGATATCGCTACTTGTTCTCGGCGCCGCATCGGGAACCGACGGTCCAGGCCCCCTGATTTCCTATCTGGTTGAGAAAATGGCGGGCAAGTTGCGCGTGCCCGTCACCATCGTCCCTGGAAGTCTGAGCGAAGAAGAAATCGCCCTGATAACCTGATGCCTTCTGTTAAACGCCGTCGGCTTGATCGTTAGATCGTTTTGTCCCGGCGGTTTCGTCGGCGAAGCCGAAACGCCAATGGACTTTCATGGATATTTACCTGCCCATAGCCGAGCTATCCGTTAACGTTTACCTGTTGCTTGCAATCGGTGGGGGTATCGGTGCGCTTTCCGGCATTTTCGGTGTCGGCGGTGGATTCCTAATGACGCCGCTGCTGATCTTCATCGGCATCCCCCCCGCCGTTGCCGTTGCCACCGGCGCGAACCAGATTGTGGCTGCATCCATTTCCGGCGTTCTGGCGCATTGGCGGCGCGGGAATGTCGATATCAGGATCGGCGTGGTACTGCTGATCGGCGGCTTGATAGGGTCAACGATCGGGGTCTGGGTGTTTTCCGCCCTGAAGGCCATCGGTCAGGTCGATCTGGTGGTCAACATCTGCTACGTCGTATTTCTCGGCATTATCGGCGGCCTGATGCTTATCGAAAGCATTAATGCGATGCGCGCTCAAAAGGCGCAGAAGCGGAAAAAAAGCCACGTCCATAACTGGACGCATGGTCTGCCGTTCAAAATGAAATTCCGCCGTTCCAGACTTTATATCAGCGCCCTGCTGCCGCTTGCCGTCGGTATCTTTGTCGGTTTGCTCTCGGCAATTATGGGGGTCGGCGGCGGTTTCGTCATGGTCCCGGCGATGATTTACATCCTCGGCATGCCAACCGTGGTCGTAATCGGCACATCCCTTTTCCAGATCATATTCGTCACCGCGAACGTCACCATCTTGCAGGCTGTCAGCAATCAGAGCGTCGATATTATACTCGCCCTCGTATTGATTGTCGGCGGCGTCATCGGGGCCCAATTCGGCGCACGCCTCGGTGCCAAGCTCAATGGCGAACAATTGCGCGGTCTGTTGGCTATGATGGTGATAATGGTCGCCCTCAAGCTGCTGCTAGATCTGGCGACCAAACCAGCCGATCTCTACTCGATTATACGTGTAATCAGTTGATGCTGACTTAAACGGCAGCGCGCAGGTCGCCGATGGTCTTGGCGTAATCGTCACCTTTGAACACGGCGCTGCCGGCGACCACCACATCCGCTCCTGCAGAGACTACGTCTGCAATGGTATCGACATTGACGCCGCCATCGACTTCAAGCTCGATCGGACGATCTGCGATCATTTCACGAATCCGGCGGATCTTGTCCAGTTGCGACGGAATAAAGCTTTGCCCGCCAAAGCCAGGATTGACACTCATCACCAAAATCAGATCAACCTTGTCGAGAACGTAGGACAGCACACCTTCGGGTGTTGCCGGGTTAAGCGACACGCCGGCTTTCTTGCCAAGCGCGCGGATGACCTGCAAGGAACGGTCGAGATGTTTGTCGGCTTCCGCATGCACCGTGATGATATCGGCACCGGCGTTGGCATATTCCTCAAGATAAGATTGCGCCGGATCGATCATCAGATGCACATCGAAAGGTTTCTTGGTGTGCGGTCGCAGCTTGGCGATGATCGGCGCGCCGAACGTCATGTTGGGCACGAAATGCCCGTCCATGACGTCGACATGCACATAATCGCACCCGGCAGCATCGATGGCGCGGATTTCCTCACCAAAGCGAGCGAAATCGGCAGACAGGATCGAGGGGGCGATTTTGACCATCAGTTTTTTCCGATCAGGCAGCCTTGGAATAGGTTCCGGCGCAAGCGCGGCTGTTGGCGCTGGCGCGTTCAAGGAACGCCTGCTGGGCAGCGGCATTGTTGGCGTTGTCACCCTTCCAGGCGCTCAATGCACTTTGTTGCAATGCCCTGCCGTAAGAGAAGCTGAGTTTCCACGGCAGGTCCGATCCGGCATTCATCAGATCGAGGTGCAGTGTAGCATCCTCCTCCGATTGGCCGCCGGACAGGAACATGATACCCGGCACAGCAGCAGGCACACAGCGGAGCAGCGTTTCAACGGTCTTCGAGGCAACTTCTTCGGCGGCGGCCTGGGTTGCGCACTTTTTGCCCGAAATGATCATGTTCGGCTTCAGGATCGTGCCTTCGAGATATACTTCCTGCAGGTGCAGTTCGTGATAGACGGCTTCAAGTACTTCCTCGGTCACTTCCTGACAGCGACTGATATCGTGCGCACCGTCCATAAGAACCTCCGGTTCGACGATCGGGCACAAACCACCTTCCTGGCAGATCTTGGCATAGCGGGCCAGCGCATGGGCATTGGTGTGAATGGCGTAACGGCTCGGGATGCCATCGGCGATATCGATCACGGCGCGCCACTTCGCAAAGCGTGCGCCCAAGCCGTAATATTCGGCAACGCGGCCCGGCAGCCCGTCCAGGCCTTCGGTGATTTTCTCTGCGGGGCGGCCCGGCAGTTCCTTGGCGCCGCCATCGACCTTGATCCCCGGAATAACGCCCGCATCCTGCAGAATCTTGACCAGTGTCGTCCCGTCGGCAGCAGACTGACGGATCGTTTCATCGTACAGAATGACACCCGAGATATAATTTCCGATGCCGCTCGAGCGGAACATCATCTCGCGGTAATCGCGGCGATTTTCCTCGACATTTTCAACGCCGATGGAATCCAGACGCTTGCCCATGGTGCCGGTGCTTTCGTCAGCTGCCAAAAGTCCCTTGTTATCGGCAACCATCGCCACGGCGGTTTCAAAGAGTTCCTGTTTGTTCATATTATCTTTCCTCCAACCTTGAACTGACCGGCAACCCGATCAGGCTAGTCTTTCCTTCGCCTGAGCAGCAACAGCCTCGGCGGTAATACCAAAATGCTTGTACAAGTCGCCAGCCGGCGCCGAAGCCCCGAAACCGTTCATGCCCACGAACCCGCCGTCGGAACCTATGTACTTGTCCCAGCCATGCCGCACCGCAGCTTCCACCGCGACACGCACCGTCCCCTCGCCCAGAACGGCATTCCGATAGGATACATCCTGTTGATCGAACAATTCCCAGCACGGCATCGAGACAACGGCAGTTCCGATACCTTCTGATTCAAGCGCCTCACGCGCCGCCGTCGCCAGATGCACTTCAGAGCCGGTTGCCAGTAACGTGACCTTGCGCGGTGATGCTTTGGCTTCGGTCAGAACATAACCGCCTTTGGCCGACAGGTTTTCATCCGTGTGGGTGGTTCGGAGCGTCGGCACACCCTGACGCGACAAGGCAAAGCCAGATGGTCCGGAAACGTTTTCCAACGCAGCCTGCCAGCATTCCACAGCCTCGACACCGTCACAGGGGCGGAACATCAGAAAGTTCGGCGTCGCACGCAGCATCGACATCGTTTCGACGGGTTGATGTGTCGGGCCGTCTTCGCCTAACCCAATGCTGTCATGCGTCAGCACATAAAGTACGCGGATGCCCATCAAAGCCGACAGGCGCATCGCGCCCCGCATATAATCCGCAAACACAAGGAACGTCCCGCTGGTTGGGATCAGTCCGCCATGCAGCGCGATCCCGTTCATGGCAGCCGCCATTGCGTGTTCGCGCACACCGTAATGGATATACCGGCCGGCGAAGTTATCGGGCGTCAGTGAGTCCGTATCCGGGGTTTTCGTGTTGTTCGATCCGGTCAGATCGGCAGAGCCGGAAACCAGCTCGGTGATGACCGGCGTCAGCACGTTCAGGGATTCACCCGAAGCAACGCGCGTCGCCCATTTCGGTTGTTCCTCGGATACGCGCTTCTTGTGTGCGATGACGGCTTCAGCAACCCCGCTCGGCAACGTTCCGGAAACGACCCGGCTGAATTCGGCGGCATTCCCCGTAGCGGCGAGGCGCCCTTCCCAGCCATCACGTTCAGCGGCGCCACGGCTACCCGCGGCACGCCAAGCTTCAAGAACGTCGCCAGGCACTTCAAAAGTCCCCGCGTCCCATCCAAGTGCTTCGCGTGCGCCGGCGATTTCTTCGTCGCCCAGCGGCGCGCCATGCGTCGATGCACTGCCGGCCTTGGTTGGGGCTCCAAAGCCGATGGTTGTCTTGCAGGCAATCATAGACGGCTTGTCGCTGGCTTTCGCTTTTTCAATCGCTGCGGCTACGGCGGCATGATCGTGACCGTCAACCGACTGCACATGCCAATTGGAAGCCTCAAAACGTTTCATTTGATCATCGGACACAGCCATGCTGGTGCTGCCGTCGATGGAAATGCCGTTGTCGTCGAACAGAACGATGAGTTTCGAGAGGCCCAGGTGTCCGGCCATCGAAATGGCTTCGTGGCTGATCCCTTCCATCAGGCAGCCATCGCCGACGATTGCATAGGTATGGTGATCCACCAGCGCATCGCCATAACGGGCATTCATCATACGTTCGGCGAGCGCCATACCGACGGCATTGGCGATGCCCTGCCCCAGCGGCCCGGTCGTCGTCTCGATGCCTTTGGCGTGTCCGTACTCAGGATGCCCTGCCGTCTTCGCGCCCAATTGGCGGAAATTACGCAGCTCATCCATGGTCATGTCTTCATAACCGGTCAGATGCAAAAGTGCATAAATCAGCATCGAGCCATGTCCCGCCGACAGCACGAACCGGTCGCGATCCGGCCAATCAGGGTTTGCGGCATCGAATTTAAGATGTTTTGTGAACAGCACCGTCGCTGCATCGGCCATGCCCATCGGCATTCCGGGATGGCCCGATTTTGCGGCCTGTACCGCATCGGCTGCCAAAAAGCGGATGGCGTTCGCCATTCTCATTTCCAAGGATTGTGCATCCGATGACATGAAAAACTCCTCGTTGAGACGCCCATTTGACGGACGTCTGTCGTTCCCCGCCCAACGGCCTCCGATCTCCCTTTCGGGATATCCCCCTTAGGCCCATTTTTCCCAGGACATTGTCAGCCGCTTCCACCCAGAAACGATCCAATACGTCCGGATCGCGCAGAAGAGCCACTGCCACAGTGAATACCGTTTCACCGCCTTGCGGGCAAGAACAAGAGAATCATTTTTTGGGGTTTTTTGCGGGCTTTGGAACATTTTACACGCTGCATCCAACCTGTAACTCGGAATAAGGCGTCATCAGGCGATTCGCAGATACATCGATACGCACCAAAGCACCTGGGTGAATCAGTGGATTAGATACATTTCCGCATTGAATATCCTGATATTCTGTCTTTCGTATGCCCGCCTCACTTCGTGCCGCGGTTATCTATTCTCTAGAAACATCCAAGCCTTGCGTGCTGATTTTATGGCTGTTTTCCGGGAGTTTTGGCAATTTGCCCCTGGCCCTGCCTGCGCCATCATTTTTTCAAGAAGAGAGTACCATTGTCAAAAATCGACTTTTCCGTGTGACATATCCACATCTATTTTCCAGATTTCACGTCTGCACCGTTGACCGAAAATCAGCAATCATCAATTGTGGTGCAGAGGGAATTCGCAGTCATAAGGATTGGTGCGTGACTGAAATCGCCGCCGTTATTGCCGTAATTGTTGCTCTAGGTGCGTTATGGCTCGCCAGCCACGCCAACAAGCACGTGGATTCCTCTTTCGAAGAATACGGCAGGCATCTGGGGAAGCAGGTACGCGAAGCCCAGAACGTATTTAGTGCAAAGGCGGACGAAGTTCAGAAACATCTGCACAGCATCGAACGCGAAATCGAATTTCTTAAAACCAACGAGCGCGATATTTCCGGTAAGCTCAACACGCTGACACAGCGGGTTAAAGTGCTTGAACATGACCTGAAGAACATGACGGAAGCCTTGCCCCCGCAGCTTCTGCAACGTCGTACAGCCAAGGGCGGCGACCGCTCGGCCTGATTGGGCAACACCTTGCGCAACGATCCCTGAATGCCTAATTGTTTCGAATGAACTGCCCAGCAAGGGGACAATTATGACCGTCGCAGAGATCATCGAGCAGAAAGTCACCCAGGCGGTGGACCCCGTGCATCTGGAAGTCATCAATGAAAGCCACATGCACAACGTACCGCCTGGTTCGGAATCGCACTTCAAGCTGATCATCGTATCGGATACGTTCGACGGCAAACGTCTGGTCGGGCGTCATCAGTTGATCAATGCAACTCTCAAGGCGGAACTGGACGGCCCGGTTCATGCATTGTCCATGGAAACCCACACACCCGGCGAATGGCAGGCGCGCGGTGGGCGGATCATGGCGTCACCATCCTGCCGCGGCGGATCGAAGCACGACCCCGCCTTCAATGCCTGAGCCTGTACCGTCTAAATCTGAGTCTTTCTGAACATCAGTTCGAAGACGACACGGGCCAGTGGGTCACTCCGCTGAACCTGTAGATTGCTCTCGACATGCGCCGGTTGCTTCATGCCGACCAGCGCCGTTGTCAGGCCGCTGGCGGAACGTGAAAACTGCAAGGCACGCTGGCAGTCATCCGCAAGGTCCTCACCCAGCCATTTTACGAGGGAGTCGTTCATTTCCGGCACCTTGGCCTGCCCGATACTGCCGCTGCCGACCACGGCAAGACCAAGTACACGAGCCGCCGCAACAGGTGAAACCGTGGCATCGCCGACCCATTGCGTCGGCTGCTGAATGGCTTCCGGCATGGTAATCGAGAGCGGCATCTGCACGCATTGGAAGCGGTCGGGTTTGTCACCTGCCGCGCGCTTCGCCAAGGCCTTGGCGCCAGCAATGGAGATATACCCCTGCTGTCCCGGCGATGCCCTGAATGCGCGCCAAGTCGCCAAGCCATAGCCACCGATCCGCCCTGCATCAACTTCCTGCTCAAGAACCTCGAAGGCCGCCAGCAAACGTTTGTCGAATGTGGCACGGTCAATGTGCGCCAGTTGGGCTTCCGGATTATGAAGATAAAAAATATCGATTTTCTCGAGCCCCAGAGCGGCAAGACTTTTCGATATCCGGTCACGAATATATGACGGATGGATACAATGATTATCGCCGACAAGATCGCTCTCACCGATGCCGTCCTTACCCATGTAGGAATCCCGGAAAACATCGGCAGGGGTCGGCAAATACCCCGCCTTGGTGCAGATAATCAATTCGTCTCGCTCAGCCTCGCCGGCTGCGAATATGTCAGCGAGCGCTTTGCCGACGGCCGCTTCTCCCCTGCCGCGGCGATAATTCGCCGCCGTATCGATGACGTTGATCCCCCCGTTGACGGCAGCCCGGACGGCGACACTGACGGCAACATCGGTCTTGTCATCTATACCGCCCAGATATGTGCCGATACCGACACTCGACCAGTTCAGATCAAGGGCGCCACGGTATTGCCCGGGGCGCGCGCTGAAGCGCTCCGCAAATCGGAGCGTTCCTGCTGGTGTCGCCGATGCCTTGTTTTCGACAGTGCTTTTCGTCACGGAAGCCTCCTCGCCAACATTGTAACATCGGCAATCGAAAGATAGCATCTCAGGGCGTTTCAGGAGAGGCAAATGCTCGATTGGGTATTAGGCCGTAAGAAAGGCGCGAAGAAGCGCAAACCCGGCCAGAAAAAGAAACCTTCCTATGAGGAAGCAAAGCATGTCGCCGCCAAGGGTGATGCAAAGGCGCGTGCCGAGCTAGCCTCGCATGAAGATCTTGAGCCGGAATTTCTGTATTTTTTCGCCTCCGACGAAGACCCGGACGTCCGACGTGCCGTTGCAAAGAACGATGGGGCTCCCCTGCAGGCGGACCTGATCCTCGCCAAGGATATTGACGACTCCGTTCGAGAGGAGCTTGCCTTCAAGATCGGCCGCCTGGTGCCATCCCTGACCGAAAGCGAAAGCCAGCAGCTTGCCGAAATGACGTTTCAGGTTCTGGAGATTCTGGCTCAAGACCAGGTGCCGCATATCCGCGCCATTATATCGGATGAAATAAAACATCTAACCAATGTGCCGAAACGGCTGGTCAAACGCTTGGCGGAAGATGCTGAAATCACCGTAGCCGGTCCGATCCTCGAATACTCGCCACTGCTGACCGACGAACAAATTCTGCAAATCGTTACCAGCGGGTTGCGCGGCGGGCTGCTTGAAGCTGTCGCACGCCGCAAGAATATCTCTAACCGGGTATCCCAGGCAGTTGTCGATCAGGAAGAAGACCCGGCAATCGCTGAGTTGCTGAAAAACCAAACCGCGAAAATCAGTGACAAGCTGATGGAAGAAATCGCTATTCATGCGGAAACCCGGCCCAGCCTTCATTTGCCGCTGGTCGACCGCCGCAGCCTGTCTAAATCGACACTTCGCCGCATCGCCACATTCGTCAGTGCCGCGCTTGTTGAACGAATGCTCTCATCTAACAAGCTTGAGGAAGACTTGGCGCACGAAATCCGCCTTGCCGTCCGTGAGCGTATCGACGCCGGCGACATCGAAGCTGAAAAGCCGAAAAGCGCAGCCGATGCTGCGACCGCTGAAAAGCTTTTCAAGGCCGGTAAACTCGATGAATATGCCGTCCTCGATGCCATCGACGAGGCGAACGTCGAATTCCTGCAGAGAAGTTACGAATTGCTTACCGGTCTGCCTGCCGACCACGTTGAACGAATGCTGAAATCCGAGAGCGCTAAGGGGCTTTGTGCCCTTGCCTGGAAAGCGGGACACGGTGCGGACATTGCAGTGTCCCTGCAACGCCGGGTCGGCAAGATACCAGCCAAATCAATGATCCACGAAAAAACCAATGGTGGTTATCAAATGGATGAAGGGGAACTCGAATGGTATGTCGATTATTTCAAGAAATAGTGGCTGTTCACACAGCCCACTTCAGCAAATCGCTATGGGCAATGTTGGTATTTGGCTTTCTCCTTGTTGGTATACCGGCGCAAGCTCAGGAAGAAAAGACGTTCTCGGTAGAGGAAATATCGGATGCCGCTGAAGGTTTTTTCGGCAGCACCACGGCAGGATTAGCGGAAATCATCGAGAAGGTCTTCTCCGACCTTGGACGGCCTACCGCCTACATCACCGGCGAGGAAATCAGCGGCGCCTTTGTGGTAGGTCTGCGCTACGGCAAAGGTGAAATGAATATCAAGGCCGAAGGCAAATCCAAAATCTTCTGGCAGGGACCTAGTATCGGCTTTGATATTGGCGGCAATGCATCAAAAACGTTCGTGTTGGTCTATGGCTTGACCAGCAAGGATGCCATATACAAACGGTTCCCGGGAATTGAAGGATCGTTTTACTATGTTGCCGGACTGGGTGTAAATTATCAGGGCGATGGCGACATTATGATGGCCCCGATCCGTACCGGTGTAGGTCTGCGCGCAGGTGCCAATATCGGTTATCTACATTATAGCCAAGAGCATTCCTGGTTGCCATTCTAGGGATTCCATTGATTTTCTCCAAGAAACGTTCACCTGTGTATTTATTGAAACCTCTCGATTGAGAGAATGCTGTGGCTAGCTCGGAAGTCGAATACATTGTCCTCAATGTCGAGGAAATTCCCTGTGAATTTCCTTCGCACAGCCCGCTTGCTCTGACCCTTGAATTATGGCGTGCCTGGTCCGGGAAGGATTCAGCCCCGACATGGAAAGACATCAAGTTGTATGACTTGCCACCCGTTGTCTTGCCGCAAACATTGGTCGTGGATGTTGTCGAAGGCGGTCATGACTTTCGTTACCGTTTCTGGGGAACTGAATACACCGGTCATTACGGCGTCGATGAAACTGGACTTTTGCTTTCAGAATGCATGGGGCCAAGTTTCATTGAAGCAACCAGAACCCAGTTGCTGACAGTAACGGACCGCAAAGCCCCATGTGCCTTCGATGTCGCCATACGCGCACCGAGATCAGGCGTAATTCAAACCAAGATCAATTTGCGGCTGCCGATTATGGATACACCGGGTGAGGTTACCAAAGTGATGACCGCAACGCTGTTTAATGAGACCACCATCGACCACAAGGAAGAGCTCCTCGCTGCCGTCTCTGATGAAAAGCGACGCAACAAAGCAGGAAACGATGCTTGATTGCGAACTTCAGGCCTTGGCCAGCATACATTAAACTCTTATATTACATTTTTATTGTGTTATATAATATAAATTCTCGATTCACATTCTTTTTTTATATATTATCCAAGACGAATGTGTGTTCATAATCGACGATAAAAAAAATAGGGAGCGAATCATGAAAATATTGAAGCTGGTTATAATTGCACTTGCCCTCATAGGCTTTAGTGCAAACTCACTGCAAGCAAATGAACGATACGGCAAACAGAAGGTCGTCTATCACATCAACTACAACGGCGGTGAAGATGACAAGGCTTACCGTGGGGCCTTACGGAACATTCAGAATCACATCAATGCCGTCGGCGCCGAGAACATGGAAATTAAGGTCGTTCTGCATGGAAATGGCTTGGGACTTCTCAAAAATGCCAAATCCAATCAGAAACTGCAAAGCGCTGTGACAAATCTGAAAACTCAGCAAGTCGCCTTTTCTGTCTGCAACAACACTCTCAAGGGCCGCAAGATCGACTACGAAAATGATTTATTCGAAGTCTTTCAGGACAATATCGTGCCGAGCGGGGTAGCTGAACTGAGCTATTTGCAACAGCAGGGCTATACGTACATCAAACCCTGATCACACCTGCTCAATGCAGTTCTACGGGGCCTGCATGCAAGTGCGGGCCCCGTCGTCATTTATTCAATTATCAGGCTTTTAAAGGAGAATGGGGTGGCTGATGGGATTTGAACCCACGACCCTCGGCACCACAAGCCGATGCTCTAACCAACTGAGCTACAGCCACCACAAGACGCCCTGAACACGAGCCCCGATGTGCGGGAGGCACTCAATAGCCCCTGCCCCGGTTTCCGTCAAGGGATCGAATGCACTTTGAAGGCGCGTTCGATGCCCCCTAGAAAACAATCTCGATCAAGAACGGACCTTCTTGCGCAACCCCTTTTGCAATGGCCGGAGACAGCCCCGCCGCATCGTCAACACGGACCGCTGCAACGCCCATGCTGTTCGCCATGCCGACCCAGTCGATTTCCGGCTCGTTCAGGCTGAAGAGGCCTTCCGCCACATGGCCCATCTTGTCGACGCCGACGCCTTTCATCTCGCCTTCTAAAATCCGGTACGACCGGTTCGAGAAGATCAAAATGGTAATGTCCAGACCTTCGCGCGCCATGGTCCACAGCGCCTGATTGCAGTACATGCCCGAACCGTCTGATTGCAGCACCATGACCCGGCGGTCGGGGCAGGCAATCGCCGCGCCCACGGCATACGGCAGTCCTACGCCGATCGCACCACCCGTATTCTGTAGCCATGAATGCGGTGGGGCGGCACGGCTGTCGGGAAAGAACGCCCGTCCGGTCGTGATGCTCTCGTCCACGACGATACAGTCTTCGGGCATGTTGGCGCGGAACGCCATGGAAATAATTTCCGGCGTGATCGGACCGGAAAGACCGCTGACATCCGGCACCGGTTCAGCTTCGACGCAATCCGGTTCCACGTTTTCTGCCCCCAGAGCCGCAATCAGCATGTCGAGAGCACCAAGGGTGTCCTGGTTAGGACCGGCGAGGTTGAGTATCTCCGCGCCATCCGGGGACAACCGGCTCGGCTTGTCCGGATAGGCAAAGAAACCGACTGGCTCCCTGGTGCCGAGCAGGATTACTACTTCATAATCCTTGAGCGTCTCAAGCGCGTGATCGACCGGATACGGCAGCTTGTTGACGGCTACGCGCCCAGCGCCCCGATCGATGCGGCGGTTCGACGTTTGCGCCAGAAGCGTGGCGCCGCTCGCGGCACTGACCTTGCCGGCCTTTTCCAGTCCTTCGCCGTAAAGAACGGCACCTGAGAGAAAAATAACCGCCTTTTTCCCGGACTTAAGGGCGTTGGCGACGGTTTCGACATCTGCCGGGATAACCGGTTCCGGCGCATCCCCCAACAGGGGTTCGCTCAACAATGTCGTTTCCGACCATGAAGAATCGGCGGGCAATATCAAGGTCGATATCTTTCCGGGCCAGGACTTCGCCTTGGCCACCGCGCGCGCGGTATCGATGGCGACATCATCCGCCTTGTTTGTCGTCACCACCCAATCCGAAACAGGGCCGACGATGCCCTGAATATCCGAGGTCAACGGCGCATCGTATTCGATATGATACGTCGCATGCTCGCCGACGATGTTGACCATCGGTACGCGGGCCTTCTTGGCGTTGTGCACGTTAGCCAGGCCGTTGCCGAACCCGGGCCCCAGATGCAGAAGCGTCGCGGCAGGCTGTCCGGTCATGCGGGCATAGGCGTCGGCGGCGCCCGTGGCGACGTTTTCCTGGAGGGCCAGAACGCAATAGATCAGGTCGAGGCGATCCAGTGCCGCGACAAAATGCATTTCCGATGTGCCCGGGTTGGCGAAACAGACATCAATTCCCGAATCCGCAAGCGTGCGGACCAATGCTTCGGCGCCATTCATACATGTAATCCTTATTGTCGTTTACGTGTCGCAAAGACGGTGACATCAAGCACGCTAATCGGCATAGTGCCGCCAAGCAATATCCGGAGGAATAATCATGCCGCAACTCGTCGATGCCATGGCCAGACTGGGGACGGAGTCCGCTTTCGAAGTCCTTGCCCGCGCCAACAAATTGGCCCAAGGCGGGATGGATGTCATCAATCTTGGCATCGGGCAACCGGACTTCAAAACGCCGGGTCATATCGTCGAAGCCGCTGTCAAGGCACTCAGGGACGGTCATCACGGCTACACGCCGGCGAACGGCATTCCCGAACTGCGCGAGGCGGTCGCAGCGGATATTCTGAAATACAAGAAATGCGAGGTTAACCCCGACAACGTCGTCATCATGCCGGGCGGCAAACCGACAATGTTTTTCGCCGTGCTGATGTTCGGCCAACCGGGAACCGAGATTATTTACCCGAACCCGGGCTTTCCGATTTATGAGTCAGTCATCAGGTTTTCCGGCGCCAAGCCTGTGCCGATGGCGCTGCATGAAGAAAACGGCTTTTCATTCTCAGCCGACGAAGTGCTTGGTCTGATCACGCCGCAAACACGGTTGATCATTATCAACTCGCCCGCCAATCCGACCGGTGGCACCGTACCGCGTGAGGAAATGGACAAGCTGGCAGTGGGTCTTGAAAAACACCCGCACGTTGCTGTCCTATCCGACGAGATTTACGGCCGTATGCTCTATGACGGGCGTGAACACGTCAGCATGCTGGAGTACGAGCACCTGCGAGATCGCGTCATTATGCTGGACGGGTGGTCAAAGACCTATGCCATGACCGGTTGGCGGCTAGGTTATGCTGTATGGCCGGCAGACCTTGCGGATCATGCGACACGCCTCGCCATCAATTGTCATTCCTGCGTCAATGCGCCAACGCAATATGCGGGGATCGCCGCCCTGACCGGCCCGCAGGACGATGTCGATATCATGATGAAGGCTTTTGACGAGCGCAGACGCGTCATCGTTTCCGAGCTTAATCAGGTCGAGGGGTTTCGCTGCACAGAACCGGGCGGTGCATTCTATGCATTCCCGAACATCGAAGGCACCGGGATGTCGGCCAGGGCACTGCAGGATCAACTGCTTGAAAAAGCAGGCGTTGCCATCATTGCCGGCACAAGTTTCGGCGCCCAAGGTGAAGGCTACGTGCGTTTCTCGTATGCCAATTCAACGGAGAATATCCGCGAAGCCATCCGCCGGGTGCGTGAGTTCCTGGGGAACCGCTAAAGCAGCACCGGCTCCAGAAGGCCGGCTTCTTCGGGCGCGCCGAGCATAAAGTTGAGGCATTGCACGGCCTGACCGGATGCCCCCTTACCCAGATTGTCGAGCACGCCGCAGACAACTGCCTGCGCGCCGTCCTTGCTGGCATAGACATGCAGCCTGAGTTCATTGGTGCCGTTCATTTCCTCCGGATCGAGCACAGGCGCACCTTCGCCTTTCACCAAGTCGGCGACGGTCACGAAACGGCGTCCTTCGTAATGCGCGGCCAGGATATCGTGAAGTGCTTCGGCGCTGGGTGCCCCCGGCAATGCGCCAAGATGCAGCGGCACCTGGACGATCATGCCCTCGCGGTAACGCCCGACACTCGGCACAAAAATCGGTTTATGTTTCAGTCCTGCCCAATACTGTATTTCCGGCACATGCTTGTGCGCCAGTGTGAGACCGTAAACCCGAAACGGCGTATCGATCCGCTCCGGCGCGTTCGGGTCTTCGAAACCGGCGATCATCTTCTTGCCGCCGCCGGAATAGCCGGACACGGCATTGATCGTCACCGGCCAGTCTGTCGGCAGTAAACCGTCTTCGACCAGCGGATGCAGAATGGCCACCGAAGCGACCGCATAACAGCCGGTGTTCGCGACCCGCTTTGACGACGCAATGATCGCCGCCTGTCCCGGATCCATTTCAGGAAATCCGTAGTCCCAGCCTTCAGCGGTCCGGTGCGCGGTTGAGGCATCGATCACCCGAACATCGGGATTTTCAATCATCGCCACGGCTTCACGCGCCGCATCGTCGGGTAGGCACAGGATCGCCACATCGCAGGCGTTCAGCATCCCTGCCCGTTTGACGGGATCCTTGCGATCCGCGTCACTGAGCGCAAGCAAAGCGATATCGTCGCGACCTTCAAGCCGCGATTTGATCTGCAGCCCGGTCGTGCCTTCGGCGCCATCGATGAAAATACTATGTACCATGGCGACTGTTTAACGCCCGTCCGCCGCCCTGTCATGAAAAACTTCAACAAACCGGCTAATTGCTGTGATCGTGTTTTCCGGTTGATCGAAATGCGGATTATGCCCGCAATCGTCGATCATCAGCTTTTCGGCGGCACTGCCGGCGCCTGCGACAATAGTGTCTACTTGTTTCTCGGAACCGTAATGGTCGTCCTTGCCTTGCATGACCAGCAACGGACAAGCAATCCGGGGCAGATATTTCTCGACATTCCAGTGCCAGTAATCATCCCGCTGCCAAGTGTCGTTCCAGCCATAAAACGCCGTATCCACGTTCTCGCCGTGATAGCGCTGCAACTTGTCCCTGAGGTCCGTGCTATCCCATACCTTTCGTGCTTCACGAATGCCTTCGATGCAGATTTCCTCGTTGAACACATGTGCTGCCATCGTTGCCACGCCCAGAACCCGGCCGCACTCGTCAAGGCCGGCATGGATCAGTGCAATGGTCCCGCCATCCGAGTGACCGATCAGGATCGCCTTTTCTATGCCCAGTGTGTCGAGAACATCCGACAGCGCATCGCGGGCTTCGTCTTCCTGATACGTGATCGGGCGCGGCAGATCGATACCCTCAGAGCCGCCATAACCGGCACGGCTATAGACAAGTCCCGGCAAATCACAGGCTTCGCTGAGCTGTTGCGGAAAGTCGCGCCAAAGCGCGATACAACCGAGACCTTCGTGCAGGAAAACAAGCACCGTTTCGCCAGGCACGGGCTTTCGGTTGACCCAGGCAAATTCAAGCCGTTTACCGGCGGCGGTGAGAAAATCGGCATTGGAAACCTTGTTCATAATGATTCAATGCCAAGGAACAGACGAAAAGAAAAGTACTTAAGAACCCAGCAAGAGGCTTTTCCCCCTCTGCCGAATGAAGCTACGATCCTGCACGTAATGAAGGGAACATCCGAATATGTTACTGTCCACGTCGACGACATTCACCTCCCCCAGTTTTGAACTCACGTCCGGTGCGACACTGCCCAAGCTGACCATTGCCTATGAAACCTGGGGCATGCTCAACGAAGATGGCTCGAATGCGATCCTGATGTGTCATGGCTACACCAATCATCCGCATGCCGGTGGCGATGCCGACGGCTGGGCGCACAACCTTGTCGGTCCCGGCAAGGCCATCGACACCGATAAATATTTCGTCGTCTGCTCGAACATGATCGGCTCGGCCTTCGGCAGTTCCGGCCCGGCCAGTATCAATCCGGATACCGGCAAGCCGTATGGCCCGGACTTTCCGGCTTATTCGACCATCGATATGATCCGGGCCCAGCATCTGCTGATCGACGAACTCGGATGTGGCCAGTTGAAAGCCGTAATCGGTTATTCCTACGGTGGCCATCTGACGTTTTTGTGGGGCGCGAATTACCCGGACCGCATGCGCGCTCTTGTTCCCATCGCCGGTGACATCAAACGCGAAACGAAGCTCGAAGACACCAAACGCATCCGCAGCCAGTTCGAGAACTGCAACGGCTGGAATGGCGGACACTATTACGGTCACGAGGATGAGCCCGGCGGCGTGCGCGAAAAAATGATCGAAGCCCGTATCGGCACACTGACCAGTTACGGTCTTGGGGATTACCTCAAACACAACGGCGAAGCCCCCGAAGCGATTGAACTTATCATCCGCGCCAACGCGGAAAAGTGGGCGCATCAGTTCGATGCCAATTCGCTCTACAAACTCTATGAGGCCGGCATTGGTTCCGAAGCGGATGCTTCCGCCATCAAGGCGCCGTTGCTGAACGTGCTGGCAAATTCGGACAGTGTGGTTGACGTCAAGCTCGGCCCGCCGACGGTTGAGCTACTGAAAAGCCATGGCGTCGATGCCACGTTCCATGAAATCGACACGCCCTATGGGCACACCGGACCGATGCTGGATGCGCACAAGTGGGCCGATACGCTTCGGGTGTTTCTTGAACGGACGCCCTAGCGATCCTCCAGATAACGCGCCTTGATCTCGCGTTTGAGGGTTTTTCCCGCAACGTTGCGGGGCATGTCGTCGAGGATTACAACATCGCTGAGGCGCTGAAATTTTGCTTCGACACGTCCGTTGACCCATGCGCAAATGTCCTCGGCATAGGCGGCGGCCCCCTGTTTCAACACCACCGCAGCAACCGGCGTCTCGCCCCATTTGTCGTCGGGGATCCCGAACACGGCGGCTTCCAATATATCCGGATGCTCGACGGCGATTTCCTCGATATCGCGTGGGAAGACATTGACGCCACCGGAGATGATCATCTCTTTCTTGCGATCGACCAGATACAGAAAGCCGTCTTCATCCACATAACCGATGTCGCCTGTCTTCAACCAGCCGTCCACAATGGTTTCCGCCGTCAGGTCCGGGCGCTTGTAGTATTCCGCCATCAGCATCGGTCCGCGTCCGCAAATTTCACCCGCTTCGCCCGCAGGTAATTCTTCGCCATCCGGCCCGACGATTTTCATTTCGTTGAAAGGCGTCGGCACGCCGACCGAGGACATTTTTCTTTCAACGTCATACTTGTCGAGTACCGTCATGAAGCCTTCGGTCAGACCATACAGTTCATAAAAACGATCAGGCAGCGCATTGATCAGACGCTGCTTGTGTTCAAGATGCAGCGGCGCACCCACGGTCTGCAGCATTTCCAGGCTCTCAAGACGCTTCGGGTCGAAGCCGGGGGTATTCATCACGGCGACGATCTGCGACGGCACCAGTATGGTGTGCGTGACTTTTTCGGCTTCGATTACATTAATGGTCTCCTGCGCATCGAATCCCGGCATCAGCACATACGTACAGCCGACAAACATCCACGGCATCAGGGTCAGGAACGAACCGTTAAAAACGATGGACCCGGCGTGCATGACGACACTTTCCGGCGTCATGCGCCATTGGCTGGCGAATATCGCACCGTAATTGCCGCGTATACGGTGTGTGTGCACGATCCCCTTCGGCTCTCCGGTGGTGCCGCTGGAATAGATGATGTTATACGGATCTTCCATGTCGATCCCGGCATCGGGCGGCTCGGATACAGAGCTCCTTGCAACAAAGGCGTCATAGGCAACGTAACCGTCGGGTGCATCATTCCCGGTCAGTATCCAGCGTCCCTCGGAAACCATCGGCACATCGGCTCTGACCGCATCAAGCGTCGCCACGAAAGACGGAGACGAAACCACCATCACGCAGTCGGACTTACTCAATAGCGTCTTCAGACCAGCTGCCTGCAACAGCGTACTCGACGGCACCACCACCGCACCAATTTTCGCCGCCGCCCAATACAGATCGAGAAGTTCCAGACAGTTCGGCAGGATCGTCGCGACCTTGTCGCCCTTTTCAATCCCTGCCGCGAGCATCGCGTTGGCCAGCTTGTTGATCCGCGCATTGAATTCGCGATACGTCAGACGCTGGTCCTTGAAGACCACAGCCAGTTGACCGCCCCGGTAACGCGCATGCCGTGCCGGTAATGTTCCGATATTCATATGCCCCCCTCCCGGCTGCAGCCGGTTTATGATATTCTTGATTATTATTGGAATATAACCCCACCGGCATTGCTATAAATCAACTCTTGCATGCACATGCATGCAGTGCGGACCTTTCTGAAATTGAGGGATAACGGCCTTTATCATTGTAATTCCATGCTGTGCATCAGAGAGTCCGGCTCCTTTAAAACCATCCTTTTTTATATGCTGAAAGACATACCTTATGGACACCCTGCCCGACTGCCCGAAATGCAATTCAGATTGCGTCTATGAAGACGGTGCGATGTTGATCTGCCCGATGTGTGCGCACGAGTGGCCGAAAGATCAGGCGCCGGATAGCGGAAATGAGAATGCCGTTGTCCGTGATGCAAACGGTAATCCGCTCGAAGACGGCGATGACGTTGTCGTCATCAAGGACCTGAAGGTCAAAGGCTCGTCCTCGGTCGTCAAGGTCGGCACCAAGGTCAAGAATATACGCCTCGTCGAGGGGGATCATGATATCGATTGCAAAATTCCGGGGATCGGCCAGATGGGACTGAAGTCCATGTTCGTGAAAAAGGGCTGAACGCCATCCAGAGATGATTGGCACGTTACGGGGATTCTACCGCCAAGATCTTGCATCGATATCGGTGTGTAATTATCCGTGTGCCGTCATAATTACTTCAGCTTTTCTATATACTTATGGAAAAATGAATATGTTAACTGGAAAGAATAATATGCTTCCTACAACCGAACTCGGCGACGAAGCTGTTCTTGAAGAGCTTTCCGAACTGCTGAGAAAACGGCTTGAAGCCGACCCCTTGCTCGCCCCGATGTTCAAAGACGTCGACATGGACGTACTCAGCAGGAAGCATCACCTTTTTTTCACCATGCTGTTCCTCGGCAATACAGAGATCGGCGCCGAAAAACTTTTTGAAGCGCATCATCGGCTCAAGAATCATGGCGGCATTTCGGACGAACACTTCGCCGCCTTTGTTTCGCATATCCTGGCGGCCTGCCGAGAACTGAATATTTCCAAAGACAGCATAGCGCGGGTCATGAAGTCACTAAACGACGTGAAGCCTTCGATCATTCCCTGAGAACCACAGCAAATGAAAACGGCCCCGGAAATCCGGGGCCGCTTAGTGATTAGCGATTTAATATCCGCATTGGCAGCAGAGCTGCTATGGCAATGAATACAATGCCAAGAACAATCCCGGTAATCTCGCCTGGCAAACTACTGAAGAAGGCCGGATAATCGGTGCCGGAGATCTCGCCGAGTGTCGCCTTGCCACCGGCTATGCTTTCCAGAAGCCCGGTCGACTTCACCCAGGCATAACTGCCCATATAAGCCGCTGCACCGACCAGTCCTCCGATGATGAAGAACATCGCGTCCTTGCGCCCGGTCGCGGCCGCGGTCAATCCCGTTCCCGGACAAAATCCGGAAATGGCAAATCCGCCACCAAGCAATAGCCCGCCGACGAAAACGCCGACATAGGCGCCTTTAACCGACAGATGTCCGGCATCGACGATGCCGCTCAGCAGGCCACCGAACATCAACAGGGAACCGATACCGATTGCCAGCAGAATGGTTTTCATCAGATGCAAGTCGGTCAGGTTCAGCATGCGGATGATGTAACCGGGATTCGTCGCACCTACCCGGTCGAGTACGGCACCGAAAGCGGCGCCCAGAACGATTGCAAGTATAAGGGTCGTCATCGGTCAGTTCCTCTTCCTGAACATAAGCAAAGCAATCGGAATACCGGCGGTAAAAGCTCCGGCGGTGAAGATATAGCCGGACACGGCCGTCTGCATCATCCCGCTCATCATATGACCGGACGTGCAACCGCCAGCGAGACGTGCACCGTAGAGCACGACAATCCCGGCAAGGAACGCCGCCAGGTATCTTTTCCACGGTTCATTCCCAATGCTTTCACGCCATACCGCCGGCATTTGCCGTTCTTCGGCTGGTACACCGCCTCGCAGGAAAGCCGAAACACCGGCACCAATGACCATCGCGATCACGAACACGAAGCTGTAGTTCATCGGGTTGGCGACGTTCTTGGCATACTTGCCACCGCTTTTGTTGAGATACGCGTTCGGGCTGGCATAACCACTCTTGGCGGTTTCGGATGTCACAACGACATCCGGGCTGACAGCATCCCACAAGATGCCGTCAAAAATTACGAACTGGGTCGATACACCGATCGGCTTGACCAGCAGCACCGCTGCGAAAAACACGATACCGAGCAGCACGCCGCCCGTTTTCCACGAAAGGATCATAGGTCTGTTCTCCAAAACATATTCATTTTAATGAATATATTATGAGAGCAGCCTGTTAACAATGATCTGGATCAAGAATATTTTGTGATGCGGAACGAAAAAGGGCCGCCCGAAGGCGACCCTCTCCCATACAGAACTGTATAAAACGCTTAACGCTTCGAGAACTGGAAGCTGCGGCGGGCCTTGCGGCGGCCGTACTTTTTCCGTTCAACCGTACGCGAGTCACGGGTCAGGAAGCCTTCTTTCTTGAGCGCACCGCGCAGGTCCGGCTCATAAAGCGTCAGCGCACGGGAAATACCGTGGCGTACCGCACCGGCCTGACCGGACAGCCCGCCACCCTTGACGGTGACGAAGACGTCGTACTGACCTTCGCGGGCAGCGACTTCGAATGGCTGGTTGATAACCATGCGCAGCACCGGACGGGCGAAGTAGCGCTCAAATTCGCGACCGTTGACGGTGATGACGCCACGGCCCGGCTTGATCCAGACACGGGCGACCGCATCCTTGCGTCGACCGGTGGCATAGGCACGGCCCTGCGCATCGAGCTGCTGGGTACGCGGTTCCTGGTTTTCGGCGGCAGCTTCGGCCAGCGCCGGATCAACGAGATCCTTGAGATCCTCGAGGGTTTTGGTTTCCTCAGCCATGGATCACTTCCTTTTGTTTTTCGGGTTCATGCCGGCAACATCCAGAACTTCCGGCTGCTGCGCTGCGTGCGGGTGCTCGGTCCCGGCATAGACATGGAGCTTTGTCAGCTGCTGACGGCCCAGCGGCGAACGCGGGATCATGCGCTCAACGGCTTTCTGGACAACACGCTCGGGGAAGGCACCGGAAAAAATTTTCTCAGGCGAGGTTTCCTTGATACCGCCCGGATAACCGGTGTGGCGGTAGTAGCGCTTGTCTTGCATTTTACGGCCGGTCAGACGCACTTTTTCGGCATTGATGACGATGATGTTGTCACCACAGTCGACGTGCGGCGTATACAGCGCCTTGTGTTTGCCACGCAGCCGGGTCGCGATCACAGCGGCAAGACGGCCAAGGACGACACCTTCGGCGTCGATCACATGCCACTTGCGCTCGATATCGGCGGCTTTGGCGGAAATGGTTTTCATCTGCTTGATTCCGCTTTCCAATAAAAACAACGAAAGCGCACCGCCCCTGCAGTGCGCGGGCGGGAATATGACACCCTAATTCCGGAAGTCAACGGAAAAAGCGCCTAAAAACGATAACTTACGATTATGGTATTATAATACCGTATTTTGAAATGTTCATCGTGGCGGGATGGAATAGGTCCCTGTCGAATGCGCAACAAGGTCGTCCGAGCCGTCCGCATAAAGGTCAACCGCCATCACCGCAAGACGTTTGCCGCATTTCAGCATGCTGCCCTTGGCAATAAGATTGCGCGGCTCGGGTTTGCGCAGAAAATTAATATTCAGATTGGTCGTCACCGCCAATTTGACGATGCCGATTTCCGACAACACCACCGCATACATGCAGGCATCGGCCAGCATCATCATGGTCGGTCCGGACATCGTGCCACCGGGCCGCAACATCTTTGCGTCATACGGGATCATTAGGGTTGCCGTCCCCTCCCCGATCTCGGTCGCCATGACCCCAAGCTCGTGCGCCCAAGGCAATTCATCGGCAACGATATCATTAAAGGCTTCGACGGTAACTTGCGGCATGGTCATGGATATCCTGCGGCCAAACTTGAAACAATTTCCGTTTACGTTAACGTCAAAGCTGGTTTCGCTCAACAGTCCGCGTACAACCCTTGTCAAAAAACCGCCGTTTCGCGACACTTGTCCGAGGAGAGATATCCATGACACAGCAAACAAGCAATGAAGCCCTCGTGCTGCGCGCAGACAATGCAGGCGTCACCACACTGACGCTGAACCGGCCGGATCAATATAACACGCTCTCAACACCGCTGATGCTTGATCTCAAGGCGCATCTCGCCGCGATCAAGGAAGATACGTCCGTCCGCGTCGTCGTCATCACGGGGGCCGGCAAGGCTTTCTGTGCCGGGCACGATCTGAATGAAATGCACGCCGACCCGTCCGAAACCGCGATGCAGAAAATGTTCGCGCTCTGCACCGACAACATGATGGCCATGACTCATCTGCCTCAGCCGGTTATCGCCAAGGTCAACGGCGTTGCCGCCGCTGCCGGCTGCCAGTTGGTCGCACAGTGCGACCTGGCGATTGCCGTCGACAGCGCCAAGTTCGGCACGTCGGGAATCAACGTCGGGCTATACTGTTCGACACCATCTGTTCCCGTGACCCGTAACATGGGCCGCAAGCAGGCGATGGAACTTTTGATGACCGGTGACATGATCCCGGCCGCACAAGCAGAAGCCTGGGGGCTGATCAATCGCGCCGTGCCTTCAGAGCAACTGGACGATGCCGTAAACAACATGGCCGCCAAGATCGCATCGAAAAGCCCGGATGCGGTGGCACTGGGCAAGGACCTGTTCTATCGCCAGATCGAAGAAGGCATGGATGCCGCCTACACGCGTGCGGGGCAGGCCATTACCTGCAACATGCAAGCGGATGCGACGCAGGCCGCCATCGACAGCTTTCTGCACAAATCCCCCCTGCCCGATTGGCCGGACCGAAACACTTAATCAACAACAACTCTCAGGGAATCATTCATGCCGTCGACCATCATCTCCTGCGCCGTCACTGGCTCTGCGCCGACCCCCGATAAATGCCCGGCCGTCCCGGTCACACCGGCTGAAATCGCCGCCAGCGCCATCGATGCCGCCAAGGCAGGTGCTGCGATAGTGCATATTCACGTGCGTGATCCGGAAACGACAAAACCGAGCATGGATCCGGCCTTATACCGCGAAACCACCGAGCGCATCCGCGACAGCGGCACGGACGTCATCATCAACCTGACAACCGGTCCCGGGGCGCGATATATTCCGCACCCTGAAATCCCCGGTCAGGCTTCCGACGACAGCACCATGGCAACGCCGGAGCGGCGTGTCGTGCATATCGAAGAAATGTCGCCTGAAATCTGCTCGCTCGACGTCGCCACCATGAATTTCAACCAGCATGTCTTTTTGAACCACCCGGATCACCTGGCCATCATGGCGGAGCGTGCGCGCAAGGCAGGCGCCAAGCCGGAGTTGGAAGTCTTTGATACCGGCCACATCGTGCTCGCCAAGAAAATGATTGCCGACGGACTGATCGACGCCCCGCCGTACTTCCAGTTCTGTCTCGGCATCAGCTACGCTGCCCCGGCAACGGTCGAAAGCATGAAATTTATGCGCGACATGCTGCCCGAAGGCGCGGTGTGGTCGGCATTCGGTATCTCGCGCTTTCAATTCCCCATGGTCGCCGCTGCCGTATTGCTGGGCGGCAATGCCCGCGTCGGATTGGAAGATAACATCTGGCTCGAAAAAGGTGTGA
The DNA here is from genome assembly GCA_021555105.2 of Thalassospiraceae bacterium LMO-JJ14. Classification (NCBI taxonomy): domain Bacteria; kingdom Pseudomonadati; phylum Pseudomonadota; class Alphaproteobacteria; order Rhodospirillales; family Thalassospiraceae; species Thalassospiraceae bacterium LMO-JJ14. The sequence continues at coordinate 2,683,003 of CP134604.1, forward strand.
TGGCGCCGTCCAACGCGGCACTGGTCGAGAAAGCCTGTCGCATCGTCAATGATCTTGGCGGCAACGTCGCCAGCGTCTCGGAAGCACGCGAAAGGCTGGGTCTCAAGGGATGAGCGCACTCGTTTATGATGATGACCTGATCCGCAGGACCCTCAAGGACACCCGTACAATCGCAATGGCCGGGGCCAGCCCGAACTGGGTGCGGCCATCGAACTTCGCCATGAAATACCTGCAGGGCAAAGGCTATCAGGTACATCCAATAAACCCCGGCCACGCAGGTAATGAAATCTGGGGCCGCATGACCTATGCATCGCTGGCTGACGTGCCCGGGCCTATCGACATGCTGGACATCTTCAGAAATTCCGAAGCGGCCGGTCAGCTTGTCGATGAGGCGATTGCCCTCAAGGACGAAAAAAACCTCAAGATCATCTGGATGCAGTTGGGCGTGATTAACGAAGACGCCGCCAAACGGGCAGAGGACGCGGGCTTGATCGTCATCATGGACCGTTGTCCTAAAATCGAATACGGGCGGCTGTTTGGCGAGCTTGGCTGGTCCGGCGTCAATTCCGGCATCATCACGTCGAAACGCCGCAAGGCTCCGGCTTAGCCTCGATGAACAAATCCGCAAACGATGCGCAAATCGAAATCCGCGTGGATGACCTGCTAGGAGCTGAGATCGCTGCCCTGCTCGAAGCACATCTGGATCACATGCGATCCATCTCGCCGCCTGAAAGCGTGCATGCGCTCGATCTGGAAGCACTCAGGAAACCTGAAATCACATTCTGGACCATGTGGCAGCACGGCAAACTGATCGGCTGCGGTGCCTTGCGCGAAATCGATCCCGTGCATGCAGAGATCAAGTCCATGCACACCCCCGCCGCCAACCGAGGTCAGGGATTGGGCCGCCGCATGGTCGAGCATATCCTGAATGTAGCCCGCGAACGCGGCTACGAGCGCCTCAGCCTTGAGACCGGCGCGACCGATGACTTTCTTCCCGCACGCAGTCTGTATGCTTCATTCGGCTTCGTCCCCTGCCCGCCTTTTGGCAATTACGTCGAAGACCCATTCAGCACCTGCATGACACTTGAACTGGATAACGCGTCATGAGCGACACCAAAAAAGGCCCACCCGAATACGGTTTCGCGACCCGCACCATACATGCGGGTGCGCAGCCGGACCCGGTTACCGGCGCTCGCGCCACGCCGATTTATCAGACCACGTCCTATGTGTTCGATGACATCGAACATGCATCGGACCTGTTCAACCTGCAGACCTTCGGCTTTATCTATTCTCGTCTGACAAACCCGACGGTGTCGGTGCTCGAAGAACGCATCGCCAATCTTGAAGGCGGCCGTGCCGCCGTCTGTGCCGGCTCCGGTCATGCGGCGCAGTTCCTGACCTTCTTCACGTTATTGGAACCCGGCGACGACTTCATTGCGTCGAAGAATCTGTATGGCGGCTCGATTACCCAGTTCGGCGTAAGCTTCAAACGGCTGGGCTGGAATTGTACGTTCGTTGACTGCACCAGTCCTGAAAACATCAAGGCCGCGATCACGCCGAAAACCAAGGCGATCTTTATCGAGGTGCTGGCCAATCCCGGCGGTGTCGTACTCGACCTCGAAGCCATTGCCGCCATCGCCAAGGACGCGGGCATCCCGCTGATCGTCGACAATACACTGGCGACGCCGTATCTGTGCCGCCCGTTCGAATGGGGCGCGGACATCGTCTGTCATTCCATGACCAAGTTCCTGCAGGGCCACGGCACATCGGTCGGCGGTGTCATCGTCGAGAGCGGCAAGTTCGACTGGACGTGCGCCAAGGGCGGGCCCGGCTACCCGACCATGACGGAACCGGATCCGGCCTATCACGGCCTGACGTTTTACGAGACCTTCGGTGATTTCGGCTTCACCATGAAGGCCCGTGCGGTCGCACTCAGGGATTTCGGCCCGGCGTTATCGCCGACCAATGCCTTCAACACGCTCACCGGGACCGAGACGCTGCATGTCCGCATGGACCGGCATGTGGAAAATGCGCTCAAGGTCGCGGCATTCCTGGAAGGACACCCAGCCGTCGACTGGGTCAGCTACGCCGGGCTGAAGTCCAGCCCGTATCACGACCTGGCCAAAAAATATCTGCCCAAGGGTGCAGGAGCGGTATTTACCTTCGGGCTCAAGGGCGGGTTCGAAGCGGGCGTGAAGATGGTCGAAAAGATCAACATCTTTTCGCACCTCGCCAACATAGGCGACACCAAATCACTGATCCTGCATCCGGCGTCGACAACGCACCGCCAGTTGACCGACGAGCAGCGCGAAGCCGCCGGTGCAACCAATCAGACGATACGGCTTTCCATTGGGCTTGAGGATGCGGATGACCTGATCCGCGATCTGGATATGGCAATGAGCGACTGATTATTCCGCAGGCTGTGCTGCTGCACCTGCCCGACGGTCAGACGGCAACAGCAATCCGGCAATCACACCGACCAGCGAAATGCCCGCCAGCACCGTGAACAACAGGTGAAACTCGCCCGAATAGTCGAACAGCATGGCTTCGAGTTGCACACCGAGCGCTGAAAAACCGATAGCCACGATGAACTTGCAGCCGAACGCCAGCGCACGGCGGTGCGGGGGAATATATCTGGCAAGGATGACATTTTCGGCAGGCAAGGCACCGTTATTGGACGAGATCGTCATCACCGCGATCAGGATCACCAGCGGACCGGCTGCATCGGCAAGCAAAATCAGTAACGGAATTTGCACAGCGAACGCGCCGATATAGACCAGCTTCGGCGAGGTCCTGTCGGCAAGCCAGCCGCCCGCGAACTGCATCAGGCCGGCAATAAAGAAGACCCCTGCAACCAGCGTCGAGATACCGAAAACGCCGCTTGAAAACAGATCTTCAAGCCGCATCTGAAACGTCTTGGGCAGACCGGCCTGTGTCGCCTGATAGATGACCCCCGTACACAGCATGGAAACCGCCAGAACCGCGAACACCCGTAACGCGTCGCTCTTTTCGGCGGGCGGTGTCGGTGTACGGTCGCCTTTACTCTCAACGATGACACCGCGCGCGACGAGAAAAATGAAGTACAAGCCCGTGAGCAGAATCAACACACCCGGAATAATGAACACGGCGCGCCAGCCCATCAGGGTGATGATGGTCCCGGCCGTGAGGGCTGCTATCGTCGGCCCGAGCGCACCGAAAATGCCATTGATGCCGAGTGCCGTGCCACGATTTTTCGCATTACGGATCAACCAGGCAATCCCTACCGGGTGATAGATCGAGGCACAAAGCCCGGTCAGCGCCAGCGCCGCCATAATCTGCCAAGGGGCCACCGCGAACCCGGTCAGAATCATCGAAACACCGGTGCCGATATAGAACAGCGACATCATCGGCACGGCACCGAACCTGTCGCCCAGCCAGCCGGCGGCGGGCGCACCGAACCCGAACAACATCCCGCCCATGACAGCCAATTGGATCGCCTCGCCATGGCTCAGGCCCAGTTCATCCTCAAGCGTCAGCACCGCCACATAGTAGAGCGGCTGAAACAGGTGGCTGTAAGTATGGCCGATACTGGAAAAAATCAGCGACAAACGGGCAGAACGGGCATCCGTGGTCATGGATTGAAATCCTCGTCTTTCATTGGCCCTATTACATAACGTCAGGCGTCACGCTTACAAAGGGCCATTTCCCGCAAAAAATGGCCCGGTTCTCAGAAATCCAGTGCCGTTATAATCTTTGAGAACACATCCAACGTATCGCGTTCACGAATATGGCGCCCATCCACAACCTGGCGCTTACCGGCAATCCAGACTTCCTGAATGCAAGGCGAGTTCCCGCTGAAAATCATGGAGTCGATCATCCGGTCGCCACTGCGCCCGACCAAAAGCGGGTGTGACGGATCGAGCACGACAAAATCCGCCCGGCAACCCAGTCCGATCTTGCCAAGCCTGCGGCCCGAGGCCTGTGCACCGCCTCTGAGCGCATCGTCATAAAGCCGCATACCCGTCGATTCACCCGGCCCGGCGGCAGCAAGATTTCGCCTGCGTTTGATCAATCGCTGCCCGTATTCGAGCCAGCGCAATTCCTCGACCACACTGATCGAGATATGGCTGTCGGAACCGATACCGAAACGCCCGCCCTGCTCGAGATACGGCAGCAGCGGAAAAATTCCGTCGCCCAGGTTCGCTTCGGTCGCCGGGCACAAACCGACAACGGCACCGGACCCGGCAATCTGCGTTACTTCTTTTTCCGTCAGATGCGTGGCATGGACCAGACACCAGCGCGGCCCGACATCGAAATTTTCCATGACCCATTCAACCGGCCGCAGTCCAGTGAACTCGACAGACTCGCTAACGTCTTTTTCCTGTTCGGCGACATGAATATGGATCGGCGCATGCGCCTCCAGTGCGCTCAGGCCCTCGATAACCTTTCTCATTCCCTCCGGTGTCACCTGACGAGGGCTATGCGGCGCAACGCCGATGTGGACCTGCGGATCGGCGGCGTGAATGGCATGCACCGCTTCGATAATGCCGACAAGTTGATCCGGATTGGAAATAAACCGCCGCTGACCCGGATTCGGTTCGCGCCCGGCGTAACCGCCCGTTTCATAAAGCACCGGCATAAGCGTGATCCCGATTCCGGCACGTGTCGCGGCACGGATCAGCGCCATCGACATTTCCGCCGGGTCCGCATACGGCACCCCACCCGGACCGTGGTGCACATAATGAAATTCGTTAACCGCCGTATAACCGGCCTTCACCATCTCGACATACAGTTGCGATGCGACGGCTTCGAGAATTTCCGGTGTTACCATTTCGGCAAATCGATGCATGACATCGCGCCATGTCCAGAAACTGTCCTCGGCCCCTGCGCCCGATGCGCGGTATTCACTCAGGCCCGCCATGGCACGTTGATGCGCATGTGAATGCAGGTTCGGCATCCCCGGAATTGCCGGCCCCGGCAGTCTGGCCATCAACTCGGGTTCAAACGCCGCATTGACCGAAATATCCGAGATATGGCCTCTGGCATCGACACCGATCGCGACATTCCGCGCCCAGCCCTCTGCGAGAAGTATATTGTCCGCAAATACCGTTACGCCTTTTGTCATACTGGGTCCTTGTTTCAGATCGTCAGACTGGTCAGGTGACCTTCACGTGATAATCTCTGTATCGCCGGGTGACAAGGAGGTCGCATGACATCGCTGAAGCAATATATGGTTTTCGGGGTATTTTTTCTTTGCATGGCGTTGTTAGCGCCAAACGTATCGGCAAAAACCGATCTGGTCATCGGCATTACGCAATACCCGTCGACGTTTCACCCGAACATCGATTCCATGCTGGCGAAATCCTATGTGCACGGGCTGACGCGCCGTCCGATCACGGCGATTGATGCGCAATGGAAAACCGTGTGTCTGCTTTGTGTATCCCTGCCGACACTTGAAAACGGCGGCGCAAAACTGGAAAAAACCGCCGACGGCAAAGACGGCATTGCGGTCACCTACAGCATCATCGAAGACGCGGTCTGGGGCGATGGCACCCCAATCTCCGTCGACGATGTGATATTCACGTGGGAGGTCGGCAAGCACCCGAAATCCGGCGTTGCCTCGAGCGAAGGTTACCGTCGCATACTTGCGATAGACCGCGTCGACAACAGAAAGTTCACCATGCACGTTGACCGCCGCACTTTCGACTACAATGACATCTCGACGATGAGCCTTCTGCCGGCGCATATCGAACGTAAGAAGTTCAGAGAACCTGAAGCCTACAAAACGCAAACCGCCTTTGACACCGATCCCATGAACCCCGGTCTCTATATGGGCCCATACCTCATGACACAGGCGAAGACCGGTTCGCACATGGTCTTCGAGCGCAATCCGAAATGGTGGGGCAAAAAACCGGCTTTCGATAAAATCACGGTTCGCGTTATCGAAAACACGACGACGCTGGAAGCGAATTTGCTGTCAGGTGGAATCGACATGATTTCAGGCGGTCTGGGACTCAACGTCGATCAAGCACTGGCTTTCGAGAAACGCCACGGTCGTAAATTCACGGTCCTCTATAAGCCGGGACTTGTTTACGAGCACATTGACCTGATGTTCGACAACCCCGTCCTTCAGGACAGGCGTGTACGACAGGCCCTTATGTATGCCATCGACCGCAGCGCCATCTCGGTGCGTCTGTTTGGCGGCAAGCAGCCGGTTGCAAATTCAAGCATCAACCCGCTCGATTGGGTCTATGCAGAGGACGTGCCGACATACAGTTTTGATCCTGCGAAAGCCGATGCCTTGCTGAACGACGCTGGCTGGACGAAGAACCAGGACGGCATGCGCATGAATGCCGCCGGTGATCCGCTAGTGTTCGAGATCATGACCACGGCTGGCAACCGGACCCGTGAGCTGGTTGAACAGGTTCTGCAAAGTCAGTGGAAAGCCGCCGGTATTAATACCCGTATTCGCAATGAGCCTGCACGTGTGTTCTTCGGCGAAACGGTGACCAAGCGGAAGTTCCCGGCCATGGCCATGTTCGCCTGGATTTCGGCGCCGGAAAGCGTGCCGCGCACGACCCTGCATTCAAATGAAATCCCGACAGAGGACAACAACTGGAGCGGCCAGAACTATACCGGCTTCAAAAATGCCGAGATGGACATGCTGCTTGAACAAATCGAGGTCGAACTGGACCGCGACAAGCGCCGCGAACTCTGGCGGCGTCTGCAGCATATATACGCGACCGAACTTCCGGCACTGCCGCTATACTTTCGGGCTAATTCCTACATCCTCCCGAAGTGGCTCTCCGGATTGGAGCCGACCGGCCACCAGTTCCCTCCGACGCTTTGGGTCGAGAACTGGGCGGTGAAGAAATAGCGGTCTTTCCAGCAATCCTGTCTCATTTACTTTCGGTTCCCGCCGAGGCATGCCGGGTGCTAGTCTGAACCATGTCCGCGTTTCTGATCCGCCGCACCGTACATTCCCTGATCGTGCTGTTCGTCATGTCTGTCATCATCTATGGCCTGATCGGCCTGATGCCGGGGGATCCGATCGACCTGATGATCTCCGCCGATCCTAAAATCACATCGGAGGATGCGGCCCGGCTTCGCGCTATCTATGGCCTCGATCAACCCTTGTGGTCACGATATGCGAACTGGCTTGGCGCTGCACTGACGGGAGACTTTGGGTATTCAAGGCTGTATGCGCAACCTGTCTGGCAAGCAATCTGGCCTGCCTTGTCGAACACATTGATCCTGCTGATTACCAGTCTCGCGCTGGCCCTGGCGATTGCGCTTCCGGCAGGCATCTTCGCCGCCACGCGGCCATACTCACTGGCCGACTACGGCATCAATCTGGCGGCCTTTGCCGGTATCTCCATGCCGCCGTTCTGGCTTGGCATTCTGCTTATCCTCGTTTTCGCCGTAACCCTGGGCTGGCTACCGGCAGGCGGCACAGCGGATTCCGCCGGTGTCGCCGGGCTTTGGGAACGTCTGCAATATCTGATCCTGCCCGTCGCCAGCCTGACCATTGCCGGCATCGGTGGGCATACCCGTTACATGCGCGCCTCGATGATCGAGACCCTGCGTCAGGATTACATCCGCACCGCGCGCGCCAAGGGATTGAGCGAAAGCCGAATCGTCCTCGGACATGCGCTGCGGAACGCCATGATCCCGGTCGTCACGGTGATCGCCCTTGATCTTGGCGTGCTGTTCTCGGGCGCACTGATCACTGAAACCGTGTTTGCATATCCGGGCATGGGCAAGCTGATCTATGACGCCGTCATGGGGAACGATTACAATCTGGCACTTGTCGGACTGTTACTGGCGACGGCACTGACGCTGATCGGCAATCTGCTTGCCGATGTCGCATATGCCGGACTAGACCCCCGCATCAGCTACGAGGAGATGGATGCATGAGCAACAGCACCACCCTCGCCTTTGAAACACCGGCCCGTGCCTTACTGGATCGCTTCATGCGACACCGGTTGGCCGTTGCCAGCGCCATTGTTCTTTTCGTGCTCGTTGTCTTGTCGTTGTTGGCCCCGGTCATCGAAACGCTGCTCGGCGTCGATGCCGAGGCCGTCGATCTATTTCTTCGGTATGCACCTTCATCTCCGGCGCATCCGCTCGGCACCGACGAACTTGGCCGCGATGTCCTGGTCAGGCTGCTTTACGGAGGACGGGTTTCATTGTTCGTCGGGCTGACGGCAACCATCGCCGCGGCCATTATCGGCACTGCCGTCGGATTGGGTGCCGGTTACGCAGGTGGGCGTATCGATGCCCTGATTATGCGCGTTACTGACGGTGTGATTGCCCTGCCCGTGCTGCCGCTCCTGATTGTGCTGGCTGCCGTCGATCTTGGAAAACTGGGGCTATCGACGAGCCTGCTCGGCTCCGAGAACCTCAGCCTGTACCGGATCATCGCCATCGTCGCGCTGGTCGGGTGGACGACCGTCGCCCGGCTTGTGCGGGCTTCAACCCTGAGCCTCAAGACCCGCCCCTACATACTCGCGGCGCGGGCCCAGGGTGCCGGTGCGATGCGTATAGTACTCAGGCACATCCTGCCCAATCTGGCGTCCCCGATCATCGTCGCCACGACATTATCGGTGGGCAATGTGATTTTACTTGAATCGGTGTTGAGCTTTCTCGGCCTCGGCATACAGCCGCCACTGCCGAGCTGGGGCAACCTGCTGACCGGCGCGCAGGAAACCATATGGGAATCCCCCGGCCTTGCGTTCTATCCCGGGCTGCTGATTTTCGTGACCGTAATTGCTTTCAACTTTGTCGGCGACGGCCTGCAGGATGCTCTTGATCCCCGTGCACGAAACAGAAGAGCGGCAGACAGGCATTAACCGATCCGCCGCTCATCAAAACAGCATACGTACGAAATAGTACGTATGGCTTAGTGCGACATAAGCACCGCGACGGTTGCCTGTTCCATCAGCGTATCCGTCACGCCGCCCAGCAACAGTTCACCCAGCCGCGAATGACCGTAACCACCCGACACGATCAGGTCGGCGCCATAGTCCGCCGCTTCGTTCAGCAACGTGGCACCAATGTCGCCACCGACCGATTTACGGTGGTCTGCCTCGGCAGTGACGCCATGGGTTGCCAAGAACGCCGCAAGATCCGCACCAGGAAGATCGCCCAGGCCGTAACGGCCCGGTTTCGGATCTACGGCAAGCACCTTCACAGATGAAGCGGTTTCCAGGATCGGCAAAGCATCGCGAATGGCACGTGCAGCATGAGCGCTACCGTCCCAACCAACAACGACACGATCACCAATGCTGGCTTTTGGAGAAGCAGGCGGAATAATAATAACCGGGGCGCCAGAGCCGAGAACAATCCTGTCAGCAACTTCACGGGCATGCGCGACCGCGCTATCACTCGCGGGCTGTGCGATCATCACCATATCGGCATAACGCGCATGCATGCAGACGGTTTCATCGACCGGTTCGCGCCAGTCACCTTCGCGATAATCGTGGGAGATGCCATTCGCTTCACATATTTTCTCAAACATGTCCGCTGTATTCTTTGCACTTTCCTCGACATGCGACTGATGCGCCGTAATTACTTCTGCGGGAAGTTGGGCGATGACATATGTCGGCATGTCATATGGGACCCCGGCAAACAAGCCGACAAGCCTTGCCTGATGACGTTCAGCCAAGCCGACCGCAGCCTCAACGACCGCTTGGCCACTATCGGCCCCGTTTAAATGTACAAGAATATCCTTTACCGCCATGTCACTCTCCCTTTCCCGATCACCTAACTGGCTTGGCTTATTGAACTAATATGGCCGAATTCTAACCATGATATAGATCAATTCTAAATTTTCTTCCTTGCAGGCCCAGAAAAGAAGGGCCAAGGATAACCTAGATTTAATCTGTCAGCGTTAGCTACATCTCTTTACTGGAGGACACTATGACCGCCATCGGCAATTCCGCGCAAGCCCGTGATATCGCCTATCACGTACACGGCTATACCAATCTTAAGGCACACGAGGAAAAAGGTCCCTTGGTGATCAATCGTGGTGCCGGTATTCGTGTTTTCGACGATAGCGGCAAAAGCTATATCGAAGGGCTTTCCGGACTTTGGTGCGTCAGCCTCGGTTTCGGCGAGCAACGCCTGATTGACGCCGCGACCGAAGCCATGGGCCGGCTTGCCTATTATCACGGCTTCAATCACCGTTCTGCGGACGTGGTCATCGATCTGGCTGAAAAGCTTGTTTCGATCGCCCCCGGGCGCTTGTCCAAGGTATTGTTCGCCAACTCAGGTTCGGAAGCGACCGATCTCGCCGTGAAACTGATCTGGTATTATCACAACGCCATCGGCAAACCGGAAAAGAAAAAGATCATTTCACGCCTGCGCGGCTATCACGGTGTCACTGTGGCCTCGGCCAGCCTGACGGGGCTCCCGCATCTGCACGGCGATTTCGATCTGCCGATCGACCGCATCCTGCACACAACCGCGCCGCACTATTACCGCGAAGGCAAGGATGGTGAAAGCGAGGAGGAATTCGCCACCCGCTGTGCCGAGGACCTGGAAAAAATGATCCTCGACGAAGGTCCCGATACCGTCGCCGCGATGTTCTGCGAGCCTGTCATGGGTGCCGGCGGAGTCATTATTCCGCCGAAGACCTACTATGAAAAAATCCAGAAGGTTCTGAAGAAGTATGACGTACTGCTGGTTGCCGACGAAGTCATCAACGGTTTCGGACGCACCGGCAACATGTGGGGAACGGAAACTTTCAACCTCGATCCTGATTTCCTGTCCTGCGCAAAGCAGTTGTCGTCCGCTTATCTGCCGATCTCGGCGCTGATGATCTCCGACAAGGTTTATCAGGCACTGGTCAGTCAGAGTGAGAAGCTCGGCATCTTCGGGCACGGATCGACCTACGGCGGGCATCCTGTTGCCGCTGCAGTGGCGCTGGAAACCCTGAAGATCTACGAAGAACGCGACATTGTCGGGCATGTCCGGTCCGTCATGGGCCATTTTCAGGATCGAATCGCCAAATTGGGCGAGCACCCGCTTGTCGGGAACGCGCGCGCTTGCGGTTTGATGGGGGCCCTCGAAGTGATGAAGGACAAGGCATCGAAAACACCGTTCGAGGCTTCCGACAAGGTCGGGCCGGCAGTTGAAGCCCGATGCCTTGAAAACGGGTTGATCGTCCGCGCCATCGGCGACAATCTCGCCTTCTGCCCGCCACTCATCACGACGGATGAAGAAATAGACGAAATCTTTGATATTGCTGCAAAATCTCTCGATGAGACAGAAGCCTGGGTAGTCGAACAAGGCCTACGCGACGCATAATCTTCATGTGCCGCGATAATCCGTTCATGGACTTGTAACGTATTCAGGACTATATACATGGACGTAACCGGAGTGAGCAATGTACGCCGATAACACCCTGACACCGAAAGAAGCGACGCGGCTGTGCGCCCTTGGCATCCTTGCCGACGGGCCGATAGCTTATGCCGAACTTGCCGCCGGGGTGCGCCATTTCGTGACCCACGTCATGGGGCCTTCGCTGGATGTATTGGGGACGTCCATTGAGCTGCTCAAGCATGAAGGTCTGGTCACGCCGATATCCGGGGAGAAAGACAAGGCCGTACTGGAAATCACCCATGAGGGCCAGGCTGAGCTGAAGGTTCTCCTCAAAGCCCGAATCAAAACGGCCGAGAATGACCTGAACAAACTGGTCATCGCTCTGAAGTTCCGTTTCATGGACCTGCTGAATGAAGATGAACGCTTATTGCAGCTCGATCTTCTGTCGGATTCCGTTGAGAATGAACTGGCCCGACTTGAGGATCTTCGCGCTTACCATGCCGAAGATTCGGTTCATCTGGTCGAGTGGCTGGATCGTGAGATCGAAGATCTCGAACGCCGTCTTGATTGGCTCAAGGCTAAGCGCGAGCGGGTTTAAGCCGCCAGAATTTCCGCGTCGGTACAGCCGACAATCATCCTGAGCTTCCGCATGGGGTCCTTGTAACCCGCCACCGCGCAATGCATGGATTGCCGATTGTCGAGGATCGCAAGTTGCCCTTTCGACCACTTGTGTGTGTAGCGGAATTCCGCCTTGAGTTCGTGCTCGAACAATTCTTCCAGTAAGGCATCGCTTTCTTCCGGCGCCATGCCCTTGATGCTCATGGTAAAGCCGGGATTGACGTAAAGGATTTTCCTGCCTGTCCGCGGGTGCGTGCGCACCACCGGATGCTCGACGTCCGGCGTTTTCTTGCGCTGCTCTTCGTTCAGGTTCGTCACCGCCTCGCCGCCCCGGTAACCATAGCGGTGAATACCGACCAGACCTTCGATCCGCTTTTTCATGGCGTCCGGCAATGCGTCATAGGCGAGTTGCGTGTTCGCGACCATGGTATCGCCGCCGTCTGTCGGCACATGCGTCGAATAAAGCATGATCGCATCCGACGGGTGCGCGAGATAAGACTGATCGGAATGCCAGAATGCCCCCGCCGGTTTCTTGGTCGTGCGACTTTCCTGATTGCCCATGTTGGCGGTAATGACCGACATTTCGGACGACAACGGGTGGTGATACTGATCGAGGATATGCGGCTGCAGCGGCCCGAAGCCACGGCCTAGCGCCAGTAGCCACGCCGGGTCCTCGGCAAGATCGTTGATAACGACAGCCGTATGCTCGGCCAGTGCATCCTTGATGGTCTCGATTTCATCGGATGTCAGCGGCTTGTCGGTGGAAACGCCCGAAACAACAGCGCCGAAGGCTTCATTTTCTAACGGCGTGACTTCGATCATCCATCCTACTCCGCTGCCTGTTTCAATCGTTCGATCTGCGAGACATCGCGCACAGCACCTCGGGACGCCGACGTCGCGAGCAGGCCGTATGCTTTCAACGCCTGCGACACCACCCGGTTCCGCTTCGGCTTCCAGGCTTCCGGTCCCCTGGCGTTCATGGCATCGCGGCGGCGCTGCATTTCGGCATCGTCGATAAGCAGGTTCACTTTACGTGACGGGATATCGAACTCGACGATGTCTCCCTCTTCGATCAGACCGATAGCACCGCCCTCGGCCGCTTCGGGGCTGACGTGACCAACGGAAAGGCCGCTGGAGCCGCCGGAGAAGCGTCCATCCGTAATCAGCGCGCAGTCCTTTCCAAGCCCCATCGACTTGATGTAGCTGGTCGGGTACAGCATTTCCTGCATCCCCGGGCCGCCCTTGGGGCCTTCATAGACGACGACAACCACATCGCCTTTTTGAATTTCACCCCCCAGGATCTTGGCAACCGCTTCGTCCTGGCTGTGACAGATACGCGCCGGCCCCTTGAACGTCAGGCATTCCTTAGGCACACCGGCCGACTTCACAACGCAGCCTTCGAGCGCAATATTGCCGTACAGCACACCAAGGCCCCCATCCTTCGAATAAGCATGCTCGACGGATCGGATGCAGCCGTTTTCACGGTCTGTATCGAGCGAATTATAGCGCTTGGATTGGCTGAAAGCCTCAACCGTGCGCACGTTTCCGGGCGCCGCCAGATAGAACTTGCGAACGTCCTCGTCATCACTGCGCATGATATCGTACTTGTCGATGGCCTCGCCGATGGTCGGCATATGCACCGTCGTACTGTCCCTGTGCAGCAAGCCGGCCCGGTCCAGCTCCCCCATGATGGCGAGAATACCGCCGGCACGATGGAAATCTTCCATGTGATAGAGGTTCGTCGAGGGTGAGAGTTTCGACAGGTGCGGCACCTTGCGCGACAGACCGTCAATGTCGTGAATGCCGAAGTCGACCTCGCCTTCCTGGGCCATGGCCATCAGGTGCAGGATCGTATTGGTCGATCCGCCCATGGCGATGTCCACCGTCATGGCATTTTCGAAACCGCGCCGGTTGGCGATATTGCGCGGCAGGACGCTTTCGTCATCGTTTTCATAGTAGCGCTTGGTGATATCGACAATCGTCCGGCCGGCGCGCAGGAACAGCTCCCTGCGATCCGAATGCGTCGCTAGCACACTGCCGTTGCCCGGCAACGCCAGACCGATCGCCTCGGCGAGACAGTTCATGGAATTGGCCGTAAACATCCCCGAGCAAGATCCGCAGGTCGGACAGGCGGAACGTTCGTATTTCAGTGCGTCTTCGTCGGATGTTTCCGGCGCGGCAGCATGGATCATGGCGTCGATCAAATCAGCCTTCTGTTCCTTGCCGTCGACGTCCATTTTGCCCGCTTCCATCGGCCCGCCTGAGACGAACACAGCGGGGATATTGAGGCGCATGGCAGCCATCAGCATGCCCGGTGTGATCTTGTCGCAGTTGGAAATGCAGACCACGGCGTCGGCGCAATGCGCGTTGCACATGTATTCGACGGCGTCGGCGATCAGTTCACGCGACGGCAACGAATACAGCATGCCGTTGTGCCCCATGGCGATCCCGTCATCGACGGCAATGGTGTTGAATTCCTTGGCGACACCGCCCGCAGCTTCGATTTCGCGTGCAACGAGCTGGCCCAGGTCCTTGAGGTGCACATGCCCCGGCACGAACTGGGTGAACGAGTTGGCGATGGCGATGATCGGCTTGCCGAAATCATCATCATTCATGCCTGTGGCGCGCCAAAGACCGCGCGCGCCGGCCATGTTTTTGCCATGCGTAGAAGTGCGTGAACGATAATCGGGCATTTCATATCCTCCCAGGATATATGTCGTTGTTAATCGGCAATCTAATCGACGCTGACAGGGCTTTCAATCCGATTGCCGGGCTTCAGGCGTGGTGCCGGTGGACCTTCGGTGTATTTCTCTCCCCAGTCGCGGAGCGCCAAAAGTGCAGGTTTCAACGCCAGCCCCCGTTCGGTCAGGGAATAAACGGCGCGCGGCGGATGTTCCGAATACAATTTTCGTTCCACAACGCCCGCTTCTTCCAACGTCTTGATACGTGCCGATATGGTATTCGGCGCAATCCCCGACAAGGAATTTTGCAGATCCTGAAAGCGTCGTGGCCCCTGCATGAACAGATCGCGCAGGATCAGGATCGTCCAACGTTCCCCAATGATATCGAGAGTGCGTGCAACCGGGCACTTCGGATCGAGTGTCTTGCTCATTTGAGGAATATAACACTTGCCCCTCATAATTAATAGTAACTATTATTTCTATAGTTACTAATTGTCAAGGATGTCCGCCATGCTTTCAGTCACGCCGATCTACCTTGCCTGCGCCGTCGCCCTGTATTCGTTCATGGCATTTACCATCATCGGTCATCGTCGCCGACGCCGGATTTCCATTGGTGATGGCGGCAAACAGGACTTTGCGCGCATTATCCGCGGACACGCCAATTTTGCCGAATATGCACCGCTGGCACTTCTGTCCATCGGCGTTGCCGAGCTGAGCGGCGTCATGCCCGCTGTCCTGCATACCTGCGGCATCATGTTGCTGCTCGGCCGCGTCCTACATGCCTGCTGTTTCCTGTTCACACCGATCGGCATGAGACTGCGCGTTGCCGGCATGGTGCTGACCTTTTTCGCACTCTGGACAGCCGCCGCCTCGGCATTAATCATGGTTCTCGCCTGAGCAGCATTGCCAGACCGGCTTGGAGGTTGATAATCGCCCGTGGATAAATGACCTACGGGAGAGCACCTTGTTCGGACGCAGCAAAGAAGAAACCAAACTCAACGTCGACTTCTGCCGGGCGCAGTTTCCATCTCAGTGCTGGGAATGGGCCTTTTTCGAGAATGCCGGCGGCAGCTTTGTGCCGAACAGCGTCATTCAGCGCCTGACGGCTTACATGACCGAATGCCAGGTGCAACCGGGCGGCCCCTTTCCTGCCGGCGCGCTGGCGCAGGAACGCATGGATACGGGGCACCGTAGCATGGCCGACATGATCGGTGCCGATGTGGACGAAGTCGTGATCGGTCCGTCGACCTCAGCCAATATCGATGTCCTTTCGCGTTCGCTACGTCCACTATGGCAAGAAGGCGATGAGGTGATCGTCACCAACCTCAATCACGAAGCCAATTCCGGTCCCTGGCGCAGACTTGCCGAGACCGGCATCCGCATTGTCGAATGGCCGGTCAATCCGGATACGGCGCAGCTTGATATCGATCTCCTCGACCGTTTGCTGAGCGAGAAAACACGTCTCGTCGCCCTCCCCCATGTTTCGAACATCACCGGCGATATCTGTGACGTAAAGTCGATCACGAAACGCGTGCACGAAGCCGGTGCGCTGGTTTGCGCCGACGGGGTCGCCTATGCGCCACACCGCTTTGTCGATGTTAAAGACTGGGATGTCGATTTCTACGCTTTCAGTCTCTACAAGACCTATGGGCCGCACATCGGCCTGCTGTATGGGAAGAAAGACCTGCTGCTCGAAGCGAAAAGCCGACACCACTACTTCATTCCGGAAACAGCAACATCGTACAAGATGAATCCGGCCGGGCCGCAGCATGAAATTATCGCCTCGCTGAGCGGCATTTCAGATTACATCAATGCCGTCGCCGCCGAACACCTGGATGATCTACCCAATGATCTGTTTTCCAGAACACGTGCTGTGTATGAGTTGTTTACCCGCCACGAAGGCGATCTGGCTAAGATTTTCATCGATTGGGCGGCCTCAAAGGGCAATGTCCGGCTGATCGGCCGCGAGAGCGCGGACACCGGCGCGCGTGCGCCGACATTTTCTTTTGTCGCAGAGGGCAAAAGCTCGGAATCTATCGCGCTGGGTGTATCGGCAGATAAAATCGGCATACGGCACGGCGATTTTTATGCCCGGCGCCTCGTAGAGGCCGTCGGCATCGATGCAGATGACGGTGTCGTCCGCTGTTCCATGGCGCACTACAACACGCTCGAGGATGCTGAGCAGCTGGTGGCCGCTCTGGACAAGGTCGTTTAAGCCCCTTCGCCGAAACTAAGTGCACCCCTGCTTTTACGGGCTTTCTTGAGCAGGTCCTCGTATTCATCGGCCTCGGCGTTGAGTTCTTTTTCCAGGCGTTTGATACGACGGTTGAGGCTTTCGATCCGGCCCAGGATTTCCCGGCGTTTTTTGGCTTCGCGGCGTTCCGACCAGTTGCGAATCCGCCAGTCGCCGACGGCAAGGATAAGCAGAATACCGGCCAATCCGCAGATCACGGCACCGACCAGATATTCGATCTTGTCCATGCTCGCGACCGTGCCCCAAAACCCGATGGTAATCATCGATGACGCGGCAACGAACAGCACCCGCTTGGAATGCAGTTCGTCGTGCTGTTGTGACATTTCCGCCTCGGCAACGGCGATGGCGATTTCCGAGCGCGCCATCTGCTTCCACTTGTCGAAAGACATGCCCTGTTCATCCTTGCGGCCCTCGCGAATGAATTGCTCAAGGCGCGCAACGATGTAATCGGCGCGGTCTTCTGCGGTTGAATTCGCCGACAAGGTTGGTGCGGGTGCAGACTTCTCCATCGTGTAAGTATAACAGAATCTGCTTACCAAGTGGTTATCAGGGGCTGGAACGAAAACGGCCCGGCGAATCTGCCGGGCCGTCGTATTCAGCAATAACCGGAGTGGATCAACCGATCCCCTCGTTGAACAGGTGCACGTCGCGCTGCGGGAACGGGATTGAGCAACCGGCATCTTCAACGGCGGCCTTCGCCCCCTTGTTCAGCGACCAGAGCGCATTCCAGTAATCGGCCGTGTTCACCCAGCAGCGGATGTTGATATTGACCGAGCTGTCGGCCAACGCCATGACCATGGTCATGGGCGCCGGCTCTGCCAGCACCAGATCATTATCTTCCATCAGCTTCTGCAGGGCGTTCTGTGCATCGTCGATGTTGTCGTCATAGGCAATCCCGACAACGATATCGATACGCCGCGTCGGATTGCGGCCATAGTTGGTAATCACCTGATTCCAGATTTGCGAGTTCGGCGCCATGATGTAGATGCCGTCCGCTGTCTTCAGCTCACTGGTAAACAGACCTATTTCGACGACAGTGCCGGAAAGCGAACCGGCAGCAACGAAGTCACCGACCTTGAACGGGCGCAAGATCAACAGCATCACACCGGACGCAACATTCGCCAGTGTTCCCTGCAGGGCCAGACCAATAGCCAGACCTGCGGCACCCAAGACGGCGATGATGCTGGTTGTCTCGACGCCGAACTGGCCCAACACGGCAACAATAACGAAAGCCAGAATGGTCCAGCGTACGATATTCGACAGGAACGGCCGCAGGGTCGAATCCATGTTCGGGACTTTCCCTAGACCGCGGTCGACAACACTCCGGACCCATCCGGCCGCCATCCAGCCGATGATCAGGATCGCCAGGGCGCCGAATACATCAATCCCGTAGACCGTAACAATTTCAATCACCTGATCGGCGATTGCCTGCATGTCTTTATCCATATCCATAACCCCTTGTTGAGCCCTAAATATTCAGAGGACAAAAGCGTCAGCCAACGGCGGAAAGTCGGTTGTGTGCTTCTTCAAGCTTTTCACGGACCTGTTTGGCCTCAGCCAAGCGCTCACGTTCTGTTTCGATAACATCTTCAGGCGCGTTGGCAATAAATTTCTCATTGCCGAGCTTGCCCTCGAAACGCTGGATTTCCTTATCCTGTTTGGCAATCTCGCGTTCAAGGCGTGCCCGTTCCGCATCAAGGTCGATCACCTCGGCTATTGGCAGGATAATCGTCGCCTCATCGAGAACATCCTGAACGGCGCCTTTCGGCACTTCGCCCGTCAAAACATCCGCATTTTCCAGGCGCGCCAAACGCAAAATCAGATCACGGTGCGTCTGCAGGAACGCCTCTGCCTGCTTGCCGGGGTCTTTCAGGAACATCGGCACTTTTGCCGACGGCGGAACGTTCATTTCCGAACGCACCTGGCGGATTTGCGTAATCAGGCGCACGACCCAGTCGATTTCGGCATCCACCGCCTCGTCAATAAGGGCATCGTCGTATTCAGGCCATGCGGTTTCGATCAACCGCTGCGTCCTGTCTGACGTAATCGACTGCCATAAATCCTCGGTAATGAACGGTATGACCGGATGCGCCAGCACCAGCACCTGATCCAGCGCCCATGCCGCGGTGGCCCGCGTCTCCGCCTTCGCCGCCTCATCATCGCCCTGCAACACGGGCTTGATGAGTTCCAGATACCAGTCGCAGTATGTCCCCCAGGTAAACTGGTATAGCGCGCTGGCGATATCGTTGAAACGATACCCTTCGACGGCTTCGCGGGTCTTGTGTTCGCATTCAACGACCTTGCCGACGATCCATTTGTTCAAGGGTTCCGTCACGGCCGCCGGATCGAACGTATCGACCGGCTTGCACTCGTTCATCTCGCAGAAACGGGCTGCGTTCCAGATCTTGGTGCAAAAATTCCGATACCCTTCGACGCGGCTTTCCGACAACTTCACATCCCGGCCCTGGGCGGCGAACGCCGTCAGGGTGAAACGCAGAGCATCGGCACCGTATTTCTCGATCAGTTCCAGCGGGTCGATGACGTTGCCCTTCGATTTCGACATCTTCTGACCGTGCTCGTCACGCACAAGGGCATGGATATAAACCGTATGGAACGGGACTTCGTCCATGAAATGCAGGCCCATCATCATCATCCGCGCGACCCAGAAGAAGATGATGTCAAAACCCGTGATCAGCACATCGGTCGGATAATAGCGATCCAGTTCCGGTGTCTGTTCCGGCCAGCCCAGCGTGGAAAACGGCCACAACGCCGATGAAAACCACGTATCCAGCACGTCAGGATCGCGTGTCAGCTCGATATCCTGACCAGCCGCATCGCGGGCAGCGGCTTTAGCGGCTTCCTCGCTTTCCTCGACGAAGACCTCGCCATCAGGGCCGAACCAAGCCGGAATCTGATGGCCCCACCAGATTTGACGCGAAATACACCATGGCTGAATATTGCGCATCCATTCGAAATAGGTGTTTTCCCAGTTCTGCGGCACGAACTTGGTCTTGCCTTGCTCGACCGCCGTAATTGCCGGTCCGGCAAGAGTCTTGGCGTCGACGAACCACTGGTCCATCAGCCACGGTTCGATGGCGACACCTGAGCGGTCGCCATACGGAATCGTCATCGGATTGTCTTCGATTTTTTCCAGAAGACCCAACTGCTCCATTTCTGCAACGACCTTGTCGCGCGCCACGAAACGGTCGAGCCCCTGATAAGCTTCCGGCACGTTTTCATTCAGGTGCGCATTGGCATCCATGACGTTGACCATCTTCAGATGGTGACGTTTGCCGACTTCGAAGTCGTTGAAGTCGTGCGCCGGCGTCATTTTGACAGCACCAGTACCTTTTTCCGGATCGGCATAATCATCTGCAACGATCGGCAACTTGCGCCCGACGATCGGCAGGATGCAGTTCTGTCCGACAAGGTCCTTGTAGCGCTCATCTTCCGGATGCACGGCGACACCGGTGTCGCCCAGCATGGTTTCGGGGCGTGTCGTACCGACAGTCACGTATTCGCCTTCACGTCCCTCGATAGGGTATTTGAAATACCACATCTTACCGACGGTTTCGCGCTGTTCGACCTCAAGATCTGAAATTGCCGTATGCAATTTCGGATCCCAGTTAACCAGGCGCTTGTCGCGGTAAATGAGACCTTCCTTGTACAGCTGAACGAAGACCTTGGTTACCGCTGCTGAAAGGCCATCATCCATGGTAAAGCGTTCACGTGACCAGTCGCACGACGCGCCCAGACGGCGCAGTTGCGATGTAATTGTCCCGCCGGATTCCGCTTTCCACTTCCAGACACGATCAATGAACTTCTCACGGCCGAGATCGTGACGGTTCATGCCTTCCTCGGCCATTTGCCGCTCAACAACCATTTGCGTGGCAATCCCGGCATGGTCGGTCCCTGGCTGCCACAACGCATCGCGGCCCTGCATCCTGCGATAGCGGATCAGGATATCCTGCAGCGTATTATTGAGGGCATGGCCCATATGCAGGCTGCCAGTGACGTTCGGCGGTGGAATGACAATCGTGAATGGCTCGGCATTGGCACGCGAACCGCCAATAGCGAAATCACCGTCACTTTCCCATTCTTCGTATCGTTTCCGCTCGATCTCGTCTGATCGATAGGTTTTTTCCAGCATAGCCGGAGGCCTCCAGTCGTCGCCGTTGCATGAAGCGCATGGTTTTAGCGCCGCCAACCGGTCGGATCAACGTTTACAGTTAAATTTGGAAAGCTTTAGCTGTCGAGCCGTTCCGCACGGTTGATCATTTTGTCGATTTCTTTCTTGACCAACCGTTCGATCAGGTACGGTAAGTTCCGGTCCAACCACTCGCGCAGGATCGGCTTGAGCATTTCCCTGACCATGGTTTCAAGCGTTATGTCGTGGCTTCCGCCCACAGACAGGTCACGCTGATCAAGGATTGCCTTTGCCAATTCGGAGAGCATATCCGCACCCGACTGGAATGTCGGTGTCGACACCAATTCCGGCATCGCCACCATATCCGGTGTGAGTTGCAGTATTTCCTCCATTTCCGAAGGCATCGGGGGTGGAGGAGGCGGTGGTGGCGGTGGTGGTGGCGGCGGTGGCGCCATTACAGGTTCTGGTTCTGGCTCAGGTTCCGGCATCGGCTCGGGTTCCGGTTCAGGAGCAGGCTCGGGTTCCGGCATCGGCTCGGGCTCGGGTTCAGGGGCAGGCTCTGGCTCAGGGGCAGGCTCTGGCTCAGGGGCAGGCTCTGGCGCAGCAGATGCTTCTTCGCCACCTTCTTCATCCTCTTCCTCGGCAAGAATGCGTCGGATCGAGGCGAGGATATCCTCCATCGAAGGTTCGGCGCCGTCTTCTCCGGCTGCGTTAGCTTCTTCGCTCATGCGCGGGTCTAGCCCCTTGTTTAAGTTAACAATCCCTAGAAGATGGCCTAAAGACGGTTAACAAACCGTAATCATAACGAAAACTTCGGGACTGTCGCCCCCGAGCTTCATTAGTTATTTAACGCCACCCGAGCTGGTTCCCCCGAACCACTTGTCCCGGACTTCATTATAATGTTCACGCGGATCGTATAGATCGACCGAAAGCCCTAAATCCTTTGCTGTCAGCCGGCCCAACGCCGACATAAGTTCATAGGCAGCAACAAGCTCGTCACGCTCTGAGCGGACATGAGAAACCCGCGAATCCAACAGTTCCTGCTCGGCATCAAGAATATCGAGAACCGTACGGGAACCAACCGCTGCTTCACGCTGCACACCTTCAAGGGCAACAATACTTGCTTCTATCTGAGTCTGGAAGGCATCTACTTGCGCACGTGCCGTGACCAAGCTTTCATAGGCCTGTGTCCCTGCTTCTGCAGCATCCCGCCTTTCCGTATCGATCACCAACGTACTTTCAGCCGCATCCTGACGGGCCTGACGCAGGCGTGAATAAACGCCCCCCTGCTGATAGATCGGGATCGTCAAATTAAGCGTAACCGCATGGGTGGTCCGGGCGCTGGTCTCTGTCGAGGTTTGCAATTCACGTGTGCTGCTGGCGGTCAATTCAAGTTCCGGCAGCAATTCCCCCCAAACCTCGTCGACATTGTCCATGGAAGAACGGCGGTCAAACTCCGCAGCAATCACGCCCGGGTTATTGACGACCGCAATGCGCACCGCTTCTTCAGCACTCACCGGAAGATCGCTGACACGTTCCGGCAGCCTGAGCGTCGCCGGTGCCGGTTCTCCCACTATATTCAGGTAATTGGCCCGTGACGTTTCAAGATCACCGGCTGACTGGATTCGATCGGCTTTCGATCTGGCAAGACGTGCCTCGGCTTGGTGGACGTCGGTGCGTGTAATTTCCCCAACTTCAAAACGATCACGCGTTGCTTCTAGCTGTCGCTGCAGAACCTCTTCGTTGTTCTGGTTCAGTCGAAGCACCGCCTGATCACGGTATACGTTCAAATAAGCCGTGGCAGCCTGAAGCAAAATATTCTGCTCAGTATCCAGCAACCTTGCGCGTGCCGCGCGTATATCGTTCTCAGCACCGCTTGTCGCCGCCAAGGTCCGACCGCCGCGAAACAACGGTTGCGTCACCGAAACCCCAAGGTCCTTCGGGCGGCGGCTTTGGTTGCGATCTGTACCTGTTGAGGTGTTGCTAGCTACAGCTTCAGCTCCAAGGGAGGAAGTGACCTCAACACTTGGGCGCCAATCAGCCAGTGCCTGCGGCACGCTTTCATCGGTACTCCGCAATCCGGCACGCGTTGAAAGCAACGTCGGATTATTCAGATAAGCCTTGGCCAGCGCATCTTCGATTGTTTGCGCCATCACGGGCTGGGCACACAGTCCGACAAACGCAGCAAAGGTCAGTGAAGATGCGATGATCGCGGTTTTATTCATAGTGCATCAACCTATACAGCCCAGATTAGGTAACACGACGTTGGCCTTAATTCCCAGAAAACAACACGGGTAAATACCACCCGCGATTAAGGCTTTATGAACCATAAGGGAGTCAGAAGCCCGCACTCAGGTCAAGTTTCTCATTTAGTACAACAATAATAAAGGCTTACCCGCACCATTCAAAAGCGCAGCAACAAAATAAGTGCGAATCGCTATCGATAAATTTTTGCCGTGAAACCATGGGCTTGGCTAATCTTAGAAGGAAAATACGGCCTCTTTTTCAAATCCCGGAAGTACCGGTTCCACAGCGTCGAATATTTCACGTTTTGAAACTACATCGCCAAAACGGGTCACCAGGACACCGCGGCCAACCGGCTTACCGGGCTGCATCTCGACACAAACCAGCCGTCCGCCATCTCCCAACTGTTTGGCAATTCCTTCCGGAACCTCAGGAACGGCACCATCGATATAGATCAGATTATACGGCGCATCTTTCGGATGCCCCTCGGCCAAAGTACCATCGACAATGGCGACGTTATCAATTCCAAGTTCCCCCAAGTTGCGCTCGGCTTTGGAGCGCATGGAGTTGTCGCTTTCTATGGCAATCACCGTGTCGACCAGCTTTGCAAGGACGGCGACCCCATATCCGGTCCCACATCCGACCGCCAAGGCAACATCGCTCTTTTTAACTTCTGCAACGTCCAGCAGACGGCCCAGCACCATCGCTTGCATCAGATAGCGGCCGTCTTCGATTAAAACCGTTTCATCGGAATATGCGAGCATTTGCCGGGCAGCCGGCAAGAACATTTCACGAGGCAGCGATCCCATAGCCGCAATCACGTTTTCATCGGTCACGCGGTTAGGCAGAATCTGGCTGTCGACCATATTCCGGCGAGCTTTTGCATATTGCGCATCATTCATGCGGACAACCCTTCAACAAAAGATGGGAGCACGGATTTCAACACATCCCGCGAAATCATGCCGTCCAACGATTTATAGGTCTACACGACCCGGAAAACAACTCAGTGCGGCATTTCCAGGCCGTGAAAAAAAATTGCCTGAAATCAGCACATGGATTGCTTGACCCCCGGCAATGTTACGTCTAATTTCCCGCGTCGTCGCCAAGCGGGTTATCCTGAATGACGGATTGTCGTCAGGCGGCGGGAGGTCAACGCGGAACGGCGCGGTGGCGGAGTGGCTACGCAGCGGCCTGCAAAGCCGTGTACACCGGTTCGATTCCGGTCCGCGCCTCCAAGCCCTGATCCGGCTTAGCTCAGTTGGTAGAGCACCTGACTGTTAATCAGGTTGTCGCAGGTTCGAGCCCTGCAGCCGGAGCCAATTTCAAAGGAGATAGCCCAGAGCGGGTTATCTCCTTTGTTATTTCTCCATCATGCCCCAATATAATGCTGTTACCTTTGCATTGCCTGATTGTGAGTATCTGCTTGATTGAAATCAGCGTCGACGACCAGCTCTACGAACGGCGAGAAATCGGGCCTAACACTCCGCCAGAGCATCCGAATGCACGCCGTTTATATAATTATTGGCTTGAAAAGCGCGGTCAGCGGGCTTTTCCGTCATGGCGGGATATTGATCTTCTTGATCTGTGGCAAATCGCATCGTGTTTAATCGTCAAAGACGTTATCGATTACGGTGCGGACTTCCGTAACCGGTATTGGGGGACACAGGTTACACAGCGGGCCGGCTTCGACGCCACAGGGCGAACACACTCTGAGATTTACAAGAATCAACCGTTAGGGCCGCAGATGGATACTTATCAGGCGGTTATCAATACGCGGCGTCCTTACATGGTTCACCGCACCAGCACTTTTATCGAAGGCCGTGAATTCGTTGTTTTCAATGCTCTCAATCTGCCATTGGGCACCAGCGACGAAAAGGTCGATCACATCATGATAGCCATCGACTACGAGTAAAGGCCTGCATTTAACCCCCTCGCCCCCTGAATGAATTCAGCTATAATTACCGCATGATTGGCCGAACCGGACATTCAGGTTTTTTTTGTTGCTTGGCATTGGCCTGCATAATCTTGTCAATGGTTACACCTGCTTGGGGGGCATCCTGCAGTTTCCCGCAGCCACGCGATGTGCAGGTTTCTGTTACCCGACTTGATGGCGTGATTAGCATGAATAATGAACGTACACGCGACAGCCTCCGGCGGATGCAGCGTCAAAGCGGGCGCGCCAAGGCATTCGGTCCGGCATGGACTCCGGTTGGGCTGACGCTTACCGAGCTTCAATACCAGTTACGCCTGAAGATCGAAGCTTACCCCATCTCGGGTAACGTCCACTGCGCACGGCTGACAGATGTCGATGCGGAACTCGGTTACAACAAGTTCAAAGTTTATATCGCCCGCAAATTCCGCCCTGGAACATGTGCGCATCGGTCGATCCGCGCACATGAAATGACCCACGTCGCGGTGTTTCGCCAGGCCCTTGACCAGTTTTACCCTCGCCTGCAACGCAGACTGCAGCGTGCCGTACATGAAATTGATACCATCAGAACGTCCAGCCCGGACAATGCAGCGACATATCTGAGAAAGCGCCTAAGTGCGACAATCCAGCCATTGTTTCTGGAGATGAACAGGGAACTGGATCGAAACAATGCGCGTCTGGATACGCCTGAACGATACCGTCACGAGCAGGCTCTTTGCCCGGAATGGTAAGCTCAATGTAAAGATTTTATTGCAATGCAGCATTTGTTTTTGCAATGCAACATACTATATTGACAATCTTGGACACGATTCGCGGCCACCCAAGGCCAGCGCTGTTTGGATTGAAAAATGACAACCCGCAATTTGGAAAACCTATTCCGCCCAAAGTCGATCGCCGTTATCGGTGCGACTAACCGTCCCGGCTCGGTCGGTTCCGTCATCATGCACAATTTGCTCGAGGGAGGATTTGAAGGCCCCATACTGCCGGTAAACCCTAAGCATAGCGCCGTTGCCGGTGTTCTTGCCTATCCCGATGTCGAGAGCCTTCCCATGCCGCCGGATCTGGCCGTGATCTGCACACCACCGTCCGTAATCCCGATGCTTATTGAAAAGCTTGCGGCGATCGGCACCCGCGCAGCCATCGTGCTTACGGCCGGGCTAGACGAAGAGATCACCCGCGATGGCAGAACCATAAAGCAAGCCATGCTGGAAGCCACCAATAAACATATTTTCCGGATTCTCGGCCCGAACTGTCTTGGCATCCTAGTCCCCGGAATCAAGCTCAATGCCAGCTTCGCGCATCTTCCCGCTACGGACGGCAAAATTGCCATGGTGTCGCAGTCCGGCGCACTATGTACGGTAATTCTGGATTGGGCGGCAGAAAATGGTGCCGGTTTCTCACACTTCATTTCGCTCGGCGAATGCGTCGATGTCGATTTCGGCGACGTCATTGATTATCTTGCGACGGATGCCTCGACCCGGGCTATTCTGCTTTATATCGAATCCATTACCAATGGTCGCAAATTCATGTCTGCATGCCGGTCCGCGGCACGGAACAAACCTGTCATTGTGATCAAGTCGGGCCGCGGCGGTGCCGGTGCGAAGGCCGCCGCATCGCACACCGGTGCTTTGGCCGGTGCAGACCATGTATATGATGCCGCGTTCCGACGTGCCGGTATGCTACGCGTCGATGAAATCGGTGAACTTTTCTCGGCCGTAGAAACTCTGACCCGAGCGAAGCCCCAAAAAGGCGAGCGGTTGATGATGATGACCAATGGCGGCGGGCTCGGTGTTATGGCGGCGGACATGCTGGGTCAGCACGATATCGAAATTCCGGAATTGGCGGACGAGACCATCACGGCATTGAATGCGGCCTTGCCCGGAACATGGTCGCACGCCAACCCGGTCGACATTATCGGCGATGCCCCTGGTGAACGGTATACGGCAGCCGCTCAAGCCTTGCTTGATGACCCGTCGGCCGATGCCCTGCTCGTCATGCACGCACCTACTGCAATTGCATCCAGCATTGAAGCTGCCGATGCGGTGATCGCCGTGGCCAAGAAAAGCGGCAAGAATATTCTGGCCAGTTGGGCCGGCGGCAAGGCCGTAGCACCGGCGCGCAAGCGTCTGCGCGAAGCAGGTATCCCCTCTTATGACACGCCGAATGATGCCATTCGCGGGTTCTTGGAAGTTATAGAATACAGGCGCAACCAGAAGCTTTTGATGGAAACCCCGCCTTCGGTTCCCAATTATGTTACGTATGCCCCCGAGGCCGCACGTCTGGTTGTTGAGGCCCGGCTCGGCAATGGCCGGGATTTACTGACCGAACCTGAATCAAAGGCCGTACTGTCGGCATACGGCATTCCGACGGTCGAAACGCACATAGTCCGCACCCCCGAAGAAGCCGCCGAGAAAGCAGATGAAATGGGCTTTCCCGTCGCACTGAAAATTCTTTCGGATGATATCAGCCATAAATCCGACGTCGGTGGTGTCGATCTGTTTCTGAGTAATGCCGGCGCCGTAAAAACGGCGGCTGAAGATATACTCAAGAATATTGCAAGAATACTCCCGGATGCCACTGTACAAGGGTTCACCGTACAGCAAATGGCAAACAGGCCTGGCGCTCATGAGGTTATTATCGGCGTCTCGCCGGATCCGGTATTTGGGCCGATTATTCTTTTCGGTCATGGCGGCACAGCCGTCGAGGTGATTGGTGACCGCAGCGTCGCACTGCCGCCGCTGAACATGACCTTGGCTCGCGATCTGATTTCGCGCACGCGCATATCGAAGCTCCTTGCCGGCTATCGCGATCAACCGCCCGTTAATATGGATGCGCTTTGCGAAACATTGATCCACATTTCACAGATGATCATCGATATCCCGGAAATTCAGGAACTGGACATCAATCCGCTACTGGTCGACGAACATGGTGTACTGGCGCTCGATGCACGGATACGCGTCTCCAGTCGCAAGGACAAACCCGGGCTGGCCATTCGCCCCTACCCGAAAAATCTGGAAAGCGATGTGGTTCTGAACGATGGCGAGAAAGTGCACATCCGCCCGATCCGCCCCGAGGATGAGCCGGCACACGTTGAATTTCTGTCCAAGATCAGCAAACAGGATATCCGCTTCCGTTTTTTCGGACAGGTCCGTGATCTGCCGCACAGCGAGATGGCAAAACTGACGCAAATCGATTACGACCGCGAAATGGCCCTGGTCGCGAAACGCCCGGGCGCCACCAGTGAAGGAGAAACGCTGGGTGTCGTCCGGACGATTACCGACCCTAACAACGAGCGCACAGAGTTTGCGATCATTGTCCGCTCCGACCTGAAGGGCCATGGCCTGGGCGGTATTCTGTTACGCAAGATGATCGAATATTCACGCGCCAGGGGCACGATCGAAATGGTTGGCCAGGTACTGCGCGATAATGAGGTCATGCTGGCCCTGACCCAGCAGCTCGGCTTCACCCGGTCATTGGTGCCGGGCGAGGAAGCATATGAGGTCAAGCTTCAGCTTCTGGAAGCGAAAGCGGCAGTTTGAAGATGCCATCAGGTATCGTCTAGGCCGTGCCGGGGATTACTTCGTCGTTGCGATGAAGACGCCATCCCAGTCCGGGTCGGGCGGGTTCACGCGGTATTCGGCAATCCGTTCGTCATAGAGATCGCAAAGGACGTGCAGGTTGCAGTCGAGTTTCCAGGGCTTCTTCGCATCACTGCCCAGATCGCGGATTTCATCGAACATTTCCTGCGCATCGTCCCACTGCTGGGCACGGTACATTTCCTGCGCATCGAAGATCAGATTCTGCAATTTCTTGAATGCGGGATCGGCGAGGACTTCCTCGTCCCCCATCAGGCCATAGATGTAGGTGCCTTCGGTCTTACCCTTCACCTGGATGAAATCGAGGTCGATGGTGGCCAATCGGTCCTTGACCGCATTTCGCGTCGTCGGACCGAGCACGACATTCATGCCATAGCTTTTGCTTTGACCTTCAAGACGCGCCGCCAGGTTCACCGCATCGCCAAGCACCGAATAGTCGAAGCGCATGTCCGATCCCATGTTGCCGACGACGCAAGGGCCCGTGTTGAGGCCAAGGCCGACTTTCAGCGGGATATGCTTTCGACCTTCCTCTTCTGCTTCCTTCTCCAGTCGGTCATTGAGCGGATGCATCTCCGCAAGCATCGCCAGAGCCGATGCACAGCCGTTGTATTCCTGATCGTCATCATCCAGCGGCGCGTTCCAGAACGCCATGATGCAGTCGCCCATGTACTTGTCGATGGTGCCCTTGCGCTCAAGAATAACGTTGGTGAGCGGCGTCAAAAGCTTATTGATCAGACTGGTCAGGCCGACTGCGTCAAATTGTTCTGAAATCGTCGTAAACCCGCGCACATCACAGAACAGCAACGTCATTTTGCGCTGATCGCCGCCCAGCTTCAGCGCGCCCGGATCACCGGCAACGCGCTTGACCATATCCGGTGACAGATATTTCGAGAACGCGTCACGGGTCTGACGCCGCTCGGCTTCCTCACGCGCATACCCCAAATAGGTCATCGATGTGTACATGACCGCAATGCCGACCACCGCATAGGTCGCATCGAGCAAAACAAGATTCTCAGCAAACAGGTACCATGATGTCCCGAGTGAACCACCTGCCACGAGAAGGAACAGGGCTGCCGTCCACTTCGCGCCGACCCACGGCACAAGGATAATCATGATGATGCCACCAACAAGCAGGATCGAAAGCTCCGCAACGTCTGCATAGTTCGGCCGCACCAGGTATTTCTTATGGATGATCGCCTCAATCAGCTGGGCATGCACCTCGACCCCGGGGATGTCGCGTTCCGTCGGGATAGAACGAATATCTCGAAGTCCCACTGCGGAAGTTCCCAGGATCGTCAGCTTGCCCTTGATCATTGCCGGATCGGCCGTGCCGTTCAGCACCTTGTAAGCCGGGACATATTTATCCCAATCTCGTTTCGAGAAATACGGCCATATCTGGCCGATCCTGTCCGTTGTCACCTTTAATCCCTTGGCAACACCTGCGCCAGTCATACCGGCTGCATTCACCTCTGCCAGCACCGTTTGCCGGCCCGTGGCGATCCTGAGCATTTCAATGGCCAAGGCCGGAAAATACTCGCCATCGTGTCCAAAGAACGCAGGTACGCTGCGCACGATTCCGTCTTTCCCTGGGATAACCGAGAAAATGCCATGACCACCGAAACGGCCAATCGCCGCTTGTTCGATCACCGGCACATTCCGCACCAGTGACGGAAATTTCGGAATATAAGTATAAGGCTCAACGGCATTCTTTGATGATTTACGCACTGCAACCGACTTTTTGACCGGTGGTCCCTTAACGCCGTCGGTTTCGTTCGGGCGCCCGGCCTGGCCAAGAACGACCCTTGATTTGCGAATCGTATCGGCGAAAATCTGGTCGTTGCTTTTTAACGAGACCAGTTTGGCCTTTGTCGCATCATCAAGGCCGGCAAGTGTCGACGCGACGCTGGCCGGGTTCATCCTGTCGGGCTCGGCAAACACAATATCGAATGCCACCAGAACGGCGCCCATCTGCATCAGATTCTGGACCAGTTGTGCCAGTATGTTTCGAGGCCAGGGCCACTGCCCGACCGTCTCCAGGCTCTGTTCATCAAGATCGATAATCGTAACGGGTTTGTTTTCCGGCGTCGGTATTTCGCGGGGTTTTATTTCCTGATAATAGTCGAAAACCTTATTTCGCCATGCATCCAAGAAACCGATGTTGGTTTTGACATCGACGTAATACAGCCCAAGGAACGAAACCAGAAGGATCATGCCGAGCGAGCGCTCGAAACTGAATATGGATTTAAGTATCCGCAAAAAATCGAGCTCCCCGTCCCAGGCTCCAAGCCTTAAGTCTACACATTTTACGTCATATGGGGTCAAGCGTCTTTCGACAATTACCCAGAATGTATGCTAAAAGATTGAAATATCGTATGGTATCGTGCATTGCGACACATGTTCAGGGACCTTGAATGAGCGATAACGCCAAGCGCGCGTGGCTAAAGCCCATAATGAAGCAATTGAAGCCGATCTTTCGCGAGGTTTTCGTGATGTCGGCGTTTGTCAATCTTATGGCGCTGGCGACTCCGGTCTTCACCATGCAGGTCTATGACCGCGTGGTCGGGACTGGCGGCCTCAGTACGCTCTGGGGCCTTGTCATCGGCATGACCCTGGTGGTGCTGTTCGATCTTTCCCTGAAACAGGCGCGCTCTAGAATCATGCAGACGGTGGCGCTTCGCGTCGACGTCATTGTCGGCCGATACCTGTTCGATAAATTAATGAGCCTGCCGCTGGACGTACTTGAGGCCAAACCGGCAAGCTATTGGCAGGCCCTGTTCCGCGACGTGGATACCATTCGCAACACGCTGTCCGGCGCCTCGGCCATCCTGCTTTGCGACCTGCCGTTCGTCATTATGTTCATTGTCCTGATTTCAATAATCGCAACGCCGATCGCCTGGGTCTTGCTGGTCATTCTGCCTCTCTTCATGTTCGTCGCCTGGCGTTCGAGCGGTGTCATGTCACAGGCCAACGCTGCGGAGCGTGAAAGCACGCAGGGCCGCGACGCCCTGATCGCCGAACTCATTCAGGGGCGTACAACCATCAAGGCACTGGCGCTTGACCGTTCCATGCGGCCTTTGTGGGAAGAAACCCATGCCAACAACATCGCACAGTCGATGTACCGTGGCAGCAAGACTGATTTCTATACCAACTGCTCGCAATCCCTGACCATGGCGACGACGATTTTCATGACCTCCGTCGGGGCCTATCAGATCGTCAACCAGAACATGACCATGGGCTCGCTGATTGCAGCGAACATGCTGTCCGGGCGAATTCTCGGGCCGTTGAATCAACTGGTCGGACAATGGCGCGCCTACAACAGCTTCAAGCAATCGGTGGATCGTCTGGGTGAAGTGTTCTCATCCATTTCTGACCGTACCGAGAGCGAGGTGAAACTCGAAAAGCCGCGTGGTGAAATTCAGGTCGAAAACCTGACCTTCGCTTATGCCGAGGGGAACAAGCCGGTCGTCGATTCCGTAACCGTCAATATCCATGCCGGCGGCGTGCATGCGCTGGTCGGCAGGAACGGCTCAGGCAAGACGACACTGTTGAAAATGATTCAGGGCCTGTATGCGCCGACGAACGGCCGCGTGCTGCTGGACGGCGCCGACATCGCCCAGTTTACACGCGCGGAACTCGCAACGTGGATGGGCTATGTACCGCAGGAAACCGTCCTGTTCGCGGGCACTGTCCGTGACAACATCGTGCACCGCTTCCCCGATGCGTCGGATGAAAAGATCATCGAAGCGGCGACACAGGCCGGTGTGCACCACTTCATCATCGATCTGCCGGATGGCTATGCATCGGATATCGGCGAAGCCGGGCAGCGTCTTTCGGGCGGACAGCGTCAGCGTATTGCCATTGCCCGTGCCCTGCTCGGCGATCCGGCCGTGTTGCTGCTCGACGAGCCTTCGGCCAGCCTTGACCGTCAGGCCGAACAGGAACTGCGCAAGACCCTGGTCGAAATCGGCAAGACAAGAACCGTCGTGATCGTCACGCACAGCCCGATCCTGTTGGCGGCGTGCGACGACCTCGTTGCTCTGGATAAAGGGAAGGTTGCACTTGCAGGGCCGTCCCGGGAGATACTGCCGAAGCTCTTCGGCCAGCAACCGATGGCGAAAGGCGACGCACCGCAAGAAGCCGCCGCAGCCCCTGCGAATGCCACTCAGAAACCGGCACCGCCGCGACTCAAGGGAACAGGTGAGGCGCCCCCTAAAGCCCCGCCACAAGCAGTCCCGCCACAAGCAACTGCCCCGCAACAGCCCCCGCGGACGCCACCAGCCGCAGGCCAACCGCCCGCTGCTACAAAGGCTCCGGTCCCGCCGCAACCAGCAAATATGCCTGCGCCCGGCACCCCTGCGAAAACAGCGCCGCCATCGCCCGCCAACGCCGACTTGCCGCCGAAGACGGGGGGTGCCGCCGAAGCGATTGCCGAGCGCGCAAAATCCAAGAATGCCGAGCGTTCGACGGCGGATCCCAGCGTCCCGGCCAGCAATATGTTCAAACTGGATGGCGATGCGAAACGGTTGCTTGATGATCCGTATGCGGATTTAATTAAGGGGTTCGATGGGGACCATAAATCGAACCAGAAAGCGCCTGACGAAGCCGCGAGCCCAAAAAATCAAAAGGCGCAAGCCGATTAGGAGTTGAGCGATGAGTCCCGACGCATCAGGACCTGAACAAACAGCTGATCCCCAGAAGATTACGCAACCGGGACCGCCCAGCGGCCCGACCGCGTCCGACAAGCTGGATATGATGTTGAACCAGAACCCGCTGCCGGGATGGCGTCTGGTTGCGTGGCCGGTCATGATCCTTCTGGCTGCAGGTCTGACGTGGGCCAATTTCGCAACCCTTGACGAGGTCTCGATCGCCACCGGAGAAGTCGTTCCTGCCGGACGCATCAAGGTCGTGCAACACCTTGAAGGCGGCATTATTCAGGAAATTTATGTTACGGAAGGCGATACTGTGCGCGAGGGGCAGACACTCTTGCAGCTCGACCTCGCGTCTGCAGGCACCAACCGCGAAGAACTGCAGGTCCGCATCGATAGCGAGCGCCTGGTCAAAGCGCGTCTCGAAGCCGAAGCTACTGGGGCAGAGCTTGTATTCCCCGAAGATGTCGCCAAACGCCGTCCCGCCATCGTCGCTGCTCAGCGTCAGGCCTATGAAGCACGACGGCGAGAGCTGTCGTCGACAATCCAGGTGATGCGCGAGCAGGTCAAACAGCGCGAGCTTGAAGTTGAGGAACTGACCGCGAGGTCGCGCGCAGTCGAGAGCAACTACAAGCTAGCCTCGGAACGCCTGAAGATGTCCAAGTCGCTGCTGGCCGAAGGGCTGACGGCAAAAATGGAACACCTGGAACTGGAAGCCGAAGTCGAGAACCTTGACGGTGAGATGAAGTCATTGCGCCCGTCCCTGCCGAAGGTACAGGCCGCCGTCGAGGAAGCCCGTCAGCGCCTGCAGGAAACGGAAAGCCGCTTCCGCCGTGAA
Organism: Thalassospiraceae bacterium LMO-JJ14; assembly: GCA_021555105.2. Lineage (NCBI taxonomy): Bacteria > Pseudomonadati > Pseudomonadota > Alphaproteobacteria > Rhodospirillales > Thalassospiraceae > Thalassospiraceae bacterium LMO-JJ14. The sequence goes on from CP134604.1 coordinate 2,717,261, forward strand.
GCACAGGATCAACTCGGCAAGATTGAAGAAAACATTGCCCGCGTGACGGAATTGTTGAGCGATGCCACTGAACAAGGCATCCGCGCCGAGATCAAAAGCACAATCAACGGCGTTGTTAAAAACATGCGCTATAACGCCATCGGCAACGTCGTCAAACCGGGCGAACCGATTATGGAACTCGTGCCGACCGGCGATCAGCTCGTCGTTGAAGCGAAACTTAACCCGATTGACCGTGGATATGTAACCGAAGGTCAGGCCGCAACGGTCAAGATTTCCACCTACGACTTCGCCCGCTACGGCGGCTTGAAGGGGCAGGTTATCCGCGTTGCGCCGGATAGCAGCACGGATGAGGACGGCGCACCCTATTTCCGCGTCGTCGTGCAGACGGATAAGAACTACCTGGGCAGGGTCGAGGGCGATCTGCCGATCACGCCCGGTATGCAGGCGACAGTCGATATCCATACAGGCGAAAAATCGGTCATGGACTATCTGATCAAACCGGTCTTGAAGCTGCGTCACGAAGCTTTCCGCGAACGCTAAGAAAAGACAATTTATCAGCCGGGACTCTGCTGCTAATTATTTCTTAAACATAAGGGATTCTTTATAGTAGCAGGATTCGCCGACATTGTGTGTCGTCCGGTGAGCGCAGGGAAACTACTGAGAAGCGACTAAATGTCATTAACAACTATATTCGGTGTTTTAGGTGCGCTTGGCCTGTTTCTTGGCGCCATTATCATCAGCACCGACAACTATATCATCTTCCTCAGTGGATCGAGCTTCATCATGGTTGCCGGCGGGACGCTCGCGTCGACCTTTATTTCATATGAGCCGCGGTACGTTTTGCTGTCGCTGAAACTGATCTGGCGTATTGTTTTCTCACCCAAGGTCGGCCGTAATGTCCTCAAAAGCGAAGTTGGACGCATTATCAAATGGGCCTACACGGTGCAAAAAAGCGGCGTGCCGGCCCTTGAAGCGGAAGCCATGAAAGCAACGCGTGGTGATAAATTCCTGCGATTCGGGGTCGAGATGGTGGTCTCGGGATATACCGGCGAGGAAGTCCGCGAAATCATGACCAATACCATCGAAACGACTTATGGCCGGAATACCGTGCAGGTATATATCCTTAAGGACATGGCTTCGGCGGCCCCAGCCTTCGGCATGATCGGAACCCTGGTCGGCCTGATCATCATGCTCGATAATATGGGCGGTGATCCATCTCAGCTAGGTAAGGGGCTGGCTGTTGCTTTGTTGACGACATTGTATGGCGTGCTGTTTGCACGGATATTCTTCCTGCCGACTGCAACCAAGGTTCTGCAGCGCGAACAAATCGTTAAATTCCGCAACTATCTGGTTGCCGAGGGTCTTGCTCTCCTCGCGGACAAGAAATCACCGCGCTATATTCAGGACAAGATGAACAGCTATCTCGATCCATCGATCCACTTCAACATCGACAAGATGAAGAAATAGCGGCACAAGACCACTCACAGGAGGCCGGTTTTGGCGGCACCCAAGAACGAACCACCTGAAGATGCAGCGGAAGATTGGCTAACGACGTTTGCCGATGCCATAACGCTGTTAATGGCGTTCTTCGTCATGTTGCTGACATTCGCCGAATTCGACATTCCCGCGTATGAAGAACTGTCTTCCGCCGTCGCAGCGAACATCGGCGGCCGCGACAAGCAGACGACGACTCAAAGCCTGAAAATCGACGCCCAGGATCTTGTCTATGAAATGCAGGCCGATCAGGTCGTAACCGTCGGCGCGGACGACAAAGGCGTGACGATCGAACTGCAATCGAACGCATTCTTCAAGCCCGGCTCGGCTGAAATTGTCCCGGCCGCGATCCCGGTTTTGAAGAAACTCGCCGAGACTTTATCTTCACCGAATTACGAGCTTTATAACGTCGTTGTCGAAGGGCATACCGATGACGGGCAGATCAGCACCAAGCAGTTTCCATCGAACTGGGAATTGTCCGCAGCCCGGGCATCAACCGTCGTCAGAATGTTTGAAGGTAACAATGTCGCGCGCGAACGGCTCGTCGCTACGGGCTATGCGGATACGCGTCCAAAGGTGCCGAACCTGGATCTGGAAGGCAAACCGATCCCCGAAAACCGGGCCACCAACAGAAGGGTCGTCCTGAGACTTCATCCGATGTCCCTGAATGAGCGTGATGCCTATATCCGCGCACAAGAATTCAAACGCCGCCAGGAAGAAGCAAAAGCCGTCGCGCCGCAGCAGCAAGCCGGCACGGTTCCTGGTGCGACGCTTGAGCAGCGGCTGCCGATACAGCCGGCTCCACAAGCACTGAATCCGGCACAGCAGCAAACCAAAACGGCGCTCGACAATCTGAAACGCGAGATCATCGCCGCCGGATTGCCGCAAAACATGAATGCTCTTGAAGAAATGCAGTTGAAATTCGACAACCTGGCGTCAAGCAGAGATCCCGCGCTGAGCAAGGATTATGAGCAGTTCGAGGCCTTCCTGAATGCCGAACGCCAGCGCTTGACGACGCAAACTGCTAATTGATTTCTGAAAACAAAGGAAAGCCGCCGAAAGTTATTCGACGATCAGTTCCATACCTTCACGGCTGACGAAATTACCTTCCCACGCCTCGGCGGCTTCAATGGCAAGGTTATCCATGAATTCGTCATTGTGGTCCGGATCATGGTGGAAGATTGCGTGCCGCTTAACATTGGCAGCCTTACAAAGGCGCATCCCCTCTTCCCATGTGGAATGCCCCCAGCCGACTTTCGCCGGGAATTCCTGTTCCGTATAAGTGCAGTCGTAAATTACCAAATCCGCGCCTTCGATCAGTTTCAAAATATTCTGATCGGGTTTGCCGGGTATGTGTTCGGTGTCCGTTACATAGACCACTGAATTACCTTCGTGATCGACCCTGTAAGCGGTAGCTCCGTTCGGGTGGTTCAGCGGTGCCGTCGAGATGTCGACCCCCTTGGCCAACGAAAAACTGTCGCCGGCTTCAAAGTCTTCAAACCGCAAACTCGCCTGCATCGCTTCGAGCGGTACAGGAAACATCGGGTTATGCATCTGTGTCGATAACACGTCCTGGACGCCGCCCTGATTTTTCAGATGCCCGGCCATGATATGAATTGATCTCTTTGCATCATAAGCCGGCACGAAGAATGGAAATCCGTTGATATGATCCCAGTGGGTGTGAGTCAGAAGAAGATGAGATTCAGTGATATCATCTTTAAGAAAGGTGTTGCCGAAGTTTCGGATACCGGTGCCTGCATCCATGACAAAGCGATAGTCACCAGCTTGAATTTCAATGCAGCTGGTATTCCCGCCATATTTCATGTGATCGGGAGTTGCACATGCAATGCTCCCCCTGACCCCCCAGAATTTTACACGAATCGACATATATCCCGCTCGGTTTGGGCGACGGTCAAACGATCCAACTCCCCGAATTAATACCTCAGCTTATATCAATGATGGTAGTCGTACCACATTGGTTTGCCAAATTATTCTGCAGTTTTGATTATTTCCCTGACAGTTTCCTTACGGCAACCTGACTACCGACTTCAAGGCCCAGTTTCGCTGCCGCGTGCCCATGACTTACGGCAATCTCAACAAGCCCCATCGCATTCTCATAACAAAACGCCGTACCTTCAGGAACGTCAGAGAATGTCCGAGCACGCCCTATCGTTCCAGAAGGCAAATCAATTGCAAAATTGGTGGTGAGTATGCCCCAGCGGGTTCCCAGCATACAGTTTCCATAACCGTCAATGTAGATTACTTCAGCTAAATCGTCGGGCCAATCCGTGTTCGGCGAAGCCCCTGGCTCTTTCTTTCTGGCTATATCGGCAAGCGCCCCATACCCCTCTTTGGCTATTTTTGCAGCAACCGGTGCAAACAGGTCCCGGCCATGAAAACTGGCCGAAAGCCTGTCCGGCGCATAGGTGATCTCCCACCATTCAGGTTCCGATTCGCTACGCCGTGCGACTATTTCGAATAACCCGTTATCTGGCCCAACGTACCAACGGTTATCCGCACGAAGAATAATCGGCGCCCGGCGGCTGCCGACACCGGGGTCAATTACGGCAAGACAGACGGTTTCTTCAGGTAGAGGCCCCATCACCGCCGGCAATAGATATGCCGCCGAACGTGGATCGAACGCAGGCGCATCCGCCATCAGGTCGACAACAGGTATACCGGGCGCTTCACCATAGATGGCTGCCCGCATCTGCCCCATATAGGGGCCTTCCGTTCCGAAATCCGTAAACGTTACGATCATGGGCCAGACGTTATCGTATCCTATCCGCTCTCACCAAGAAAAAGGGGCGCCCCGAAGAGCGCCCCTTGATCGCTTGGCCTTGTAAGGCGTCGGATAGCAGGGACTTAGAAGCCCATGCCGCCCATACCGCCCATGCCACCCATGCCACCCATGTCGGGGGCACCGCCACCGGCTTCCTTGGGCTCCGGCTTGTCGGCGACCATGGCTTCGGTGGTGATCAGCAGGGCTGCGACGGAAGCCGCGTCCTGCAGCGCCGTGCGGACAACCTTGGCCGGATCGATAACGCCCGACTTGATCAGGTTTTCGTACTTGTCCGTCTGCGCGTTGTAACCGAAGGCAACGTCCTTCTGGTCGAGCAGCTTGCCGGCCACGACGGCGCCATCGGCACCCGCGTTCTCGGCGATCTGACGCAGCGGCGCCTGCAGCGCACGGCGGACGATGTTCACACCCACCGTCTGGTCGGCGTTTTCGCCTTCCAGTTTGGCCAGCGCCTTGGTCGCGTACAGAAGCGCCGTGCCGCCACCGGCGACAATACCTTCTTCAACCGCTGCGCGGGTCGCGTGAAGGGCGTCGTCGACGCGGTCTTTCTTTTCCTTCACTTCGATCTCGGAACCGCCACCGACACGGATCACGGCAACACCGCCGGCGAGTTTCGCCAGACGTTCCTGCAGCTTCTCACGGTCGTAGTCAGAGGTGGTTTCTTCGATCTGTGCGCGGATCTGCGAGCAGCGGCCTTCTATGTCTTTCTTCTTGCCGGTGCCTTCGACGATCGTCGTTTCTTCCTTGGTGATCGTCACCTTCTTGGCGCGGCCCATCATCTCGATGGTCACGTTTTCAAGCTTGATGCCGATGTCTTCGGAGATCACCTGACCGTTCGTCAGAACGGCGATGTCTTCGAGCATCGCTTTGCGGCGGTCACCGAAGCCAGGTGCTTTGACGGCAGCAACCTTGAGGCCACCGCGCAGCTTGTTGACGACCAGGGTCGCCAGCGCTTCGCCTTCGATGTCCTCGGCGATGATCATCAGCGGACGGCCCGACTGCACCACGGCTTCCAGAACCGGCAGCAACGGCTGCAGGCTGGACAGCTTCTTCTCGTGGATCAGGATGTACGGATCGTCGAGATCGCAGGTCATCTTGTCGGCGTTGGTGACGAAGTACGGGCTGGTGTAGCCGCGGTCGAACTGCATGCCTTCGACGACGTCGAGTTCTGAGTGCAGCGACTTGGCTTCTTCGACCGTGATCACGCCTTCGTTGCCGACGCGTTCCATCGCAGATGCGATCATGTCGCCGACTTCGCGGTCACCGTTCGCCGAGATCGTGCCGACCTGGGCGATTTCCTCGTTGGTTTTGACTTTTTGCGAACGCTTCTTGACGTCGGCGACGACGGCGGCAACCGCCAGCTCGATGCCGCGCTTCAGGTCCATCGGGTTCATCCCGGCAGCAACCGCCTTGGAACCTTCACGGACGATCGACTGGGCGAGAACCGTCGCCGTCGTGGTGCCGTCACCGGCTTCGTCATTGGTGCGCGATGCGACTTCCTTGACCATCTGCGCGCCCATGTTTTCGAACTTGTCGGAAAGTTCGATGTCCTTGGCGACGGTGACACCGTCCTTGGTGATACGCGGTGCACCGAACGATTTGTCGAGGACGACGTTGCGGCCCTTCGGACCCAGCGTCACCTTGACCGCGTTGGCCAGCGTGTCCACGCCCTTAAGCAGGCGGTCACGCGCATCGGCGGAAAACTTAACTTCTTTGGCTGACATTTCTATACACCCCTTTTAGGCAGCTTTTTTCTTGGCAGCGGATTTTTCGATCACGCCAAGAATATCGGATTCTTTCATGATGATGAGGTCTTCACCGTCGATCTTGACCTCGGTACCGGACCATTTGCCGAACAGCACCTGATCACCGGCCTTAACGTCCAGGGCGGTCACTTTACCGTCCTCGGACTTGTGGCCATTACCGACGGCGACGATGACGCCTTCCATCGGTTTTTCCTGCGCGGTATCGGGAATAATAATCCCGCCGGCCGTTTTCTCCTCCTGCTCGACGCGCCTTACCAGCACGCGATCATGCAAAGGTCTGAATGACATATATCGTTCCTCCTTGAACAAGCGAACGTCAGTGGTTGAAGTGATAAATGGCACTCAAGCTCCCTGAGTGCCAATGTGTATTTAACCCGGAATTCCAAGGCGTCAAGGCTCCCGTGCATGACTTTTTTAAGGCACATGGGCCAAGGTAGCAGCACTCCCCCGGACTCGCTGCTAAGATGTTGAATTTATTGATTTTTGTTGCGCCTGAAAAAAGATCACGGCAGAATTATTGCATCGCAACGATCTGAAAGGAGACCTAATGTTTACCGACGACAGCAATCCTTCCAGCAGCGGCCCTGCCCAGAAAGGCCCTTCCGGAAACTTCCTCCGGGACCAACTTGCCGGCTACCGGCTGACGACAGCGCAAATTCTCTATCATCTTCCGGATTACCCGCAACTGCTGCAGGAATTTATCTGGCAGCGGCTCGATATCGCACCGGAATTTCCGCAGCTTAAGCAGTTTCTCAATTTCTGGGAGCGCCGTATCGACGGCAGATTGCATTCTGTGACCATCGCGTCTGCGGAGCTTGTCAGCCCCGCAGAGCTCAGGATGGCGGATGGTATGTTCGCGGTTAACTAGCGCCCGGCAGTTGATCGGATCACCCGGCCGCTGCCTGCATGGCTTCGGCACGAACAAGCTTCTGAACCTTGTCGAACGCCCGTACTTCAAGTTGGCGGATTCGTTCGCGGCTGATACCGTATTCAACCCCCAGTTCCTCCAGGGTCACCGGGTCGTCCTTCAGACGCCGCTCGATCAGAATATGCCGTTCACGTTCCGGCAGTTCCGAAAGTGCACGTTCAAGCATTTCGGAACGCACACTTAATTCCTCATGCGCACCGACGAGAGCTTCAGGACTTGGACGCTCGTCAACAAGTGTATCCTGAAATTCAGCCACACCGTCATCCGTTTGTGACAACGGCGCATTCAACGAGAAATCCCTTGAATGCAGGCGACGGTTCATATGCTGAACCTCTTCCTGCGTCGCGCCCACGGCTTTGGAAATCAAGCCGGCCTGCTCATCGCTCAACTCACCGTTATCGTAAATCTTGAGCTGGTTTTTCATGCGGCGAAGAGAGAAAAACAATTTCTTCTGCGATGACACCGTACCCATTTTCACCATCGACCACGACTTCAGCACGTACTCGGTAATCGACGCCTTGATCCACCAGATCGCGTAGGTGGAAAGGCGGAAACCCATGTCGGGGTCGAATTTCTTAACGGCCTTCATGAGACCGATATTGCCTTCGGAAATCAGATCTGAAACCGGCAGGCCATAGCCCCGATAGCCCATGGCAATCTTTGCCACCAGCCGCAGATGAGACGTCACCATTTCATGGGCGGCATCAACATCACCTTCGTCACGCAAACGATAGGCGAGCATGTATTCCTTTTCTTTTTCGAGTATCGGGAATTTCCAGATTTCCTGGAGATACCGCGACAGCCCGTTTTCGCTTGTCAGTGCGGGAAGCGTCATGCTGGTCATAGTTACATCCTCTTTCCTGTCTTAATCGGCCTAAATGAAGCACCGGTAATCTCTGCTCTAAGAACAGCGCACACTAAAGCGCACGCTGTATAACAGCTGCCATCAGCAACGATGAATGAGTGAGATCTTCAGAAAGAACTTCATGGCCACATCCTCCTTCAGAGCAACGTTGGCTTTGTTGCAGGTTCACAACCGCCGAACCCAATCGAGAAGCCCCAAATGGGCACCCCTCTTTACCCGACCTTTATACTAGGTGATTGGCTTCAATGTCAAGAAAATCCCACTTGAAGCATATAGTCACGTTACAAATTCGTAATGGAAAACAGTGCCTTATGTTACCTCTTCATTATACTAACCAATTAAATAATGTTATATGTTTTTTATAACATTATTTAATTGTTATATCTTGCCCTTGAAAAAGCCGGCAAAACGGCCGGCTTTCGACAATCCCAGGCCTTTACTTAACGCCGGCGATAGAGCCGTTGTTATCCGGTGCGAAATTCAGATCGTAATTGGGAATCGAAGGCAAATCTTCTTCGCGACCGTTCGAAATCTCGGTCAGGCGCTTCTGACGGTACAGGCTGCGTATGGCCGCATAGTAGTCGACGGAAGTCTTTTTGATCTGCTCAAGCTCGTCGACCAGCCCGGCGTATTCATCGATGGCAGATACACCCAGCCTGGAATAAGCCTCGGCATCGCGTTCCGTATTGGAAAGATAAAGTCCAAGAGGATCGAAGTACGGATCGACCAGATACTTGCCGACCGCATCTCTCGGGTTGGTTGGCCCCAAGAGCGGCAGCACCAGATATAGCCCTTCTCCGACGCCATACGTTCCAAGTGTCTGGCCGAAATCTTCTTCGTGCTGCTCCAGCCCGATGCTGCTAGCAATATCAGCTATCCCGCCCATGCCCGTGACCGTATTGACCACAAATCTGGCCAGCGTCGTCAGTGCGCGGTCCAGCTCGAACTGCAAAAGGTCATTCACAAACGTTACAGGCGAAGAGATATTGTCGATGACGTTGCTGACACCGGCACGGAATGTCGATGGCAAAACCGAATTGTAGGTTTTTGCAATCGGCGTCAGGAGAAAAGCGTAAACTGTCTCGTTAAACTGAAAAATCACCCGGTTAACGGATTCCAGCGGGTCGTTGACATCGTCGTCGGCCGCTGGCGCCTGTGCAAGAAGGGTACGACGTGGCGTTATCGCCGTGGCAGGCAATTCGGCAATCTGGGAGTCGATGTAGACACCCGGATGCGCAGAACCGCCGAAAGGTTCGAGAACGCCCCGTGAGTCAGCAAAGGCGGGTGCACTCATGACGAGTCCCGCTCCCAGAATCAACGCTGAACAGAATGTAGAAAGTTTAAGCGCGCGCATCGAATTCCAGTTCGTTTATATCGCTCCTAATATACACCTGTTGGCGCACAACGAAAGCGACCCCATCACCCAGACTTTTTACCCGGTTAAATGCCCACCGGGCAACATGATTGTGACCTTTTCCACATAACTGTGGCATTTTTGTCATCGAATATTGAAAACAGTGTGTTAACGGGTATCTGCAGATATGCTTAAATGGAAAAAAGCACATGGGGGGACGCTGTTACTATGCGTTGCATACGAAATATAGTCGGCACGATTCTGATTTCAATTTTCGCTTTATATCCTGTTGCTTCATGGGCCGGCCCGGCCAGCGAGTTGGTGCAGAGTTTTCAGAGCGGCCTTTTATCGGTGATGAAGGATGCCAAAGAACTGGGAGTCAAAGGCCGGTATGACCGCTTGGAACCCATCATCACGAACACATTTCACCTGCCCTTGATGGCCGGGCTTTCCGCCGGAGCCCATTGGCAAACCGCATCGCGAGACCAGCGGAACAGATTGGTCGAAGCATTTACCGGGATGAGTATCGCCACCCTGGCAACGCTTTTCGATGGGTATTCAGGGGAACAATTCGTCGTTCAGGGAGAGCGCGAAGGGCCACAAGGCATTACCTTCGTCGATACAGCGCTCAAGGTTCCCGGGCGCGACAGCGATGTTGCCATCTCCTATGTCGCCCGCAAATCCGAGGGGCAGTGGCGCCTGATCGACGTTATTGTCGACGGCGGCATTAGCGAGTTGAAAGTGCGAATCTCCGAATACCGGCTAACCCTTACTCAGGGGGGCATAGAAGCCCTGATTAGTCTGCTCAGAAACAAGGCGAGCGACCTTTTGTCCTGAACGCCCTATTGTTGCCCTTTTCCGGGTTATTATTGGCACCAGGACAAAAGGATATCTTATGTTAACTTCAATTCGCATCTTGTTGTTATTGTTGGCATTAATGATTCCAGCAAGCCTGGCTGCAAGCCCCGCTGAAACGGTCAGCACGTATCACGACCAGCTTTTGCAAAGCGTTAGAGACTCTGCCGGGAAAACCGACATGGCACGGTTCACTTCGCTCGCGCCCGCCATGGACGCGGCATTCGATTTCGAAAGCATGATCAAAACGGCGGCCGGAACGCATTGGGGGAAAGCTTCGGCCGAATCGCAAAGGGCACTGCTTGACGCATTCCGGCGTGTCAGCATTGCGACATATGCAGACCAGTTCGCCGGTTTGACGAGCGGTGCTTTCATCATCAAGGGATCGCGAAACGGCCCTCGCGGATTGAAGCTTGTCGATTGCGAGTTGAAAACTGGCGATGAAAACGTCGCCATAAGCTATGTCGTCAGGAACAAGAACGGCGACTGGCTGATCGTCGATGTCCTGCTAAAGGGCGGAATCAGCGAACTTGCCCTGCGTGCTTCTGAATACGCGAGCACCCTCAAGAAAGGCGGTGCCGAGGCTTTGGCCAGAACCCTCAACGAGCAGGCGACCGCTCTGCTGGCTCACTAGATGCCTGCCCTTATAGATTCTAAGGGGTGTCCCGGGGTGACGTCGGGTATGCCATCCACGCGACAAGTCCGAGTGCGATCCAGAATATTTCCCTGATCCTGCGCACCGCAGCGCAGGCAAGGCCAAGGCCGGGTACGCCGGTTATGGCACCGGAAATCAGGACAAAAGCCCCTTCCTGTGCACCGATACCGAGCGGAATGAAAAACACGGCAGCCCGTATCATCTGTGCAAGCGCCTCAATCATCCAGGCATCCGCCCAACCGATTTCATTCCCGAGGAGCAGAAACGTCACGTATATTTCAACGACGCCCAGTACCCAGTTAATGAAGGCAAGGACGAGCGACGCCAATAACCGCCCACGATGGCGCGTGTAGAAAGTGACAAATCGATGGTCCAGCTCTTCGATGACCCTGATTGCTCCGGCGGCGCGCTCCGCCCATGCTTGCCCGGAAAACCTCGCCACCAGCCAACTTGATGCCTTGTATCGCTGGATCGCGAACATCAGTAACGTACCTATACTCAGAAAGACCAACCCTGCACTGGCGGTGGCTTGCAGCGGGCCGTCGATCACGTCGGAGAGAGCCATGAAAACGAAGCCGATCATCAGGAATACGATCAGGCCAATCATGTTGACGGTCCGCGCCATGACGATCGAAGCCGTCGCTTCGGTATAACGCACGCCATACCTGGCCTTGAGGAGCACTGCTTTGACAGGTTCGCCTGCAAAACCGCCGGCGGGAACGGTATTGTTGAACGCCTCGCCTGCCAAGCGGACGATAAAGGTTCGCCTTATCCAGGTCAGACTCACCGGTAGCGATGTCAGGATCAGCAGCCAGGAAACAGAATCGCCCAGAAACGCCAGAAAATAGATGCCGATGACAATAACGATCCCCACGGCACCGACCTGAAGCACCCGCCCGGCAACATCGTTCAGGTCGATACCGCTGATAATCCAATACAGCAGACCGACACCAATCAAAAGCGAGAGGACTTTCCAGCTACGCATCCACCTGCCCATTATCAATATGGCCTTTATCCGAATGGCCAGCATCACGAGAACGCATCATCAGCGCCATCAGCGCCGGCAGGAATATCAGAATCGCGACCAGGCTTAGCGATATGGCGATACTGAGCAATAGCCCCATGCTGGCTGTCCCCGGATGGCCGGAAAGCATGATCGAGCCGAATGACCCCAGCGTCGTCAGGGCGCTCAGCAGAACAGCACGCGGTGTCGTCGTCGACATGGCATCGTGGTGGTCGGTATCGCTCGCGACAATGGCGCGCTGGCGCAACACGATGTGAATGCCGAAATCGACACTCAGGCCGAACAGAAGCGGCAGCACGATCACATTGGCAAAATTGAACGGCACACCAGCCACGGCAGAAACCGCCAAGGTCCACAATGCGGCGACACAAACGGGTGCGAAAACCAGAAAGACGTCCCGGAGACGACGCAAAACAACCCAAAGCACGCAGCCTATGCCCAGCAAGGCAATAACCAGCGCCTTGCCAAAAGCGTCCAGAACGGCGCGACCTGCTTCGACGATGATTATCGGTCCGCCTGTGGCTTGCGGCGCAACGCTCTGCACTGCCTCGACGAATTCACGAAGCCTTACCGGGTCGCGCAAATCGGCTTTCGGCCGCACATCTAGGCGGGCTCTGCCGTCCTCGCTCAGATACCTGCTTTTCAGTTCCGCCGGAAGCCCTGCGACATCCACTTCCGAAGCTTCGAGCGCCGTCACCAGATCTTCAAGACGTCCCGGCAGATACCTGAAAAGTGCCTGATTGATACGCGCCGCCTGCTCTGCACGAGTGCCGTTCAATGCGGCAGCCAAACGGGTCGCTGCCGGGCCAAGAGCGGCATCGCTGGACAAGGCACTCAAGCTTTCGGCAATCTGATTCAACGCCGTATCCAGATTCTGCCCCGACAACGCAATCGCGCCTGGAGGAGCGAAAAACGCCGGCCCCATGAAGAGTGCCATACGCTCAATGATGGCAAGTTTGGCCGCCTGCGCATCCGGGATCAGTGAAAATATACTGTCGACATTATCGACCGCATCCAGCGCCTGCAGTTCGGCGATTATTTTCTCCGCACCTGCCATGTCCGGTGTGAGAATTTCCGATGAGTACGGGTGGATATCACCATCACCCATCAGATCGAAGAGTGTCACCACGGATGGTGCATCCGGGTCCTTCAGGTTCATCGGGTCGAAGTCGAAACGGGTGCCGGTGGCAAGCCATGCGGACACGATTGCACTCACAACACCGATCATGACGATCTTTGCCGCCGATTTCCGGAACCTGCGTTGAGGATGCGGTGTTTCATGCATGGCCTTGAGCACCGGCGGTGTGCGAACCAGCAGCCGCAACAATGCAGGCAACACTGTCAAATTGCAGATCAGCGCAATGAACATGCCGACACCTGCAATAAGGCCAAGCTCGGCAAGCCCGACATAATCCGTCGGTAAAAACGAGAAGAATGCGATAGCCGTGGTTAGTGCGCAGATCGCGAGGGACCCGCCGACGCTACGCCCACCCTTGGCAAGCGCTTCCGACCACTGACCGGACAAACCTGAATACTCAACAGCCCTGAGCACGAAATGAATGCCGAAATCGACACTAAGACCGACAAACAACACAGCAAACGCGACGGAAATCAGATTCAACGAACCCAGCGCCAGAATTGCGAAGGCCCCCGTCCACAACAAACCGAAAATCAGGGTCATGAATAGGGCAACCATCACCCCCAAAGAACGAATGCCTATCATCAAAACAAGGATAACAATCGTCAGCGAAATCAGACCGGCAAGCCCCATCCCCTCTTCGACGCTTTTCAATTCATCGCTTTCCAGCGCTGCCGACCCGGTCAGGCGCAGATTATACCCTCCATCCAGCAATTTTTCGTTTTGGGCGATTTCATGAACCGTATCGCTGGCACGAGCCGCCGGATGCAGGGAGCCATAATCGAGTTTCGGCCGTGTCTGGATCAACCGACGCACCGGACCGGTGGCCGGCATTGCCCCCAAAATCAACTCGGACCAAACAAGGTGCGCATCCTCGCCTGCCCGCACGCGTTCGGCGACATCCGCCATCTTGTCTAAAACGGCGGCGGCTTCGGCTGATGTCCCTGTCTTCGTACCCGCATCCGCCATCAGTTCAAGCATCCCGGCAAGGCCAAATAAATTCGGCTGCTGCCAGAGTGTCCCGAGAAAAGGCTGTGCCGACGCAAGCTTTAGGGAAAGGTCTTCAAGCTCTGTTGTCTCTAGATACAGAAAACCGTGCTTGCGCAGGAACGGATCGGCTTCGGCGGCAAAAACATCCTCGAAAATCTCGGCTCTGGCCCGCATGGCATCGACAAGACGCCGCACACTGTCATCCGCGGCATCGGCGTTCGAAGCTTCAAGTACGACCAGAAGGTTGCTGTCCAGAACCGGGAACGCCTGATCGAGGGCAATCGCATTCTGGCGAAATGCGAGATCCGCCGATAACATGTCCTCGTTATCGGTATCGATGCGCAGATTTTCCGCCAGATAGAAAACGGCAGCAATACTGATCAGAATGGATGTGACAAGCACCAGCACGGCACGCCGCTGGCAAATATCCACCCAGCAGCCGACGCCGTTGGCGAAACGGTCATCTTCCCGGTTTTCCGCTGTCGGCAGCACGCGGCCCTCCTGCTCCACCCGGCACCAGTCACCTTGGAACCATCAACGGCTTATACGAAGCAACATGGCCCGGAACAACCGTTCTTGACAGCAGCGCCTCTGCCGCACACCTTCCCGGCACCTGTGAGGAGCGCGATACGGTTATGAAAAAACCCCCATTCGATCAACGGATCGCAGCTGTTATGGTACGGCCGCTCGTCCATACGTCGATAACGCCCAACCATATCTCGCTGTTTACACTCGTACTGGCGTTGAGCGGGGCTGGAATGCTTGCAACCGGGGATGCTCATCTTGCCGTCTGGGGGGCCGGGCTGTTCGTCATAGCCCGCTTTTTCGATCATTTTGACGGTGAATTGGCGCGCCAGTCCGGCAAAACGTCAAAGCTCGGGTATTATCTCGACTACATTGTCGGGTCCGTCAGTTACGCCGCGCTTTTCTTCTGCATGGGCTGGGGTTTCAAAGACAGCGATCTCGGCATTTGGGCCATTGTGCTCGGGTCCGGTGGCGCTGCCGCCGCAATCATTTCGATGTTTACAAACCTGGGTATCGACCGTGAAACCGGTGGTGATGAAAGCGGGGCGGCCGTCGGTTATCCCGGTTTCGCCGGTTTTGAGCTGGAAGACGGGATTTACCTTCTGTGGCCGGTTACCTGGCTCGGCTTTCTTTATCCGTTTTTTATCGCCGCCGGATTTGGCGCTACGGTTTATTGCCTGTACACCTGCGTCACGCTACTCAGGATGCGCGCGCGTCCTTGAGGGCTTTGCGAAACAGGAAAACAAACAGGATTGCGAAAGCCGGTGCACCGATGGCGGCGGCCGTTAAAAGCTGATCGGACCAGCCGAGCAGCACGGCAATCGGCACGAACAGCATCGCATCATCCGGATCAAAGCCGAAAATACCGCCGATCTCGGCAGCGCGTGCACCCTGAAGCCGTTCAATTCGGATAACCAGCATCAGGATTGTTGCCACCGCACCGCCCGCCAGAATCCCCATCGGAATGGCCCAAAGACCGAAACCGCTTTCGCGCAATCCGATGCCGAGTCCAACAAAGATCAAGGCATTGCAGAACGCATCGGCGAACAGATCGTAGGTGTGCCCGCCCGGACTTGTCCGCCCCGTCATGCGCGCCAGATCCCCGTCTGCACGGTCCAGCAACATCGAAAGAATGAACAGTATTGCACCGTAGTTCGACCATTCAACTTTGCCATATGCCAAGCAAACGGCAGCGCCGACACCGGCAAGAATACGAACCGTCGTTACCTGGTTCGGCGTTACCGGCGTCTTTGCCAGCGGACGGACGATGGTTGCCCGTGCGATCTTGTGGATCCATGTGTTATGCGACATGCCCTGCCCTAATCTTCCGCAAGAAAGTCCTTGAAGCGTCGTGCAACTTCGGGCGGCTTCACTGTCGGCCGGCCGAGTTTGGGCAACGAGCCGGGGGCGATCTTCATATGGATCAGTGTCGGCCCCGCCCCTTTCAGGGCAGCCTCAAGGGCCTGTTCCAGTCCTGCCGTGTCGTCGGCACGAACGGAATTTGCATATCCGCATGCTACCGCACAGGCCGCGAAATCGACACCACCTGAAACCGTCGGCTGCCCGCCCGTTGAATCGTAGGTGCCGTTATCGAGGAGCAGATGTACCAGGTTCTTTGGCCGGTAAGCTCCGATGGTCGACAGCGTCCCCATCTTCATCATCAACGCGCCATCGCCATCGACGACGATGATCGGCTTGTCGGTGTTCAATGCCACGCCAAGCCCCATACCGGCAGCACAGCCCATGGAGCCGACCTGATACAAGTGCTGTTTCCGGTCCTCAATCGTGAATAACTCACGCCCGGACTTGCCTGTTGTTACGATGATTCCGGCATTGTCGGGGGCCACTTTCAGCATCGCCTCAAGCGCAGCGTAGCGGCCTGGTAGATCGCCATGATTGCGAAGATCGGCAACACTGCCACCAGCATCTGCAACGGGGTTCACAACATCGCCAAGGTCCTGATCGGCAACATCGCCCTTTTGCATGATGAAAGCCGCCGGCAACTGGCTTTCGTTCATCTGCGCCAGTACATCATCCAGCATAGGCGCGACGTTGTCGTCATCCGAGGGGAAAAGGCTATAGGGAATGCGCATGACTTCGAACAGGTCCGGCGTAATTTCGCCCATCAATTCATGTTGCGGCTCGTCGCTCAATCCCGGACCGGCGCGCCACGTGCAGATGACGAGAGTCGGTATGCGGAACGGATAGTTCAGTGATGTCAGTGGATTGACCGCGTTTCCCAGGCCGGAATTCTGAAACATGACCACGGTTTGACGTCCGCACAACCAGGCACCTGCGGCGATTGCTACCGCTTCGCCTTCACTGGCGGCAGCGACATAGCTGGCGTCATTGTCATTCAGCACGCCATTGATCAATGGCGTCAGAAATGAACACGGCACGCCGGTAAAGAAATCAAACCCCTTGAACTTGGCGTGACGCAGAAACGTTTCCGCATCGATCACAGGAATTGTCCGGCATTAATCAGATCGGCATAGTCGTCCACATCCAGCCATTGCCCTACGACATAAACGACGGCGATCTTTTCACCCTTCTCGGCGAGTCTCGTCAGAAGCTGAGGCAAACCTGCATTCTTTATGGCTCCGTCTTTTTGCATCTGTTCTATTTCATCGCGGACGCGTGCTGCCCCATTCTCGCTCAATCGAATCAGACCGGTCCATTCTCCGTGGCGTTGATTTTCCGGAATATTATCCCCGGCGGCCTTCAAATATACCGTCTCCTGATCCAGGTAAGACGCCGAATATGGACGGCTGCACGAAACGAAATCGCGGACCCAGTCATTGGATTTGGATTGACGTTCATGCCATTGCGCATCAGAGACGACAACTATGTCCGCTTCGGTGTCTTCAACAAGGTCAATGAAATACTGGCGGAACAGGATATCGCCATAAGAGACATAGACGGGGCCATGCAGTGCATCCAATGCACAAGCCAAGCTTGATACTTCACCGCCCCGTTCGTGCATATCGTTATCAATCGTCTTTATATCGGGAAGATTGACAGCATCTTTTTTGTAACCACGGACGACCGTGACATCACGTATGCCACTGTTCCTGTATATATCGACCAGGCGACGCAGAAGAGGTTGCCCGCGAACTTCCAGCATGCACTTCGGTTTGTCTTCGGTCATTTCACCAAATGCGGAACCGCGTGAAGCGGCCAGTATGATTGCGTTCACCGAATTGGTTTTTTGCGGCAGATATCGGCGTTCTGCATCCGCCAACTCGCCATTTCCCATCAAATCGAAGACATCGCTCACCGAAACGACGCCATTCTCGATGCCTGAGAGCGAGCGGTCCCGGTAAATCCTGTTCGAAGTCTCACGCATCGCCGTAATCGCGGCCCGCATATTGTGATTGGCCCATATAATCAGCGAAGCGCCTGCTTCTTCAAAAGTTTCAGTCGGCGTTGCATAGTACTTGGTCGGCACCAGCACGACCGGGCAACGGTTTTCCCAGCTGGAAATGAAAGACAAAACTTCGTCTGCAGTGGACTTTTTGGAGTGAATCAGTATCGCATCGGCACCTGCCTCGTGATAGGCCTCCGCACGGCGTAATGCTTCTTCGACGCCCCACCCGGCGATCAATGCCTCAACACGCGCAACGATCTGGAAGTCGTCATCAAGCTGGCTGTCTTTGCCTGCCTTGATCTTACCACAGAACTCGTCGATATCGGCCAAGGGCTGACCGTCGCCGATAAACGAATTGGTTTTCGGGAAAAGCTTGTCCTCGATACAGATACCGGCAATGCCGCGCTGTTCGAATTTCTGCACTGCACGACGCAAATTGTTGAAGTTGCCCCATCCCGTATCCCCATCAACAAGGATCGGCAAGGAACTCGCATCGCTCATGAATTCAAGAACATCCAGAATCTGGGTCCAAGAAGCTTCATTGTTGTCACGAACACCCAATGCAGCAGACATCGATAGTCCGGATGCCCATATTCCCTTGAATCCTGCTTCCTCGACAATCTTCGCGGAAAGCCCATTGTGAGCTTCCATGATGAATTCAAGCTCAGGTGAACAGAGCATGTTCCTGAGTTGAGAGGTTTTTCGAAGTGACCGGTTATTTGCCTTTTGTCGCCGTGCTTGTTCAATCATTCGATATTCCTCGAGAAAAAGATGCAGCCATGACGTTAGTGACAAGGCTTAACGCCAGCGCTCTGTAATCTCAAGAACATCCGTCGAGAAATCGTGACAGCTTGCCCACCACCAGTTATAGGATGGCCGAATTAACGAACCGTGGAGGCGAAAATGCTCCGAACTCCCCATTTGACCGACGACGATCTCGCCGCCTTCGAGCGTGACGGCTATCTGGTGAAACGAGGTGGTTTCAACCCCGAAGACATGGCGCTGATTTCAGCCTGGACGGACGACGTTCTGGCGATGCCCGAAGTTTCGGGCCGGCACTGGGTGTATCATGAGGAAAGCCGCAAGGATGGTGCCGATCTGGTCAACAGAATCGAAAACATCGCCCCATTTCATGACGGTTTCCATACCATGACCGAGGCACTCAAGGCGCCGGTGTCGCAACTGCTCGGCGAGCCTGCTACGCTTTTCAAGGAAAAAATTAATTTCAAAATGCCGGGTGGCGGCGGCTTCGCACCGCATCAGGACAGCCAGGCCGGTTGGGATACTTATGCCGACTTCTTCATTTCCGCACTCGTCAGCATTGACAGAGCGACCCTTGAAAACGGCTGCCTGCAGCTCGTCGCCGGACACCACAAATCAGGTCTGGTGAAGTCGTGGGAGCCCCTCAACGATGATGAAATGAAGGGCATGTTCTTCGAGCCGGTCCCGACCGAGCCGGGCGATATCGTATTCTTTGACTGCTATGCGCCGCATGCCTCCGAAGCCAACATGAGCGACAGCGTACGCCGGATATACTATGCGACCTATAACCGTGCCTCGGCCGGGGATCACATGGCGCAGTATTACGCCGACAAGCACAAAAACTTTCCGCCCGACATCGACCGCGATCCGGATAAGAAATACGTTTTCCGGGTTTGATCGGAGGGTTTAGAAGCGCAGCCTCAAGGCAAGCCGTTTCGTCCATGACGCATAAATGCAGGGCGTTCGCTCAGTAATTCGTAGTAGGCAGTAACCGCGTTCATTTCGGGACGTGAAATACCGTCCAGCATAAACCACCTGTTGACCACAAGACCGACTGGAATGTCAGCGAGTGTGAAATCAGCGCCGACAACATACGGCCCACCGCTTTCCAGATGCGCATTCAGCAACCCTATTTCATGAATAAGGTCCGCACGGCCGCGTTCGACGAACCACGGGTTGTCCCATGGGTGCTCACCCAACTGTCCGCCAAGAAATGCACCTCGCAAGGCATGCGTTACATCGTAGGCAACCCAGTCCATCCACTGTTCAATCTTTTGACGTTGAACAAGGCCCGACGGATACAGGATCTCATTACATGCCTTGGCGGCCAGATATCGAATGATCGCATTCGATTCCCGCATAACATTGTCGCCATCGATGACCACCGGCACTTGAGCTGCGGGATTGAGCGCCAAAAATTCCGGGCTTGTACAGGCCTTGAAACCGCGCCCGTAATCCTGCCGGTCATAAGCGATGCTCAATTCGTCGCAGGCCCAAAGGACCTTCCGGACATTAAACGAATTGCTGCGCCCGAGTATCTGCAACACCGGTGTGTCGCTGCTGACTGACATGGCGGTTCCTTTCAGGCTCTTGTATGAGCGGATTAAGACGTCAGTTTCGGTAATATGACTTCCCGGGCGCGTTCAAGATCTTCCGGAAAATCTATTTCAATCCAGTCGAGATCTGAGATATCGACAATCCCAAAAGCACCACGCGGCCCGCCGACAATAACATCACGGATCGCTTCTTCGTAAGTCGCCATCAACTGGCCACCCTCGATGTAGTTTTCCAGCGACGCCGCCACGAGCGGACCGGTCTCACGCGAAACCGTCATAAAGCCGGGCCATTCACCCATGGCATCGAACTGGCCGACGATACGCTTGCCGAAGTCGACAACGGTGCCGTTGCGGAGGCAAATTCGGACCGGGTCGTCCCCTTCGTCCAGATCATCGTCATAAACAAAAGCGCTCGCCTCGACGCTGTCGATCAGGCGCTTCAGAATTTCGGTGTCGTACAGCACATCCGCATCCATGAAGAGGACATCCTGCCCACATCGGTAGGCTTCGCGGGCATACCACATGGAAATGATGCTGCCGCCGCGATACATCGGATTTTCGATAATCTCCAGAAACCCGTCTGGGGCGCACCGCTCGGCTTCGGCGACGACGAGGTCTTTCCTGTAACCGACGACGAGAGTCAGCTTTTCGATGCCGAAATTCTGAAGATATTCGATATGGCGAGCCAGCAAGGTCTGGCCGTCAAACTCGATCAGGCTTTTCGGTGGCTGGGTGCGGCTATCCCCAAAGAGACGGCTGCCGACACCTGCGGCAAGTATGATGGCATGCATAAGTGATATCCCTGTTTGCGGGCCCGTATATTTGTTGAATGAGGCTAGAAGTCAAGAACGCTTGCCGGTATCGCCAAGATAGGCGTTCGCCTGAAACCAGTCGACAGCATCCGCCAAAGCCTGTGTCCCGGGACGGTGAGTGTATCCGAGTTCGTACTCTGCCCGTCTGGAGGAAAAGAACATCTTTTTCTTCGACATTTTGAGCCCATCGACCGTTGCGAACGGCTCGCCCCGACCGGTCACGGCGCACCACATTTCCGCCGCCCAAGCCATCGGATAGATCGGAGCGCGTGGAATTTGCAAAAATGGCGGTTTGACACCGGCATGCTGGGCAACCGTATTCAGGATTGCGCGTAGCGTCATATCATCGCCGCCAAGAATATAACGACGCCCCTTTTTACCTTTTTCGAAAGCCAGTAAATGACCTTCGGCAACATCATCGACGTGTGCCACATTCAAACCTGTGTCGACGTAAGCCGGCATGCGGCCGGCGGCAGCTTCGACCACAAGCCGCCCCGTCGGTGTCGGTTTGATATCGCGAGGGCCAATGGGGGTCGACGGATTGACGATCACGCAATCCAGCCCGGTTTCGGCAATTACCGCTTGCGCAGCTTCTTCCGCACGGAACTTTGATTGCTTGTAGACACCGATCATGTCGCTGAAGCCGACCGGTGTTTCCTCATCCGCCGGACGTCCTGACGGATCAATACCGAGTACCGCGACACTGGAGGTATATACAGCCCGTTCAACCCCCACTTCATGCGCTTTCGCGAGGATAGCGCGTGTCCCTTCCACATTGGCGCGGAACATTGACGCCGGATCGCGGGTCCAGAGACGGTAATCCGCAGCGACATGGAATAACCCTGTACAACCCGCCAACGCGGGTATCAGGCTTTCAGGCCGCATCAGGTCGCCTTCGCACACCGAAACATCAAGACCGGACAAATTCCGCCGGTCACTGCCCGGCCGGACCAGTACCCGTACGTGCGCGCCGCGCGCCAAAAGCACGCGCACGACCGCAGAACCGACAAAGCCTGTCGCGCCGGTAACCAGGTATGGACCATTGTTAAGCTGCACAGCCTGTTTCCTGTAATTCATCACAGCCGAGTTTTCCATGGAAAAACCGGCGCAAAGACGTTAAACACCCATTGATAACGGTGGATTGATATCTACCTTTTATCATAAGGCCGGCCTGCAATGAGCATGTCCGGTGCGATATGAAAACCCCCGGGATATTTGACGTCATGAGCGAACCCATCGAAATCATCCTCGCCAACCCACGCGGTTTTTGTGCCGGCGTCGAACGCGCCATTGAAATTGTCGAAAAGGCTCTGATCAAATACGGTCCGCCTATCTATGTGCGGCACGAAATCGTACATAACAAGCACGTGGTCGAATCGCTGCGCGCCAAGGGTGCCGTATTCGTGGATGAAATCGATGAAATCCCGGAAGGCGCCGTGACCATTTTCAGCGCGCACGGTGTAGCGGAAAAGGTCGAGATTGCCGCCCGTTCGCGTGATCTGCCTGTTATCGACGCAACATGCCCGCTGGTTTCCAAGGTCCACAAGGAAGGTCAAAATCAGGCCGGCAAAGGCCGTCAGGTTATACTTATCGGCCACCGGGGTCATCCGGAAGTGGAAGGCACACAAGGCCGTATTCCGGGTGGCGTGTTGATTGTCAGCGATCCCCGTGAAGTGGCAGGGCTTGAAGTTCAAGACCCGGAAAAACTGGCATATGTGACACAAACCACGCTCTCCGTCGACGAAACGCGCGCGACCATTGACGCCCTGAAGAAACGCTTTCCAAGTATTGTCGGCCCGGACGTCAAAGACATCTGCTATGCAACGCAAAACCGACAGCAGGCCGTTCGTGAACTGTCGCAAACGGTTGATCTGCTGTTGGTCGTTGGTGCAAAAAACAGTTCCAATTCCAACCGTCTGGCGGAACTCGGCGGTGAAAATGGCACGCCGTCCTATCTGATCGACGATGCATCCATGATCCAGGATTCCTGGTTCGACGGTGTGTCCAAGGTTGGTCTGACGGCCGGTGCATCGGCACCCGAAGAGCTGGTCCAGGGTGTCGTCAAGCGGATCGGCGCACTACGAGGTGCGACTGTTCGTAATCATGACGGCGTTGAGGAAAATGTCGTTTTCAAATTGCCGCGGGAGCTTATCGATGCCGAGCCTGCCAGCGCGGTCGGAGACTGAATATGGCGGTTCCCCTGATCCAGCAAGCCCGTGTCGGCGCATATATCATGAAGCAACGCCTGAAGGGTGTTGAAAAGTACCCGCTTGTCCTGATGCTGGAGCCCTTGTTCCGCTGCAACCTCGCCTGTCCGGGCTGCGGCAAGATCGATTACGAGGACGATATCCTCAACAAGCGGCTGAGCTTTGACGAATGCATGGAAGCCGTCGATGACTGCGGCGCGCCTATTGTCTCCATACCGGGTGGTGAGCCGCTTATTCACAAGGAAATCAAACAGATTGTCGAAGGCATCGTTGCGCGCAAGAAATTCGTATATCTGTGTACCAATGCCCTGCTGCTTGAGAAGCGGCTCGATGACTTCACGCCGTCACCATACCTGACATTCTCGGTTCATCTGGATGGGCTTGAAACGCATCACGACCACGCGGTTGACCAGAAAGGCACATTCAAGCGTGCTGTATCCGCAATCAAGGCGGCTAAGGCCCGCGGCTTTCGGGTAAATATCAATTGTACCCTTTTCAACCAAATGACCGCCGAAGAGTGTGCCGAATTCTTTGATTTCTGCACCAACGAGCTGCAGGTCGAAGGGATCACCATATCGCCGGGTTATGCTTACGAGCGCGCGCCCGATCAGGAGCACTTCCTGCAACGAGGCAAGACCAAGGAACTGTTCCGCCAGATCTTTCGCTTAAAGGGTGACAAGAAGTGGCGCTTTAGCCAGTCCAGTCTGTTTATGGATTTCCTTGCCGGCAACCAGCAGTACCATTGCCAGCCATGGGGCAACCCGACACGCAACATCTTCGGCTGGCAGAAACCTTGCTACCTGCTTAGCGAGGGATACGTGAAATCCTTCAAGGAATTGATGGATGACACGCCCTGGGACCAGTACGGCACCGGCAACTACGAAAAATGTGCCAATTGCATGGTGCATTGCGGCTACGAACCAACCGCCGTCGCCGACACGGTGAAACACCCCTTGAAAGCACTGGGGGTCTTCCTGCGCGGCATCGACACCGAGAAACCTATGGCGCCTGAAATTTCACTCGAAAATCAACGTCCGGCGGAATTCGTCTTCGAAAACCTGGTCGAGACCATGTCGCAAAAACTAGAGCGCGAAAAAGCCGAAGCCCGGTCCAAGGACGCGGGTCGCGCCGCTTAAGCTCTCCATTGCTTGCCTGTTATATCTGTTGAGGTCGAGCAACCGTCCTATTGTCCACGGTTGCAGGCAAACCCCGGCGATTACCGGCAACAGACTGATGCTGCCATCAGGCCTGACGGAATCCAGGGCATATCCGGGAATATCGTAACCCGCCGGATCGATAATCGCGCGCAGGACGGCAAACGGGATGCCCGCTTCGTCAGCCATGGCGGCGACGATATGACTTTCCATATCGAGGGCTGCGATGCCCTCCCTCTTGAACCAAGCCTTGTCTTCACTGCCCGCAACATAATCGACCCCCGCCACGATGGATGTTTGTATGTTGAATACGGCTGCCAGGCGTCCACACCAGTCGCTATCCGCTGCAAACGCGTGCCCATCCGAATTCATGACGCGATCAGCGATAACCAGATCACCTGGTTGCAGCAACGGAGAAACGCCCCCGGCGCTGCCGAAGCTCAATATCCCGTCCACGCCCAATCCAATCAGTGCAGCAACACCGTCACGGGCCCGCGACGGTCGGGCACCGGACAGGCGCACGTAAGGCGCATCCTCCGTGCCCATAACGGGCGCAAGGGCAGCTTCCTCGCTCTTAACGCCGGTAATGATGCCGATACGCGGCACCGCCGTCAGATGCCGTATTTGGGGGTGCGCTCGTTACCGCGCGACAAGTTCACGTAGCGGGCAAGGGTCCATAACGGGAAATAGGCGCTGTAGCCGTGGTAGCGAAGATAGAACACGCGCGGAAACCCGACGGCATTGAAGTACTCCTCGTCCCACTTGCCGCCTTCGCGGGGCGCTTCCATCAGATAACTGATGCCTCGCTCGACCGCTTGCGAATTGATCTCACCTGCGGCAATCAGCCCCAATAACGCCCAAGACGTTTGCGAAGGCGTCGAGGTTTTAACTTCATCTCGGCGGTGCTGCCAGTAACTGGCGCAATCCTCGCCCCAGCCGCCATCGGCAAATTGCCGGGCCTTGAGCCATTCGACGGCCTTGCGGATATAAGGCGCGTCCATATCCTCGCCGACCGCATTCAGCGCACAGAGCACGGACCATGTGCCATAGACGTAATTGTTGCCCCAGCGCCCAAACCACGAACCATCCGTTTCCTGTTCGCGTTTCAGGTATTCGACGCCGCGACGCACACTTTCGCGTTCCTGCCCATATCCGAGTTGCGCCAGGAATGAAACGCAGCGTGCACTGACATCCGCCGTTGGCGGGTCCAGCAGCGCTCCGTGATCGGCAAACGGAATGTGTTGCAGGACGTAGTATTCATTATCGATATCGAAGGCCCCCCAACCACCGTTTTTCGATTGCATGCCTTCTATCCAGATTTTGGCGCGTTCTATTGCGGTCTGGTAACGCTCCGCATCGGCACGATGCAGCAACATGCCGACGACGGCTGTATCGTCGACATCGGGGTAATAATCGTTGTTGTACTGAAACGCCCAGCCACCCGGTTTAAGCCCCGGCCGGTTGACAGCCCAGTCACCCGCAACATCGAGAATCTGCCGATCTGCGAGCCAGTCCGTGGCCGCGACCAGCGCCTTCTCGCTCATATCCAGACCGGCTTCCATCAGCGCATGGCCGCCAAGAGACGTATCCCAGATCGGGGACAGGCAAGGCTGGCAATACCCTTCACCATTCTTGAAGGTCAAAAGCTTGTCGATGGATTCCCTGGCGATCATATAATCCGGATCGTCACGGGCGTATCCCAATGCATCAAACGCCATGACGGTATTGGCCATGGCCGGGAAAATCGCTCCAAGACCGTCTTCTCCATTCAGTCTCGGACCGATGAAATCAAGGCAGCGTTTTATCGCCTTCTTTTCCAGGCCCGACGGGAACAGCGGCTCGACGATCTTTGCAATACGATCGATACCCAGACACAACGTGCCGATCCAGTGCCCCGTCGGATTGACCATATACTCGTCTTCGTCATTGGCGGGGCGAATGAACAACTCCTCAATACCGATGCCTCTGGGGTTCTTCGCTTTTGGTTTAAGGACCGCCAAAATCAGCAAAGGCACCATGACTGTCCGTGACCAGTACGAAATCTTATCGACATGGAACGGTGACCAGCGCGGTATCAGAAGCGCCTCGGCGCGCATCACCGGAACAGCACGCCACGGCACCTGTTCGAACAGCGCCAGTGCGATACGCGTAAAGACATTGGCTTTGGCTGCACCACCGTGCGCCAGAATGGCTTTACGGGCCGCTTTCATATGCGGCGCTTCGGGATCGTCGCCGACCAGCTTCAAGGCGTAATAGGCCTTCACTGAAGCACTGATATTGAAATCCCCATCGTGATAGAGCGGCCAACCGCCGTGCTTGTCTTCCTGGATGCGGCGCAGATAAACAGCAAGCTTCTTTTCGATCTCGTCGTTCGGCTCGCCCAGATAGTGATTGAGCAGGATGTACTCAGCCGGAATCGTCGCATCGGCCTCCAGCTCAAAGGCCCAATACCCCTCGCTTTGCTGCTCTCCCAAGAACCATTCACGCGATACGGAGACGACCTTCTCGACATGTTCGAGAGAGTCATTACTGCCTTTCGCTGCCTGAGCGCTGAGTTCAACCAATGATGGGTTCCTTTAGAGCGACCAGCCCCCACGGAGCTTTACGCAAATCAAGTCCGATAACGCTGATCAAGACCATAGACTTGTGTCAAAATTTCGTCATCTATTCAAGGCTAACCCTGTACAGCGATGCCCCGATCTGATTGCACCCTCAATCGTCGCCGGAAGCCCGGTATCGGTCCAATCTCCGGCCAGCCAAAGATTTCTGATCCCGGTTTCGGGTCCGGAGCGGCGGCTGATCTGTTGTGGCGTCTGTGCAAAAGTCGCACGTTTTTCCTTAATGACCCGAACTGGCGGCAAAATATCCGGATTCATAGCCAGAATCCGGGCGATCTCGTGCCAGATACGGGCTGCAATATCGCTCGCGGTCTCATCTACGACGTGATCGGCGGCGCTGATCGTCACCGATGCGATGTTTCCGCGCAGAAACAACCACTCGGCCAAACCGCCCAGGATGCCGATGATCCGCGCGCGCCGTTCACCGCCAATATCGAAATGGACGTTGACGATTGCGCGAAATTCATCGGGAACGGATACCCCCGCGATCAGTTCTCCGGCGATTGAGGGCGGCAGCGCAGAAATCACGATATCGTCGTCCGCCAATCGGATCGTCTCTCCGTCCAGATCGAGGGCGCGCACGCTTGTATCCTGAATATTCAGTCCGCGGCATCGCACCCCGAGCCTCACGTCCGCCCCCTGGGCGCGAAGATACGCCAGCGCCGGGTCGACAAAGCTGAATCCCAGCCCACGCTTTGCCAATACAGGCCGGCAGGACATGCCGCCCTGCATCACGGTTTCCCGGATCACGGGCGCCAACAGCGCTGCGGCTGCGCGCTCAGGTTCGGTATTCAGAACGGCGATGGCAAAGGGCTTCCAGAAGCGTTCATAAAGTTGTCCGGTATCTTTCAAAACATCGGCAACACATGCATCGGGACCGGCTTTGAAAAGCTTTCGGCTACGCCAGAAGTCCCTGAGCCGCACACCAGGTATTCCGTGATGCGGGCACAACAACCGCCACGGGATACGTCCCTTGCCAAGCGCGACTTCCCAGGTTTCACCCGTCCCCACGTCTTGAAACGGAAGACATGCCGGCAGGATATCGATCGTTTCCATGGCACCGGTTCTTGCGAGATAGCGCATGGCGTCGACATTGCCGCTCAGGACCAGATGGTTGCCGTTATCGATATCGCAACCGAGTTGTTTGTCGAAGAAACTCCGGCAGCGGCCACCGGCTTGCGGCGCGGCCTCGATCAAGGTGACCGCTACGCCCTGCTCGCATAGCGATGTTGCCGCAGCAAGGCCGGCAACGCCACCGCCCAGGACGAAGGCCTTGCGGGTTGTCACCCGAATACTCCGTACCTTACGGCAATCATGATTTTCTCAAACTTCGAGGGTCCGACATCCGTTTCAAGATTTTGCCAACCTCGTTTCTGCAGTTTGTCGAGAATACGGCAATAGACCTGCATCATCATCACCGCCGGGCGAACGGCATCGGGATCGGCTGCGGCGATTACGGTTTTCGCAGCCTCGAAGTGTTTTTCCGCACGGTCGGCAAGATCATCGCAAAGCCCCGCCAGGCCGGGTGCGGTGATCACATCTTCGATACCTTCGCCATCCGCACCGGCACCAGCCAGCAGATCCGCCGGCAGGTAAACCCGGTCACGTCCCGCATCCTCGACGATATCGCGAAGGATATTGGTCAGTTGCAGCGCCATCCCAAGTTCGGCGGAAAGGCGAACACCCTCGTCTTCGCCAAGGCCGAATATCCGGACACATAGCCTGCCGACGGCGCAAGCCACACGGTCGCAGTACAGCGCCAGCTCATCCATATCGGCGAGACGGACACGCGGTGCGGCATCCATTTCCATACCGTCGATTACCGCCAGAAAATCGGCTTTTTGAAGATTGAAGGTTCTGACCGGGTCCAGCAGGGCCCGTGAAATCGGGTGGTGACATGTGCCGCCATACAGCAATTCAATTTCATGGCGCCAGGCATCCAGCAGTTCACGTTTGCGATCCAGCGGCAGATCGCCATCGGCGATATCGTCGACATCGCGGCAAAAGGCATAGACGGCGAAAACACCCCGGCGGCGCGGCGTATCCAGTCGGCGCATGGCCCAGAAAAAAGACGTCCCTGCACGCCTCACCAGCGCCTCGACATAGGCATCGGGCGGGTCAGCCGGCAGGTCCGGCTCCAACGGCAGGGGCTCATGCACGCTCATGGCGGCATGGATACACTACCCGCATGGATGCGTCATCTGTTAGCTAACACCGGAAGTTCGGGCAATACACCTTCAGGAATAGGTCCGCCCCTTCCAGGCACCACCCTGCCCGGCATAATGACGCCGGGCCGAATCCAGTGTCATCAGCGCATAAAGCGTGCCCGCAAAAGGCAGAGACAAAGACCAGAGCGTATTCAGCCGGTACAAATCCAGTGTCGGCAGGTATGTCCAGGCCATAACCAGCCATGCGGTAGCGCCCAGCGACACCAAAACCGGATCCGACATCAAAATCCCGGACAAAACGGCTAACGGCGGCATTACATACAGAATGCCCATGCCGGCGAGAGTCCCTGCCAGCAGCAGAGGATTGTGCTTCAACTGCACATAGGCGGATCGTGCCACCATGTTCCAGATCGACGGCAAGTCATCGTATGCCCGCAGGCTGTATGTCTCTTCCGCCAATCCGAGCCAGACCGGACGGTGCCGCTTGATCAGCCGTGCCAGAGCGCAGTCATCAATGAGCTGATCGCGAATTTCGGCGATCCCGCCTGCAGCCTTGAGTGTGTCGGCATGTACCAGCATGCAGCCGCCGGCGGCCGCCGCTATTGGTGCCTCAGGGTCGTTGACGCGGGGAAACGGATAAAGCTTTTGAAAGAAATAGACGAATGCCGGAATCAGAAATTTCTCCCAGGCCGATATGCTTCTCAGCTTCACCATCAGCGAGACGAGACCAAGCTGTCCGTCTCCGGCCTTGCCAACCAGTCTGCTTAAGCTGTCCGGCGCATGTTCGATATCGGCATCGGTCAGAAGAATATACGTTGCATCCCCAGCCGCAGCGATCCCCTGATGCACCGCCCACATCTTGCCGACCCAACCTTCCGCCAGAGGCTCGCCATCGATGATATTCAAACGCTTGCTCTCACCAGCCTTCAAAGCGGCACGGGCCGCATCGGCGGTGCCGTCCGTGCTGTTATCGTCAACGACGACAATCCGGAAATTCCCCGCATAGTCCTGATCCAGCAGCGCACGTACGGTACGGCCGATGCTGTCCGCCTCGTCACGCGCCGGGATAACGCATACAACATCGGGGGCTTTCTCTATATTAACTGAATTTATATTAAGCAATTGATCTGAATGCCAAAACCGCCCATGGAATAGGCTCAAATAGACCCAGATCGAAAGCGATAGCGCGGCAAGGAACAGCGTCATGTCATTGTCAGGCAAATAAACCGGCAACGGCACCGCGCACGATGCAACATGCATAACCGGGTTTTGTTAATTCGACACGCGCCGCCAGTGGATCGTTCGAAGCCAGTTTGCCGATCAGGGCATCGGCGATCCGGATAATGGCAGCGCTTTCCATGGCCAGACGGCGGCTGGCAACACTCGCGGGCAAAGGCCGGGCATCGCGCATCAATTCTCGTGTCGCTGCCAGACATCGGTCGATCACGATACGAAGCGCTGGAGAAGCCTTCCTTTCATCGAGCATTTCAACCGTGGCCCCGGCTTCTTTCATCCATCCCATGGGCAGGTAGACCCGGTCCAGGGTTCTGTAATCGTCCTGACAATCCTGCAAGTGATTGATGACCTGCAAGGCGTTACAGAGCGCATCAGACGACACATAGCCATCGGTTGTTCCGCCGGTCAGATCGATCAGATAGCGGCCCACGGGTGCCGCGGAACGGATACAATAGCCCATCAGATCATCCCAGCCGTCATAGCGGGCTTTGACTACGTCCTGTTTGAAGGCATCGATGAGATCAAGGCAATGCCGCTCGGAAACCGCCGATGCAATCAGGCTTTGCCGCATCTCGATACCCGTCCGGTAAGCAGGGTCCTTGGTTTCATCCCCAACTACGGCGGCGGCAAACCCGTCCAGACGACTGATTTTTTCATCTGATGTGAGCATCGGGTTATCGGCAATGTCATCGATCGCACGGGCATACCGATAAAACACGGCAACATGCGGCCGCGCTGCAGGTGGCAAGAGAAATGAGCCGACAGGAAAGTTTTCATACGCCGCGTCCTTGCCTGAAGGCGTTTCAACCTCCGCCTCAGGCGGCGCTGACGATGTGTTCACGGTTTTTTCGTTGCCTCTTCGGTCGAAGCCATACGTTCGGCACGGGCAGATTCAAGGCGTTCCTCAAGGGTCGAGAGCAGAGCACCGACATCGCCGCCGTTATCGCGAAGAACCGATGAAAACTCTGAACGCTGCGTCTGCGCCATACTCAATCCCTCAACCATGATATCGATAATCTTGAGCTTATCTTCCGTACCCCGAACCCGCCAGTCTACCCTGAGCGGTTTGCCGGCATTCGGGCGCTGCAACGTCGTTTGCACCAGAACCTGACTGGCATCGATATTGCGCACGCCGGCAATCTCCAGGGTTTCGCCCGAATATTTCTGGAAACGGTGTGCATACGTCGAAATCATGAGTTTCTCAAAAAGGTTCAGATAACGATCCCGCTGTTCCTCGCTGGCAGCGCGCCAGTAACGTCCGCCCAGCACCCAGCGTGCGATCGACTTGAATGCGATGTAGTCATGGATGATCCCGCTGAAGCGCCGCTCCTGCTCTTCAACTGTGATCGACGTGTCCGTCAATTTGGTAATGGCATCATCCGCAAGTGTGACAATAAATTTTTCCGCTTTTTCGGAAAAATCATCTCCGGCTGCCGATGCGCTTTGCGGCGCAATTGCCATCATCACAGTGAATATTCCCACTGCAATCGCGTGCCGTATGAACATGTCTCCACCCCCTCGTTCCTGGGCCATAGCTTAACGGATGACCGGCCGTGCTCAAAGTGTACTCGGTAAAAAAATAATACGTAATTTCCGCAAGGCCATCTTTGTATCATTTCGCCATTTTTCATTCCCGTCCGTTCCCATTACACTCTGATGTTGTGCCGACCATGGGGAGAAATATTTTGGTTTGCTGTCATCATTATCAATTGCAAGCTGGCTGTGACGAAGCATTTCGGGTCGATGGGCAGTCCCTTGTGTTCGGCCCCGGCTGCCTGTCCGAAGCCGGTTCGCATGCGATGGCCCTCGGCCTGAAGAAAGTCGCACTGTTCACTGACAAGACACTTTCCGCATCCGATCACGTCGGGAAAGTGATGAAATCACTGCACGCTGCCGGCATCGATGTGGCCCTGTATGACGATGTCGCCGTGGAGCCGACGGATGAAAGCTTCAAAACTGCGGCGGCCTTCGCTCAGGACGGGAATTTCGACGGTTTTGTGTCGGTTGGCGGCGGATCGGTCATCGACACCTGCAAGGCCGCAAACCTTTACGCCACATATCCCGCCGACTTTCTGACCTACGTCAATGCCCCGATCGGTGGCGGCGTCCCCGTACCAGGGCCTGTTAAACCGCATATCGCCTGCCCCACGACTTCGGGTACCGGTTCCGAAGCAACCGGTATTACCATATTCGATCTGCTGTCGATGAAGGCAAAAACGGGAATTGCGTCACTGCATCTGAAGCCGACATTGGGCCTGGTCGACCCACACGTGACACATACGCTGCCGAAAAACGTCATCGCCGCAACGGCCTTCGATGTGCTGTCTCATGCGCTCGAATGTATGACGGCGCGCCCGTTTACGGTCAGGGATAAACCGCAAAATCCGACAGCTCGGCCCTATTCTCAGGGCGGCAATCCCTGGAGCGACCTGATCGCCAAGGAAGCGCTGAAACTGGTCGGCGAGCATATGGTCGCCGCCGTCACCGACCCGGATAATATGGAAGCGCGCGAATACCTTATGTGGGCGTCGTCTCTGGCCGGGATCGCTTTTGGCCAGGCTGGCTGCCATCTGCCGCATGGAATGTCATACGCCGTTTCCGGGCTTGTGAAGGATTTCCGGCCCGAAGGGTATCCTCAGGAAGCCCCCATCGTCCCGCACGGCATGTCGGTTATCCTGAATGCACCGTCCGTATTCCGCCTGACCGGGCCGCATGCACCGGAACGTCATCTCGCGGCGTATACCTGCCTTGGCGGCACCCATGATGCAGGACCGACCGAAGCCGGAGAAGCCGTGGCCGAACATCTGATCGCCATGATGAAGGCGACCGACATTCCGAATGGCCTCAAGGGTGTCGGATACAGCGTAGCGGATCTGGACAAGCTGACGGACGGCGCATTCCCGCAAAAAAGGCTGCTGGGCCTCGCCCCCTGTCAGATAGAACGGGACGACCTCTACAAGTTGTTCGAAGGTGCTCTCAGCTACTGGTGATCGGCAGCCCGCACTTTGAGATCGTCGATCAGACTATCCGGGATATCGACACCGTCTTTCGCCGAGGTTTCCCGGATTGCGAAACGGCGCGCGCCCGGCATCCGGGTCCCGTCCTGTGACTGGATGGCTTCGGCCAAAACCGACATACGGTTCTCGAAGGCTCCACCTGAGAATCCGGCCGGGTCTATAACGATGAAAAACTGGCCGATATGCGGCGACGGCCCCTTGTCATCAAAGAATGACGAGGCTTCAAAACCATGGTTGGAGCCGGTCAGTGTCGCTGTCAGAATTTCGACCATCATCACCAGCGCCGCGCCTTTGGCATCCCCCATCGGTAGGAGCGATCCGCCCATCGCCGCCTTGGCATCGGTCGTCGGCTGACCATCGGCGTCGACCGCCCAACCTTCGGGGATGGCTTCGCCCTTGTCGGCGGCGAGTTTGATTTTACCGCGTGCAACCTTGGACGTCGACAGATCGGCAATGATCGGCGGCTTGCCTTGAAGCGGACAGGCAAAGGCAACGGGATTGGTGCCGTAAATGGCCCTGCTGCCGCCCCAGGGCGCAATTGCAGCCGGAGAATTGGTGAAGCCCAGCGCCAGATACCCCTGGTCCGCGAACGGCTCCACATGGTGCCCTGCAACACCCGCATGATGTGAATTACCGATGGCAAGTCCGACAATACCAGTCTCGCCGATACGCTCGAGTGCCGCGTCGATACCGGCCTCGATCGCAGGATAGGCAAATCCGGATTTGGCGTCGACACGGACAGATGCCGTTTTCGGCAACGTGACGTCCGGCACCGCGAAACCGTCGACCTTACCGGCCCTGGCCTGATCCGCATAAGCCGGCAGGCGCGAAACCCCATGCGACGGGATACCGTCCGCATCCGCCTTGATCAGCGCACGGGCAACCGCTGCTGCATTTTCAGGCGAGGTTTTGGACGCCACCAGAACCTCGACGGCAAGATCATGAAGATCGCTCAGGGAAAGTCGTGCCATGGGTCTTTCAACTCCTGAGACAATTTGCGACCGCGTCAGCAATCATATTACTGACCCTATCATCCGCCTCAACGGTGCGCGCACCGGCATGCGGCGTCAGCAAAAGGTTCGGCACATCCTTGAACAGGTTGTCCGCTGACAACGGTTCGACGTCAAAGGTATCGAGAAAGGCGCCACCAATGGTGCCGGCCTTGAGGGCCGAAACCAAATCCGCCTCGTTGATGATGCCGCCGCGCGCCAGGTTGAACAGCAAGGCATCCGGTTTCATCTTCGACATCGCCGCTGCATCGAACATATCTCGTGTTTCATCGTTGAGCGGCACATGCACCGACACCGCATCAGCATCGCTGATAACGGCTTCCAGATCCGCCCGAGGTTCAACACCGTGTTCGGACCAGACCTTGTCGTTGATATCGATATAGGGATCCCAGGCCGTCACGGTCATGCCGACACCCTTGGCGCGCCATGCCAAAGCTTTACCGATAGAGCCGAAACCGACGATGGCGAGAGTCTTCCCCGCCACTTCGCGGCCCATCATGCGCATGCGCGGCCAACCGCCGGCAATCACCTCGTCGGTGACGTGGTAAGCATCCCTGAGCATCACGAAAAGTCCGCCGATGGCAAGTTCGGCAACGGAATCGGAGTTGGCCCCGGTTGCCGGAAAAACAGCGATCCCCTTGGCTTTGCAGGCATCGGTATCGATGTTGTCGAGGCCGACTCCCAGTCTGCCGACGCACTTCAGTGCATCGGCTTTTTCAAGAACGACGCCTCGGACCTGTGTCTGATTGCGGACGATCAGGCCCGTCGCTCCCTGCAGAGCCTCGGCAATGGCGTCCGGCTGGTCCCACAGATCAACGTCGTAGTGAACATTGTATTCGGATTTGAGGCGTTCGAGCGCGCCCGGGTCGATAAATTCTGTAATGACGATGTCGGTCATGCTGCGCTTTGTCTCTTGGGTAAAAAAAGGAAACGGCCGGTACCGAAGTAGTACCGGCCGCTGCCACTTAAGCGCTGCGATACAGTTTGGTCAACACGAACTGGCGATGGCCAAGAGCCTCCGCCGCCGTCAAACGGCCGTTGCAAGTGCGCATCGTGATATCGATCAGGCCGTCACCAGCTTGGTCGAGATTCATCTCGCGGCGCAGGATACCCGAGCAATCGTAGTCGATGTGTTCACGCATGGTGCGAACCGTCCGCGGGTTTGCCGTCAGCTTGATCACCGGCTCGATCGGGTTACCGACGACATTGCCCTGCCCGGTCGGGAACAGATGCACGACGAAGCCGGCAGCCGCCTGCAGGGTCACGCATTCGGCAGCCGCCGAGGACGTGTCCATGAAGTAGAGACCGGCACCCTTGGCGGGATCTTCGGCCGGACCGAGGACGTCGACGTACTTCGCTTTCTTGCCGATTTTCTCCAGGTTGCCAAAGGCTTTTTCCTCGATGGTGGTCAGACCGCCTTCGATGTTACCCTTGGTCGGCTGGCTGTCCGACAGATCGGACGTTTTGAACGGCTCAATGACCTCGTCCATGTAAGCCTGCCAGGTTTTCATGAACTTCTCACCGGCCGCCTTGGTCTTGCCGCGCGTGGCGCAGACCATTTCCGCACCGGTGATTTCAGACGTTTCACCGAAGCATGTCGTGGCGCCCCAGGAATCCATCTTGTCGATGAAGTTCCCGACGGTCGGGTTAGATGCGAGACCGGATGTGGTGTCGGATTCCCCGCACTTCACGGAAACCCAAAGCTCATCGATCGAGCAGGTTTCACGCTGCTTTTCCGATGCCCAATGCAGGAACTCCTTGGCTTGGCGTGACGCCGCCCAGATCACCTTGTGATCTCCGTTCTGCTCGATGGCATAGCCGGCAACAGGCTTGCCGGTCTTGGCGATACCGTCGACGACGATTTGCGTCCAGGCCGTTTCAATACCGATAACGATCACGGCGGCAACGTTCGGGTTGGAACCGGTGCCGATCAGGGTACGGAAATGCAGGTCGAGATCTTCGCCGAACTGCAGACGGCCATAAGGGTGCGGGATAGCCATCGTGCCCTTGACGTTGTTGGCGACTGCTTCACATGCGGCGTTCGACAGATCGTCCAACGGCAGGATGACAACGTGATTTCGAACCCCGACACGACCGTTTTCACGGCGATACCCGGTGAAGGTCGGCTTCCGACCCTTGCGAACGGAAAGGTAATCCGGCTCAGGAATGTAAAGCGGCGCGTCCTCAACGAGCTTGGGAACGACGGGCGATTTTGCTTTCGCGACGGCTTTCTTTGTTTTCTTGGCAGCCATGATTACCACCTCTTCGTCTTGACGTTATGGACATGGACGTGACCGCCCTTGGCAATATTGGCAATCGCTTTGCCGATATCGTGGCCGTACTTGATGATAGTGTCGCCTTTCTTGATATCGTTGAGCGCGATTTTATGGCCCAACGGAATGGCGTCCTTGCTCTTCATCTTCAACGTGCTGTCCTTGGCCATCAGCCAGCCTTCAAGGCCGGAGCCCTTTTTGACTGTTTCGACGACGACGACGCCGACTGTATCGGCGACTTCGTGGACAAGAAAATCTGGTGCTTTGGGCACTGTTCCCTCCATGGAAAAAAGTTGTTTCAAAGGGACACTAGCTTTTCACTTGCAAGAGTCAAGATATTCTTATAACTCTTATATAAGACTTAAGGAGGCAGCTTTGAACGATCCGTTTCACCGGCCAGCCAAACAGCCACTTTATGTGTCGGTCCGAGATTCCGTACTTGAGCGGATCGGCTCGGGTGCCTGGGCACCCGGTGACATGCTGCCGAGCGAATTCGCCCTCGCCGACGAGTTCGATGTCAGCCAGGGCACCATTCGAAAGGCGCTCGACGATTTGGCTGCACGTAATCTCGTCGTCCGCCGCCAGGGCAAAGGCACATTTATTGCGGCACATACGCCTGAACGCGCCCTGTTCCACTTCTTTCATATCGTCGCTGACGACGGTGTCCGGGAGCTCCCGACAAAAAGCCATGTTCTGAGCTGCCGTCGCCGCCGTGCCGACAAAGACGAGACTGAGCAACTCATGCTGGATCGTCAGGACAGGGTTGTGGAAATTCGTCGTATTCGTGAAATGGACGGCAAGACGGCGATGGCTGAAACCGTCTGCGTACCGGCTGAGATGTTTCCTGATCTCGACAAGCGCGCGATCGAAGAAGTGCCGAACGAGCTTTATCAGATGTACGAGGAACGCTACGGCATTACCGTGCACCGTGCCCTTGAAAGACTCCGCGCAGTCGCGGCCTCACCTGAAGATGCCTCAGCTCTCGGTGTTAAAGCAGGCACGCCGCTGCTGGAAATATCACGGATCGCGGAAACGCTGGGCGGCCGTCCGGTGGAAATGCGTAAAAGCCGCTGCCTGACCGATGGCCGGCACTATCAATCGATCATCGTTTAGCGAAAAATGTCAGACCGATGACGGCATGCCGTGCCGCTTAGCCCAGATTGCCTGTGCGCCGTCGGCAGCCGTCTGATATGACGCCGACATGGCATCCGTCGATTTATCCCAGCCTGCGGGATCGGCATCATCGGCAACCTCGAACGCATCAAAACCACAGCGCTGCATGAAGGCATACTGATCGCGCAGTACATTCCCCGTTGCACGAATTTCACCCTTATATCCGTAGCGTTGACGCAGCAGGCGCGCCTGCGAATAGGCACGTCCGTCGGTATAGGCGGGAAATGTCAGGAAAACGGCATCAATAGTCTCGAGATCTTCGACAATCTGTGACGGTGACTGGTGATTTCCGATGGCCACGGCGACGGGGGCATTCCTGCCCCGCAGCGTATCCGCTTCGGACAACCAGCGTTCAAGGCTGACCACAACAGCCGTTTCATTGGCTATGTCCGCGTCTTCATCAATGCGCACCCAATCGTCAGCGACGATCATCCCACCTTTAAGCAGCGGCATGTTGCTTCTCCCCGAATAGTGCCTTCTTGAATGGCGTTACACCGACCCGACGATAGGCATCGATAAACGTCTCGCTATCTTTTCTGAGTTTCAAAAACGTCTCTATTACGGCTTCCACCGCATTGACGATTTCTGCGCTCGAGAATGCCGGACCGACGATTTTACCGATTGCCGCATTTTCGTCGGCACTGCCGCCGAGAGTAAGCTGGTAATATTCCTCGCCCCGGCGATCGACGCCCAGAATACCGATATGGCCGGCATGATGGTGGCCGCAGGCATTAATGCAGCCCGAAATGTTCAATGTCAGCGGGCCGATGTCGAACTGCCTTTTGATGTCGGCAAAGCGGCGTTGTATACGCTGCGCCACCGGTATCGAGCGGGCGTTGGCAAGCGAGCAGTAATCAAGGCCCGGGCAGGCAATGATATCGCTAATCAGGCCCAGGTTCGGCGTACTAAGCTGGATTTCATCGAGCCTTTGCCACAACGCGTAAACATCCGATTTCTTGACGTCGGCGAAAACCAGGTTCTGCTCGTGGGCGACACGCAGCTCTCCGAGCGAATATTCATCGGCGAGATCGGCGATGGCCTCCATCTGCGCCGCCGTTGCATCGCCGGGGGCGCCGCCGATAGGTTTCAGCGAGATATTGACGACGGCATATCCCGGCTTCTTGTGCGGTGCCAGATTGGAGCGCACCCAACGACCGAATGTCGGATTTTCGAACTGCTTGACCTGAAACGTATGATCTTGATCGGATATATTCTCATACTCGGGGTCGGTAAAATGACCACGGACGCGCTGTAGTTCCTCATCGGGTAAATCAATCCCCTCTGCCTTCAAGCCTTCCCATTCGGCTTCCACCAAATCACGGAGTTTTTCGATCCCGGTCTCATGGACGAGGATCTTGATCCGTGCCTTGAATTTATTGTCGCGGCGCCCAAGCTGGTTATAGACGCGCAGAACTGCTTCCAGATAAGACAGCAGATATGCCGCCGGCAGAAACTCTCGAACCGTTCGACCGATCATCGGTGTACGGCCCAACCCGCCGCCGACCAATACTTCGAAACCCGCTTCGCCTGCTGCATTGCGTTTCAGGATCAAGCCGATGTCATGAAACTTCACGGCGGTTCGGTCATGTGGAGAGCCTGTTACTGCAATCTTGAACTTACGCGGCAGGAAGGAAAATTCCGGATGCAGCGACGACCACTGGCGGATCAACTCCGCCCAGACACGGGAATCGTCAAGCTCCTCTGGGTCGACACCGGCAAACTGATCGGCGGTCACGTTGCGGATGCAGTTGCCCGACGTCTGAATAGCATGCATCTCCACCGATGCCAGTTCCTCAAGGATATCTGGTGTATCTTCCAGCCGAGGCCAGTTGAACTGAATATTCTGGCGTGTCGTGAAGTGCGCATACCCTCTGTCATACGTACGCGCAATTTGCGCCAGCTTGCGCATTTGAGTCGAAGACAACAAACCATAGGGAATTGCGACCCGCAGCATATAGGCATGGAGTTGCAGATACAGTCCGTTCATCAGGCGCAGTGGCCTGAACTCCTCCTCCGTCAGATCTCCTGACATACGGCGCGCGACCTGATCGCGGAATTGAGAGACGCGCTCGGAAACGAAAGACTGATCGAAATCATCGTATTGATACATGGATCATATCCCGTCCATAAATACAGCTGAGACATCGGTGCGTGGATCGAAATGCTCGGGCACCGATTTTTTAGCGAAGGCCGGATGGGTCGACGGACCAAAGGCCCGTATTTTTTCACGATAACTGTCAGGCACAACAATCCGACCCTGCCCTTCCGGCAGACGAATTTCCGCATCAATCAGATATGCGCCGACAACGGAAGGCGAAGCTTCGGCTTCCGCCACCAACTCGGCAATATCCTCTTCGCGTTCGGCAATGCGTGCCTCGTCGATGTGAGGTGTCCATTCCCCGTCATAGCCGAGAAAAACAACAATCCCGTCCGCCAGGCGGTTGGCTGTGGCGAGTTGTACCGACATTTTAATTCTCCCTCGAGCGTCCATATGACGACCTTATTACTATTATAAATGGGAGATAAAATTAATAATGTCAAATTAATATGTTAATTAATTTTATAATACATATATATTTTGTATATTATGTAAATTTAGGATGTTTTACTGATGACCTTGATACGCGCTGTGCGCAGTGGAATCCTGCTTCGTTCCGGAAGGGCCTGTATGTCGGAAACGAATTCTTCAAGTTTTTGAAGAACTTCGCGTGCATCGGATGGGCGGTCTCGGCGGCGGTGCTGCAGACAGTTCTCTATCAGATCCACCAGCCCTTGCGGAATGCCGAACCGTCCGGCCCGCATGGGTGCACGGCCCTGCTTGGGCAACCGGCCGCTCAACATCCGGTACATAACAACCCCGGCAGAATAAACATCGGAACGCACATCGACCTCTGTCGCGCTTTTGCGCTGCTCGGGGCTGATGTACTCAAGCGTACCAACCCAGATGCCGGACCGCGACCCAACGGCACCCGGCACCTTGACCATGCCGAAATCACAGAGCTTTACCCGCCCCTGCTTCTTGCTGTCGAGAAGCACGTTCGGCGGCTTGATGTCCCGATGTACGAGCCCCGCCTCGTGTAAGGCACTTAGGCCGTCAAGCATTTGCCGCCAGATTTCCACTGCGCGGCGTGGTGATAAAGCTCGTGGCCGCCACTTTCTGTCCAGTTTCTCGATCTCTTCAGGTGTCTCGGCATCCTCGCCAATCTCGAACAGAAGATTGGCCTGCATGAACGGCATCACGAAATAAGGATCGCCGTCCTCGGTTTCCCCGACATCGACAACCCTTATGAGGTGCGGATGCTCGAAGCGCGCCATAATGCCGGCTTCATCAACAAACCGGGCACGCCAAAAATCTTCTCCGTACTTGGCATTTTCACCGATGTTGTTGCCTTTGGGATGAAATACCTTAAGCGCAAAATAACCTTCGCATTCTGGATCGCGAGCAATGTAGATATCGGAAAAGCCCGTTTCCAGAAGCGGCGCTTCGATCACGTATTTACCGATCTTATCCATTGCTGAAGAATGCCAAAGCCCATTCGCCTCTGCAAAAGGAAAGGGACCCGCATATCTGCGGGTCCCTGCTCCGGTTTATATTCGAATGGCTTACCACTCCAGTTTTTCAACACCCTCGAATGTAAGTTCGCTGCCATCAGCAAGTTCGATCTTACCGGATGCCTCGCTGTCGAAGACGATACCGTCTTCGCTCTCGGTATAAGTCGCGCCGTCATCTAGCTGCATGGTCCAGCCGCTGTCGCCGCCCGGACCACCGTCTACGCCGTCCAGTTGGATCGTATCGGACCAGCCATTGCCGCCGTCGAAGTAATCCGCACCGTCGCCCGCTCCAAAGATGAACAGGTCGTCGCCCTGGCCACCCAGAGCCACGTCGTCTCCGGCGCCGCCTTCCATGATGTCGTTACCGTCGCCGCCAATCAGCGTGTCGTCCCCGGCGCCGCCATACATGACGTCGTCGCCATCCTCGCCGCTGATGTAATCGTTGCCGTCGCCGCCATCAATGGTGTCGTCGCCGCCGCCGGTATAGATATCATCATCGCCATCGCCACCCAGGATGACATCCTCGGACTGGCTGGAAGCGTCGTTATCCCAGGTGTCGCCACCATTATCCAACTGCTCGAACGAGGTGTCGCTCGAGGAATCGTCGATCCCGGCAATGGTCGTCACAGTATTCGTGCTGCCGTCATCCTCGGTCGACGTGGCACTGACCGTGAAGGCGAAGTCCCCGGTGTCGGAAGGCACGGAAATCTGCAGACCGTCCATCTGATCGCCGGTGAGCGAAAACTCACCATCCGTACCCGTAATTTCATTACCATCTGAGTCCAGAAGAACGGCACCATCCGGGAGGTCGGTCAGGGATACAGAGAGGGATTCAGAACCGTCGACATCCGCCAGATTGGTTGTGATGTTCACCGGATACGTGATGATTTCATCGCCACCACCGCTGGCGTCCATCATATCTTCGACGCCCAATTCATAGAGATCTTGAACCTGTTCGTCGGTCAGCGGCTGGTCATAAACCGCGATATCATCAATGTGACCATCGAAGAAATCACCCATGTTGCTGGCTTCGTTGTCGCCGCTCCACATCTGAGAGGCGCCGAAGGTCCAAGGATTCTGGTTTCCTTCCAGCCCGCCGGTGTAACTCGGATCGGATGCCACCAATTCTCCGTTCTGGAAAATCTTCATACCGCCTTCACCCCAAGTCACCGTGACCTGATTCCATTCGCCGCTATCAACATCGCCGCCGGAAATGGTGTGTGAACTACTAGTGTCCTGCATGCGTAGTTCAAGCTGACCGCTGGAATTAATCGACAGGTTGAAATGCCCGCCATCGTCATAACCATATGAATCTGACGATGCCAGTGTCCCGTCATTGCTTTCATCGGAATTGAACCAAAGCGTCAACGAACCGCTGGCCGGCTTCAAATCGGCACTGTGCGGCACTTCGATATACTGACCGTCATTATCCTTGAATTCTGCAGCCGTATTCAATTCGGCGGACACGCCACTATGTGCCCCTGAATGATGAATGTTCGTGGAATCATCCATATCAAGATCGTATTTCGAATACGCTTCACCGATGGAATGGCCATCGTGATCGCCGATCTGATCATTCATGGTGAGGCCACTGGTTTCATCCATGTTCCAGTAGGCAACCGGCGTCGGGTTACCGCCACTGGTGGTCCCTTCACCAAGTTCGACGGATACTGTCGGTTCATCGGCAATGCCCGCAACATCGACACTGAGAGTCGCCGTTGACGTCGCCGTATCGCCGGTCGAAGTCTCCGTCGTCGTCGCGGTGATCGTCAGATCGAAGTTGTCATTGCTGTCCGCCGGCGGCGTAATGGTCAGACCTTCAAGCTGATCTTGCGTTACTTCCGCCGAACCGCCTGAAATCGAGATCTCGTTGCCGTCACCATCCAGCAGCACAGCGCCGTCAGGAATATCGGAAATGGTCACGGAAAGGGTTTCCGAGCCATCGCTGTCCACCATATCGATGCCGATATCGAGGGCGATCGCCGCATCCTCGAAGCCAGACACATCGCTCTCGGTAATCGTCGCGCCTTCTGCGTACAGATCGACGTCCGGCACGTCGACGGACAACATGGTCGACACCGTATTCGTATCGCCATCGCTTTCCGTCGCCGTTGCCGACACGGCCAGATCGAAATCATCCGTTCCGATCGGCACCTGAACCGACAGACCATCGAGTTGTCCGGAAGCAAGATCTGCCGAACCACCGGTGACTGTAATTTCGTTGCCGCCGCCATCCAACAGCACGGCGCCATCAGGCAGATTATCGACGGTAATTGTCAGTGTTTCCGAACCGTCCTCATCTGACAGTGAAGAGTCGATGTCTAGATCGAAGCTGATCATCGGTGGATCCAGGTCAACATCTACGGTTTCCGTCGCCAGCGTCGTATTCCAGTCATCGCCGGTTT
Source organism: Thalassospiraceae bacterium LMO-JJ14 (assembly GCA_021555105.2). Taxonomy (NCBI): domain Bacteria; kingdom Pseudomonadati; phylum Pseudomonadota; class Alphaproteobacteria; order Rhodospirillales; family Thalassospiraceae; species Thalassospiraceae bacterium LMO-JJ14. The sequence goes on from CP134604.1 coordinate 2,760,965, forward strand.
CGATCTGGAAATTGTCGATGGCCATGCCCTCACCGGATGCCGTGGCATCAACATGCATGTCGACCTGCACTTGGCCGTTTTCATCCAACGTCACCTCAAAGCTATAGCTGTTGTCGCTATCGCTCGACGAATTAACGACCTGATCACCGTTCAGAGAGAGCTGGAAGTAATCCGCATAAGAACCACCTTCGTCCCATCCGCCGAAATCCTGCGTGTCGAACGAAATCGTCACGGTTTGGCCAGCATGTTCTTCGCCGAAGTCGAACGTCTTTGTCGCCGTTTCATCCTTGCCGATATTCATCGTGCCGTTCGAGCAACCAACTTCATTACCCCAACCGGAAGCACCACTAGTAAATTGTTCACTGACCAGGGTTTCACCGGCGTCACCGGGTCCTTCGACAGAAATGGTTAACGAAACATCACTGCCTTCCGAGCCCTCAGCCGGCGTGACGTTCAAGCCGTCAAGATCACCGGCGTCGAGTGACCAGGTACCGTCACCGTTGTCCGTACCGCCGGACAGGGAAGCACCCTCCGGCACACCCGATACAGTCACGGTGGCACCCTCGGTGTCCGCTGCATCCAGCGTCGATTGCGAAACGCTGACATCCGTTGAGCCGCCGGTCACTTCACCGTCACCGATGCTGGCGCTGAGTTGAGGCGCATCCGCGACACCGACAACGTCGACATCAATGGATGCCGTACTGGTGCTCGTCTCACCCGTCGATTCTTCCGTGCTCGTCGTCGTAATAGTCAACGAGAAGTCTTCATTACTATCGACAGGCGGTTTGATATTCAGGCCTTCAAGCTGGTCCGCGGAAACCTCGGCGGAACCTTCCGAAATCGTGATCACATTGCCACTGCCATCGGTCAGCACTGCGCCCTCTGGAATATCGCTGATGGTGATCGTCAGGCTTTCCGAACCGTCCACGTCTAGCTGCGTAACATCAATATCGAGCGCAATCGCGGCGTCTTCGTTCCCGGAAGCATCGGATGCATTGATGGTCGCGCCGTCAACCGAGACATCTATGTCCTCAGCACTCAAACTCAATGTCACGGTAGAGGTGTCGCCATCATCTTCTGTCGAGGTCGCGCTTACCGTGAAATCGAACCCGTCAAAAGCGTTATCGCCGCTGAGCGTTACAGTCAGACCTTCAAGATCACCGGCATCGACCGTCCAGCTACCATCTTCGTTCTGCGTTCCAGCACTCAGGGCAGCGCCGTCCGGCAGATCGTCAATTGTGATGGAGAGACTTTCCGAGCCGTCAATGTCATTGAGATTCGTTGAGATATCGAGCGGATACTCGACACTCGTTTCACCGCCAACTGTGGTTTCATAGCTGATGCTGTGAATCAGATAGTCGTCATCCTGGCCCGGTGCCGAGAAGACGATCTGGTCAAACGAACCTCCGTCATCCGCCGTCAGCGTCACCGCTGAATCTACGTTATCGGTCACACCGGTCACTTCGCCTTCGCCGACTTTCACGCCGTCACGATAGACTTCATACGTTGCGTGTTCCGAACTCGACATCCAGGCAAAGGAAACATCGGCTGATGAGACATCATCATCGAAACTGACAACGATCTCTTCAGATACATCATCACCGGCGTTATAGCCTAATTCCGAGGAAGCACCGGACGCATTTCCGGAAACGCCGAAGCCGCCCGGGGACTGATTGTAACTGAGATTCTCAGTGGACGCATCGGACAACGTTCCATCGGGATTGATCGTACGACCGCCGATATTGAAACCGGCATCTGTACTGTTGTAGTTGCTGCTGTCGATGGTGACTTCTACTTGTTCACCTTCCGTTTGCGTAACCGTCGGCGCACCTAGCTCTGCTGTGAGTGTCGGCGCATCGGCGACACCGGTGACATCGACATCAATGGTGCCATCGACGGTTACGGTCTGACCGTTTTCCTCGGTCGTGACCGACACCCCAAGGGTAAAGTCTGTGTTGCTGTCATCCGCCGGCGTAACGGTAAGACCTTCCAGATCACCCTCTTCAAGCGTCCAGGTGCCGTTACCGTTATCCGTACCGGCTGAAAGCACAGCTCCATCCGGAACATCCGTGATGGTGATCGACGAGATATCGTCGACGCTGGAGACATCGATATCGAGCGCGATTGCCGTATCTTCCGAACCCGTCGTGTCCGCGACCGAAAGATCCGCCTCATCGACAACCCCGTCGACGGTAATGCTGACGGTCGCGGTATCCGTGCCACCCTGGCCGTCGGAGACGGTGTAGGTGAAGTCGGTGGCCCCGTTCCAGTCCGCATCCGGCGTGAAGGTGAACGTGCCGTCGCCGTTATCGACGATCGCGCCGTGCTCCGGCTGGTCGAAGCCGGTGATCGACAGCGCATCGCCGTCGACATCGCTGTCGTTGCCCAGGAGATCGGCGGCGGTGAACGTGATGGTGCCGTCTTCGGTGCCGCTCAGCGCATCGTCGCCGGCAACCGGGCCGTCGTTGATGGAATCCACATCAACGGTAATGGACGACGTCGTCGTTGCGCTGTCGCCGTTTGCATCTTCCGTACTGGTTGCCGTAATCGTCAGGTCAAATGAGCCATTGAAATTATCGGGCGGTGTGATCATCAAACCTTCAAGCTGATCTGCAGAAACATCGGCCGCACCATCGGTTACCGTGATTTCGTTACCGCTCGCATCCATCAAAACAGCACCATCGGGGATATCGGAAATCGTCACGGAAAGCGTTTCCGATCCGTCCGTATCCTGCAGTGCCGCACCGATATCGAGGCTGACGGCTGAGTCCTCGTTTCCGGTTGCATCGTTTGCGGTAATTACCGGTGCATCTGCATCGGCCTCAACGGAAACACTGAGCGTTGAAGTCGTTGTTGACGTATCGCCCGTCGATTCTTCGACCGTTGTCGCCGTGATCGTGAGATCGAAATCACCATCCGAATTTTCCGGCGGTGTGATGGTCAGCCCTTCAAGCTGATCGGCGCTGACTTCCGCTGATCCGCCTGAGATCGTGATTTCATTGCCGCTGCCATCGGTCAATATCGCGCCATCGGGAATGTCGCTGATCGTAACCGTCAGGCTTTCGGAGCCATCCGTATCCAGTTGCGTTACGTCAATGTCGAGCGCAATAGCGGCATCTTCGGCCCCTGCGGCATCTACAGCATCGATCGTTGCACCTTCAGCCGTTGCATCGGTTTCTGTTCCGGTCGACGATATCGTCTGCGTGACGGTTGACGTATCGCCATCGTTTTCCGTCGAGGTGGCGCTGACGGAAAGATCGAAAGTCTGACCAGCATCGTCGCCGGTAAGCGTGATCTGCAAATCATCCAGATCACCTGATTCAAGCGTCCAGGAGCCATCCGGGTTTTGTGTACCCGCAGACAGCAAAGCCCCGTCCGGCAATCCATCAACCGTGATCGACAGACTTTCGGAACCATCGGTATCCGTCAGGCCGGAGGAAATATCCAGATCGTAGGTTACAACGGTTTCCGAACTGCTATCCGGCCACTGCACGATATCTTCATTCCCGATGACCTCTCCGTCACCAAAGGCAATCGCTTCAATGTTGTTGACGGTAAGGGTCTCACCGGTATCCAGATCAACGATCTGTGCACTGATCTGCCCGTTATTGTTGGTCAGATTATTAACCTGATACGAGCTTGAAGGCTTACCCATCATCACGGTGTCCTGACCGGACGCGCCGCTGACTGAGGTGTTGCCTCCGATATTACCATTGAAGACAACCTGGTCCCCGCCGGCGCCCATGCTGATGTTATTGCCGCCAGCCGTGTCGCCGTTAATAACGAGCAGATCGTCACCGGCCTGCAGCGAAATATTCTGGTTCATCGGCATGCCGTCCAGAATCATGGTGTCGTCGCCGGAAGTCGTCGTGCCGAGCCCCGTTGTCTCCATATCATCCCAACTACCGGGGATCTCATTATAGGTGACTTGCGGTTCGCCAAGATCCACGCTCAAGGTCGGCGCATCGGCGACACCGGTGACATCGACATCAATGGTGCCATCGACGGTTACGGTCTGACCGTTTTCCTCGGTCGTGACCGACACCCCAAGGGTAAAGTCTGTGTTGCTGTCATCCGCCGGCGTAACGGTAAGACCTTCCAGATCACCCTCTTCAAGCGTCCAGGTGCCGTTACCGTTATCCGTACCGGCTGAAAGCACAGCTCCATCCGGAACATCCGTGATGGTGATCGACGAGATATCGTCGACGCTGGAGACATCGATATCGAGCGCGATTGCCGTATCTTCCGAACCCGTCGTGTCCGCGACCGAAAGATCCGCCTCATCGACAACCCCGTCGACGGTAATGCTGACGGTCGCGGTATCGGTCCCGCCCTGGCCGTCGGAGACGGTGTAGGTGAAGTCGGTCGCCCCGTTCCAGTCCGCGTCCGGCGTGAAGGTGAACGTGCCGTCGCCGTTATCGACGATCGCGCCGTGCTCCGGCTGGTCGAAGCCGGTGATCGACAGCGCATCGCCGTCGACATCGCTGTCGTTGCCCAGGAGATCGGCGGCGGTGAACGTGATGGTGCCGTCTTCGGTGCCGCTCAGCGCATCGTCGCCGGCCACCGGGCCGTCGTTGACCCCGTCGACGGTAATGCTGACGGTCGCGGTATCGGTCCCGCCCTGACCGTCGGAGACGGTGTAGGTGAAGTCGGTGGCCCCGTTCCAGTCCGCGTCCGGCGTGAAGGTGAACGTGCCGTCGCCGTTATCGACGATCGCGCCGTGCTCCGGCTGGTCGAAGCCGGTGATCGACAGCGCATCGCCGTCGACATCGCTGTCGTTGCCCAGGAGATCGGCGGCGGTGAACGTGATGGTGCCGTCTTCGGTGCCGCTCAGCGCATCGTCGCCGGCAACCGGGCCGTCGTTGACCCCGTCGACGGTAATGCTGACGGTCGCGGTATCCGTGCCGCCCTGACCGTCGGAGACGGTGTAGGTGAAGTCGGTGGCCCCGTTCCAGTCCGCATCCGGCGTGAAGGTGAACGTGCCGTCGCCGTTATCGACGATCGCGCCGTGCTCCGGCTGGTCGAAGCCGGTGATCGACAGCGCATCGCCGTCGACATCGCTGTCGTTGCCCAGGAGATCGGCGGCGGTGAACGTGATGGTGCCGTCTTCGGTGCCGCTCAGCGCATCGTCGCCGGCAACCGGGCCGTCGTTGACCCCGTCGACGGTAATGCTGACGGTCGCGGTATCGGTCCCGCCCTGGCCGTCGGAGACGGTGTAGGTGAAGTCGGTGGCCCCGTTCCAGTCCGCATCCGGCGTGAAGGTGAACGTGCCGTCGCCGTTATCGACGATCGCGCCGTGCTCCGGCTGGTCGAAGCCGGTGATCGACAGCGCATCGCCGTCGACATCGCTGTCGTTGCCGAGCAGATCGGCGGCGGTGAACGTGATGGTGCCGTCTTCGGTGCCGCTCAGCGCATCGTCGCCGGCAACCGGGCCGTCGTTGACCCCGTCGACCGTAATGCTGACGGTCGCGGTATCCGTGCCACCCTGACCGTCGGAGACGGTGTAGGTGAAGTCGGTCGCCCCGTTCCAGTCCGCGTCCGGCGTGAAGGTGAACGTGCCGTCGCCGTTATCGACGATCGCGCCGTGCTCCGGCTGGTCGAAGCCGGTGATCGACAGCGCATCGCCGTCGACATCGCTGTCGTTGCCGAGCAGATCGGCGGCGGTGAACGTGATGGTGCCGTCTTCGGTGCCGCTCAGCGCATCGTCGCCGGCAACCGGGCCGTCGTTGACCCCGTCGACGGTAATGCTGACGGTCGCGGTATCCGTGCCGCCCTGACCGTCGGAGACGGTGTAGGTGAAGTCGGTGGCCCCGTTCCAGTCCGCATCCGGCGTGAAGGTGAACGTGCCGTCGCCGTTATCGACGATCGCGCCGTGCTCCGGCTGGTCGAAGCCGGTGATCGACAGCGCATCGCCGTCGACATCGCTGTCGTTGCCCAGGAGATCGGCGGCGGTGAACGTGATGGTGCCGTCTTCGGTGCCGCTCAGCGCATCGTCGCCGGCCACCGGGCCGTCGTTGACCCCGTCGACCGTAATGCTGACGGTCGCGGTATCGGTCCCGCCCTGACCGTCGGAGACGGTGTAGGTGAAGTCGGTGGCCCCGTTCCAGTCCGCGTCCGGCGTGAAGGTGAACGTGCCGTCGCCGTTATCGACGATCGCGCCGTGCTCCGGCTGGTCGAAGCCGGTGATCGACAGCGCATCGCCGTCGACATCGCTGTCGTTGCCGAGCAGATCGGCGGCGGTGAACGTGATGGTGCCGTCTTCGGTGCCGCTCAGCGCATCGTCGCCGGCAACCGGGCCGTCGTTGACCCCGTCGACGGTAATGCTGACGGTCGCGGTATCCGTGCCGCCCTGACCGTCGGAGACGGTGTAGGTGAAGTCGGTGGCCCCGTTCCAGTCCGCATCCGGCGTGAAGGTGAACGTGCCGTCGCCGTTATCGACGATCGCGCCGTGCTCCGGCTGGTCGAAGCCGGTGATCGACAGCGCATCGCCGTCGACATCGCTGTCGTTGCCCAGGAGATCGGCGGCGGTGAACGTGATGGTGCCGTCTTCGGTGCCGCTCAGCGCATCGTCGCCGGCAACCGGGCCGTCGTTGACCCCGTCGACGGTAATGCTGACGGTCGCGGTATCCGTGCCGCCCTGACCGTCGGAGACGGTGTAGGTGAAGTCGGTGGCCCCGTTCCAGTCCGCATCCGGCGTGAAGGTGAACGTGCCGTCGCCGTTATCGACGATCGCGCCGTGCTCCGGCTGGTCGAAGCCGGTGATCGACAGCGCATCGCCGTCGACATCGCTGTCGTTGCCCAGGAGATCGGCGGCGGTGAACGTGATGGTGCCGTCTTCGGTGCCGCTCAGCGCATCGTCGCCGGCCACCGGGCCGTCGTTGACCCCGTCGACCGTAATGCTGACGGTCGCGGTATCGGTCCCGCCCTGACCGTCGGAGACGGTGTAGGTGAAGTCGGTGGCCCCGTTCCAGTCCGCGTCCGGCGTGAAGGTGAACGTGCCGTCGCCGTTATCGACGATCGCGCCGTGCTCCGGCTGGTCGAAGCCGGTGATCGACAGCGCATCGCCGTCGACATCGCTGTCGTTGCCGAGCAGATCGGCGGCGGTGAACGTGATGGTGCCGTCTTCGGTGCCGCTCAGCGCATCGTCGCCGGCAACCGGGCCGTCGTTGACCCCGTCGACCGTAATACTGACGGTCGCGGTATCCGTGCCGCCCTGACCGTCGGAGACGGTGTAGGTGAAGTCGGTGGCCCCGTTCCAGTCCGCGTCCGGCGTGAAGGTGAACGTGCCGTCGCCGTTATCGACGATCGCGCCGTGCTCCGGCTGGTCGAAGCCGGTGATCGACAGCGCATCGCCGTCGACATCGCTGTCGTTGCCCAGGAGATCGGCGGCGGTGAACGTGATGGTGCCGTCTTCGGTGCCGCTCAGCGCATCGTCGCCGGCAACCGGGCCGTCGTTGACCCCGTCGACCGTAATGCTGACGGTCGCGGTATCGGTCCCGCCCTGACCGTCGGAGACGGTGTAGGTGAAGTCGGTGGCCCCGTTCCAGTCCGCGTCCGGCGTGAAGGTGAACGTGCCGTCGCCGTTATCGACGATCGCGCCGTGCTCCGGCTGGTCGAAGCCGGTGATCGACAGCGCATCGCCGTCGACATCGCTGTCGTTGCCGAGCAGATCGGCGGCGGTGAACGTGATGGTGCCGTCTTCGGTGCCGCTCAGCGCATCGTCGCCGGCAACCGGGCCGTCGTTGACCCCGTCGACCGTAATACTGACGGTCGCGGTATCCGTGCCGCCCTGACCGTCGGAGACGGTGTAGGTGAAGTCGGTGGCCCCGTTCCAGTCCGCGTCCGGCGTGAAGGTGAACGTGCCGTCGCCGTTATCGACGATCGCGCCGTGCTCCGGCTGGTCGAAGCCGGTGATCGACAGCGCATCGCCGTCGACATCGCTGTCGTTGCCCAGGAGATCGGCGGCGGTGAACGTGATGGTGCCGTCTTCGGTGCCGCTCAGCGCATCGTCGCCGGCCACCGGGCCGTCGTTGACCCCGTCGACGGTAATGCTGACGGTCGCGGTATCTTCCCCGCCCTGACCGTCGGAGACGGTGTAGGTGAAGTCGGTGGCCCCATTCCAGTCCGCATCCGGCGTGAAGGTGAACGTGCCGTCGCCGTTATCGACGATCGCGCCGTGCTCCGGCTGGTCGAAGCCGGTGATCGACAGCGCATCGCCGTCGACATCGCTGTCGTTGCCGAGCAGATCGGCGGCGGTGAACGTGATGGTGCCGTCTTCGGTGCCGCTCAGCGCATCGTCGCCGGCAACCGGGCCGTCGTTGACCCCGTCGACGGTAATGCTGACGGTCGCGGTATCGGTCCCGCCCTGGCCGTCGGAGACGGTGTAGGTGAAGTCGGTGGCCCCGTTCCAGTCCGCATCCGGCGTGAAGGTGAACGTGCCGTCGCCGTTATCGACGATCGCGCCGTGCTCCGGCTGGTCGAAGCCGGTGATCGACAGCGCATCGCCGTCGACATCGCTGTCGTTGCCCAGGAGATCGGCGGCGGTGAACGTGATGGTGCCGTCTTCGGTGCCGCTCAGCGCATCGTCGCCGGCAACCGGGCCGTCGTTGACCCCGTCGACCGTAATGCTGACGGTCGCGGTATCGGTCCCGCCCTGACCGTCGGAGACGGTGTAGGTGAAGTCGGTGGCCCCGTTCCAGTCCGCGTCCGGCGTGAAGGTGAACGTGCCGTCGCCGTTATCGACGATCGCGCCGTGCTCCGGCTGGTCGAAGCCGGTGATCGACAGCGCATCGCCGTCGACATCGCTGTCGTTGCCGAGCAGATCGGCGGCGGTGAACGTGATGGTGCCGTCTTCGGTGCCGCTCAGCGCATCGTCGCCGGCAACCGGGCCGTCGTTGACCCCGTCGACCGTAATACTGACGGTCGCGGTATCCGTGCCGCCCTGACCGTCGGAGACGGTGTAGGTGAAGTCGGTGGCCCCGTTCCAGTCCGCGTCCGGCGTGAAGGTGAACGTGCCGTCGCCGTTATCGACGATCGCGCCGTGCTCCGGCTGGTCGAAGCCGGTGATCGACAGCGCATCGCCGTCGACATCGCTGTCGTTGCCCAGGAGATCGGCGGCGGTGAACGTGATGGTGCCGTCTTCGGTGCCGCTCAGCGCATCGTCGCCGGCCACCGGGCCGTCGTTGACCCCGTCGACGGTAATGCTGACGGTCGCGGTATCTTCCCCGCCCTGACCGTCGGAGACGGTGTAGGTGAAGTCGGTGGCCCCATTCCAGTCCGCATCCGGCGTGAAGGTGAACGTGCCGTCGCCGTTATCGACGATCGCGCCGTGCTCCGGCTGGTCGAAGCCGGTGATCGACAGCGCATCGCCGTCGACATCGCTGTCGTTGCCGAGCAGATCGGCGGCGGTGAACGTGATGGTGCCGTCTTCGGTGCCGCTCAGCGCATCGTCGCCGGCAACCGGGCCGTCGTTGACCCCGTCGACGGTAATGCTGACGGTCGCGGTATCGGTCCCGCCCTGGCCGTCGGAGACGGTGTAGGTGAAGTCGGTGGCCCCGTTCCAGTCCGCATCCGGCGTGAAGGTGAACGTGCCGTCGCCGTTATCGACGATCGCGCCGTGCTCCGGCTGGTCGAAGCCGGTGATCGACAGCGCATCGCCGTCGACATCGCTGTCGTTGCCCAGGAGATCGGCGGCGGTGAACGTGATGGTGCCGTCTTCGGTGCCGCTCAGCGCATCGTCGCCGGCAACCGGGCCGTCGTTGACCCCGTCGACGGTAATGCTGACGGTCGCGGTATCGGTCCCGCCCTGGCCGTCGGAGACGGTGTAGGTGAAGTCGGTGGCCCCGTTCCAGTCCGCGTCCGGCGTGAAGGTGAACGTGCCGTCGCCGTTATCGACGATCGCGCCGTGCTCCGGCTGGTCGAAGCCGGTGATCGACAGCGCATCGCCGTCGACATCGCTGTCGTTGCCGAGCAGATCGGCGGCGGTGAACGTGATGGTGCCGTCTTCGGTGCCGCTCAGCGCATCGTCGCCGGCAACCGGGCCGTCGTTGACCCCGTCGACCGTAATACTGACGGTCGCGGTATCCGTGCCGCCCTGACCGTCGGAGACGGTGTAGGTGAAGTCGGTGGCCCCGTTCCAGTCCGCGTCCGGCGTGAAGGTGAACGTGCCGTCGCCGTTATCGACGATCGCGCCGTGCTCCGGCTGGTCGAAGCCGGTGATCGACAGCGCATCGCCGTCGACATCGCTGTCGTTGCCCAGGAGATCGGCGGCGGTGAACGTGATGGTGCCGTCTTCGGTGCCGCTCAGCGCATCGTCGCCGGCCACCGGGCCGTCGTTGACCCCGTCGACGGTAATGCTGACGGTCGCGGTATCGGTCCCGCCCTGACCGTCGGAGACGGTGTAGGTGAAGTCGGTGGCCCCGTTCCAGTCCGCGTCCGGCGTGAAGGTGAACGTGCCGTCGCCGTTATCGACGATCGCGCCGTGCTCCGGCTGGTCGAAGCCGGTGATCGACAGCGCATCGCCGTCGACATCGCTGTCGTTGCCGAGCAGATCGGCGGCGGTGAACGTGATGGTGCCGTCTTCGGTGCCGCTCAGCGCATCGTCGCCGGCAACCGGGCCGTCGTTGACCCCGTCGACCGTAATACTGACGGTCGCGGTATCCGTGCCGCCCTGACCGTCGGAGACGGTGTAGGTGAAGTCGGTGGCCCCGTTCCAGTCCGCGTCCGGCGTGAAGGTGAACGTGCCGTCGCCGTTATCGACGATCGCGCCGTGCTCCGGCTGGTCGAAGCCGGTGATCGACAGCGCATCGCCGTCGACATCGCTGTCGTTGCCCAGGAGATCGGCGGCGGTGAACGTGATGGTGCCGTCTTCGGTGCCGCTCAGCGCATCGTCGCCGGCAACCGGGCCGTCGTTGACCCCGTCGACCGTAATGCTGACGGTCGCGGTATCGGTCCCGCCCTGACCGTCGGAGACGGTGTAGGTGAAGTCGGTGGCCCCGTTCCAGTCCGCGTCCGGCGTGAAGGTGAACGTGCCGTCGCCGTTATCGACGATCGCGCCGTGCTCCGGCTGGTCGAAGCCGGTGATCGACAGCGCATCGCCGTCGACATCGCTGTCGTTGCCGAGCAGATCGGCGGCGGTGAACGTGATGGTGCCGTCTTCGGTGCCGCTCAGCGCATCGTCGCCGGCAACCGGGCCGTCGTTGACCCCGTCGACCGTAATACTGACGGTCGCGGTATCCGTGCCGCCCTGACCGTCGGAGACGGTGTAGGTGAAGTCGGTGGCCCCGTTCCAGTCCGCGTCCGGCGTGAAGGTGAACGTGCCGTCGCCGTTATCGACGATCGCGCCGTGCTCCGGCTGGTCGAAGCCGGTGATCGACAGCGCATCGCCGTCGACATCGCTGTCGTTGCCCAGGAGATCGGCGGCGGTGAACGTGATGGTGCCGTCTTCGGTGCCGCTCAGCGCATCGTCGCCGGCCACCGGGCCGTCGTTGACCCCGTCGACGGTAATGCTGACGGTCGCGGTATCTTCCCCGCCCTGACCGTCGGAGACGGTGTAGGTGAAGTCGGTGGCCCCATTCCAGTCCGCATCCGGCGTGAAGGTGAACGTGCCGTCGCCGTTATCGACGATCGCGCCGTGCTCCGGCTGGTCGAAGCCGGTGATCGACAGCGCATCGCCGTCGACATCGCTGTCGTTGCCGAGCAGATCGGCGGCGGTGAACGTGATGGTGCCGTCTTCGGTGCCGCTCAGCGCATCGTCGCCGGCAACCGGGCCGTCGTTGACCCCGTCGACGGTAATGCTGACGGTCGCGGTATCGGTCCCGCCCTGGCCGTCGGAGACGGTGTAGGTGAAGTCGGTGGCCCCGTTCCAGTCCGCATCCGGCGTGAAGGTGAACGTGCCGTCGCCGTTATCGACGATCGCGCCGTGCTCCGGCTGGTCGAAGCCGGTGATCGACAGCGCATCGCCGTCGACATCGCTGTCGTTGCCCAGGAGATCGGCGGCGGTGAACGTGATGGTGCCGTCTTCGGTGCCGCTCAGCGCATCGTCGCCGGCAACCGGGCCGTCGTTGACCCCGTCGACGGTAATGCTGACGGTCGCGGTATCGGTCCCGCCCTGGCCGTCGGAGACGGTGTAGGTGAAGTCGGTGGCCCCGTTCCAGTCCGCGTCCGGCGTGAAGGTGAACGTGCCGTCGCCGTTATCGACGATCGCGCCGTGCTCCGGCTGGTCGAAGCCGGTGATCGACAGCGCATCGCCGTCGACATCGCTGTCGTTGCCGAGCAGATCGGCGGCGGTGAACGTGATGGTGCCGTCTTCGGTGCCGCTCAGCGCATCGTCGCCGGCAACCGGGCCGTCGTTGACCCCGTCGACCGTAATACTGACGGTCGCGGTATCCGTGCCGCCCTGACCGTCGGAGACGGTGTAGGTGAAGTCGGTGGCCCCGTTCCAGTCCGCGTCCGGCGTGAAGGTGAACGTGCCGTCGCCGTTATCGACGATCGCGCCGTGCTCCGGCTGGTCGAAGCCGGTGATCGACAGCGCATCGCCGTCGACATCGCTGTCGTTGCCCAGGAGATCGGCGGCGGTGAACGTGATGGTGCCGTCTTCGGTGCCGCTCAGCGCATCGTCGCCGGCAACCGGGCCGTCGTTGACCCCGTCGACGGTAATGCTGACGGTCGCGGTATCGGTCCCGCCCTGGCCGTCGGAGACGGTGTAGGTGAAGTCGGTGGCCCCGTTCCAGTCCGCATCCGGCGTGAAGGTGAACGTGCCGTCGCCGTTATCGACGATCGCGCCGTGCTCCGGCTGGTCGAAGCCGGTGATCGACAGCGCATCGCCGTCGACATCGCTGTCGTTGCCCAGGAGATCGGCGGCGGTGAACGTGATGGTGCCGTCTTCGGTGCCGCTCAGCGCATCGTCGCCGGCAACCGGGCCGTCATTTGTATTGTCCACATTGACGGTAATCGTCGCCGATTGAGTGACACCCGCAGTGTCGGAATTCTCTGCTTCGGTCGAGGTTGCCGTCACATTGAGATCAAAGCTGCCCGTGTAATCTGTTGGCGGTGTAATCTGCAGACCGGACAGATCCGCAGGGTCGATCTGTGCGACGCCCTCGCTGATGTTGATCACCGTTCCGCTGGCTGTGGTCAGCGTTGAGCCGTTCGGAATGTCCGAAATCGTGATCGACAGCGTTTCCGAACCGTCTGCATCCGTCAGCGCCGAGGAGATATCCAGTTCGATGGCCGAGTCTTCCTGACCGGCAACATCCGAAACCGTCAACGTCGGATCATCGGCAACAGCCTCAACCGCCACGTTCAGGGTATTGGTCGTCGTACTGGTGCTGTCGCCGTCTGTCGTCGTCACCGACACTTCGAGCGGGAAATCACCATCCGAGTTTTCCGGCGGCGTAATGCTGAGACCATTTAACTGTTCTGAAGTTAACTCAACAGAACCACCTGTAATTTCAATAACTTGTGTCGCACCATTTCCATCCACATAGGTCAGCTGCGCACCATCCGGAATACCATCAATGGAAATCGAAACGGCTTCAGAGGAATCGCCCGCCGTCACGTCGATGTCGAGCGGAATGACCGTATCTTCAAAACCGGAAGCATCTACAAGATCAACAGTGGCACCATCTGCGATCCCATCGACATTGACCGTGATCGATCCCAGGGTCTGTGCCGTATCGCCGCCATCGCCTTCGGTTGAAGTCGCGGTAACGGAAAGATCGAACGTACCGGCGAAGTCGTCCGGCGGCGTCACCGTCAGACCCTCGAGCTGGCCCGCTTCAAGCGTCGCCGAACCGTCCGTGATCGTGACCGGATTGCCCGCACCGTCCGTCAGGATGGCGCCATCCGGAATGTCCGAGATCGTGATCGACAGCGTTTCCGAACCGTCCGTGTCCGCCAGGGCCGAGGAGATATCCAGCGCAATCGCCGTGTCCTCGTCGCCACCCGCAACCGCCGTCAGATCAAGCGTCGGCGCATCCGCATCCGCCGCCACATCGACATTCAACTGGCCGTTGACGGTGGTCGTGTCTTCGCCGTCCGTCGTCGTCACCGCGACATCGAGCGTGAAGTCGCCGTCCGAGTTCTCCGGCGGCGTGATCGTCAACCCTTCGAGCTGCGCCGTGGTCAGATCGGCGGAACCGCCGGTGATCGTGATCTCGTTCCCGGCACCGTCGGTCAGCACCGCCCCGTCGGGGATGTTGGATATCGTCACCGAAACGGATTCCGAGCCGTCCGCGTCCGTCGAGGCCGCCGTGATGTTCAACGCAATCGCCTGATCCTCGGTCCCCGCCGCGTCCTGCGTCGCCAAGTCCGCGGCATCGGCCACGGCATCGACATTGACCGTGATCGATCCCAGGGTCTGTGCCGTATCGCCGCCATCGCCTTCGGTTGAAGTCGCGGTAACGGAAAGATCGAACGTACCGGCGAAGTCGTCCGGCGGCGTCACCGTCAGACCCTCGAGCTGGCCCGCTTCAAGCGTCGCCGAACCGTCCGTGATCGTGACCGGATTGCCCGCACCGTCCGTCAGGATGGCGCCATCCGGAATGTCCGAGATCGTGATCGACAGCGTTTCCGAACCGTCCGTGTCCGCCAGGGCCGAGGAGATATCCAGCGCAATCGCCGTGTCCTCGTCGCCACCCGCAACCGCCGTCAGATCAAGCGTCGGCGCATCCGCATCCGCCGCCACATCGACATTCAACTGGCCGTTGACGGTGGTCGTGTCTTCGCCGTCCGTCGTCGTCACCGCGACATCGAGCGTGAAGTCGCCGTCCGAGTTCTCCGGCGGCGTGATCGTCAACCCTTCGAGCTGCGCCGTGGTCAGATCGGCGGAACCGCCGGTGATCGTGATCTCGTTCCCGGCACCGTCGGTCAGCACCGCCCCGTCGGGGATGTTGGATATCGTCACCGAAACGGATTCCGAGCCGTCCACGTCCGTCGAGGCCGCCGTGATGTTCAACGCAATCGCCTGATCCTCGGTCCCCGCCGCGTCCTGCGTCGCCAAGTCCGCGGCATCGGCCACGGCATCGACATTGACCGTGATCGTCCCGGTTGTTTCGGCCATAGCACCGCCGTTCTGCTCGGTCGACGTCGCCGTCACACCAAGATCGAACGTACCGGCGAAATCATCCGGCGGTGTAATGGTCAGGTTGTCCAGCAGTGTCGGATCACTCGCGAGATCTTCGGAGGAGATGGTCCACGTGCCATCACCATTGTCGGCCCCTGCCGACAGTACTGCACCGTCCGGCACGCCGGATATTGTAACCGACAGGCTTTCAGAACCATCGGTGTCGGTAACGGCGGCACTGATATCCAGCGATATCGCACCATCTTCCGACCCTGTTGCCAGCGCCGTCAGATCAAGCGTCGGCGCATCCGCATCCGCCGCCACATCGACATTCAACTGGCCGTTGACGGTGGTCGTGTCTTCGCCGTCCGTCGTCGTCACCGCGACATCGAGCGTGAAGTCGCCGTCCGAGTTCTCCGGCGGCGTGATCGTCAACCCTTCGAGCTGCGCCGTGGTCAGATCGGCGGAACCGCCGGTGATCGTGATCTCGTTCCCGGCACCGTCGGTCAGCACCGCCCCGTCGGGGATGTTGGATATCGTCACCGAAACGGATTCCGAGCCGTCCACGTCCGTCGAGGCCGCCGTGATGTTCAACGCAATCGCCTGATCCTCGGTCCCCGCCGCGTCCTGCGTCGCCAAGTCCGCGGCATCGGCCACGGCATCGACATTGACCGTGATCGTCCCGGTTGTTTCGGCCATAGCACCGCCGTTCTGCTCGGTCGACGTCGCCGTCACACCAAGATCGAACGTACCGGCGAAATCATCCGGCGGTGTAATGGTCAGGTTGTCCAGCAGTGTCGGATCACTCGCGAGATCTTCGGAGGAGATGGTCCACGTGCCATCACCATTGTCGGCCCCTGCCGACAGTACTGCACCGTCCGGCACGCCGGATATTGTAACCGACAGGCTTTCAGAACCATCGGTGTCGGTAACGGCGGCACTGATATCCAGCGATATCGCACCATCTTCCGACCCTGTTGCCAGCGCCGTCAGATCAAGCGTCGGCGCATCGGCAGCCGCATCAACTTCAACAAAAAGCTGTACGGGCTCATCATCATCGGCCGTGACCGAAAGAGTAAAATCAACGTCGGAATTTTCCGGCGGTACAATTGCCAGATTCTCAAAGTCCGTGACCGTATAGGTGCCGTCACCGTTATCGGTCGCGCCAATCAGGGTTGCACCGTCCGGCACTCCTGAGATGGTTATTGTGTCGGCCGCGCCGGGATCAATGTGCAGGCTGATGGCCTCGTCTTCGCTTCCGGAAGCACCTTCGACATCCAGCGTGCCTTCGATATCCACATTGAAAGTACTGACGTCGATGCCGCCATCCGTCGAGATCGCCGTCACCTGAACCGTGAAGTTGCCTTCGTAATCTTGCGGCGGCGTCATAATCAGGCCGGAAACCTCGCCGGCACTCAGCGACCATGTACCGTCACCGTTATCGGTCCCCTTATTAAGGACGGAACCTTCAGGAATGCCGCTCAGAATCAGGGTGTCGACGGTTTCCGTCGTCGACGGGTCCATGAAAGCCGAAATCTGGAGTTCGACATCATTGTCTTCGGTGCCCAAGACATTTTCGGTTTCGAGTGTCGGGGCATCGAGGACCGGCGTCACGGTAACACCAAATGTCGATGTCACGCTCGCTTCGTCCCCACCTACCGTTTCCGTCGCAGTTGCGCTGACTTCAAGACTGAAATCGCCATAGTAATCCTGCGGCGGTGTAATCGTCAGGTTATCGAGCAAGTCAGGGTTACTTGCAAAATCATCTGCGGAAATGGTCCACGTGCCGTCTCCGTTGCCGGAACCATAGTTCAGCGAGGAACCATCGGGAATGTTGGAAATGGTCAAAGACAGTGTCTCAGAGCCGTCCAGATCCGTCAGGGATGCCGATATGTCCAGCGGCACGGCGGTATCTTCGGCGCCTGTAACGCTGCCGGTATCAAGGGTCGGATCATCAGCTTCCTCGGTCGGCTCGGGAACGCCATCAACGGTAATTGTCACCGTCGCCGTGTCTTCGCCGCCTTCGCCATCGGAAATCGTGTAGTTGAAATCGGTCTCGCCGTTCCAGTCCTGGTTCGGCGTAAAGGTATAGGTACCGTCGCCGTTGTCCGTAATGCTGCCGTTGTCCGGCTGCTCGAAGCTGACGATCGAGAGCGTATCGCCATCGGCATCGCTATCGTTACCGAGCAGATCCTGCGCGGTAAATGTGATCGGCGTGTCTTCTTCGCCCGACATGGCATCATCGACCGCATCCGGCGGATCGTTCACGCCGTCAACGGTAATGGTCACCGTCGCCGTGTCTTCGCCGCCTTCGCCATCGGAAATCGTGTAGTTGAAATCGGTCTCGCCGTTCCAGTCCTGGTTCGGCGTAAAGGTATACGTTCCGTCGCCGTTATCGGTGATGGTGCCGTTATCCGGCTGCTCGAAACTGGTGATCGTCAACGTATCACCGTCGGGATCACTATCGTTGCCGAGAATATCCGCAGACGTAAACGTAATCGGCGTGTCTTCGGCGCCGGTCATGGCATCGTCGACCGCGTCGGGGGGATCGTTCACACCGTCAACGGTGATCTGTACCGTCGCCGTGTCTTCGCCGCCTTCGCCATCGGAAATCGTGTAATTGAAATCGGTCTCGCCGTTCCAGTCCTGGTTCGGCGTAAAGGTATACGTGCCGTCGCCGTTATCGGTGATGGTGCCGTTATCCGGCTGTTCGAAACTGGTGATCGTCAGCGCGTCGCCATCGGGGTCGCTGTCGTTACCGAGCAGATCGGCAGATGTGAAGGTTATCGGTGTATCTTCCGTGCCCGACATGGCGTCATCGACCGCATCCGGCGGATCGTTGATGCCGTCTGTCGTGATATTGACGGTCGCACTCGACGTGCCGCCATTGCCGTCGGTAATCGTGTAGTTGAAATTCGTCTGACCATCCCAATTCGCATCCGGTGTAAAGGTGTACGTGCCGTCACCGTTGTCGGTAATGGTACCGTCATCCGGCTGTTCAAAACCGGTGATCGTCAGCGCATCACCCTCGGCATCACTATCGTTGCCGAGAATATCCTGGGCACTGAACGTTACCGGATTACCGTCAACGCTTTGGAAGGTATCGTCAGCTGCAACCGGCGGGTCGTTGATGCCATCGACATCAATCGTCACCGTCGCATTCGAAGTTCCGCCGTTGCCGTCGGTGATGGTGTAGTTGAAATCGGTCTCGCCGTTCCAGTCCTGGTTCGGCGTAAATGTATACGTGCCGTCGCCGTTATCGGTGATGGTGCCGTTATCCGGCTGATCGAAGCTGGTGATCGAAAGCTGGTCACCGTCCGGGTCGGTATCGTTGCCAAGCAGATCTGCGGACGAAAAAGTAATCGGCGTGTCTTCAGCACCCGACATCGAATCGTCGCTGGCGACCGGCGGATCATTCACACCGTCAACGGTGATCTGAACCGTCGCGGTGTCTTCGCCGCCTTCACCATCGGAAATCGTGTAGTTGAAATCGGTCTCGCCGTTCCAGTCCTGGTTCGGCGTAAAGGTATAGGTACCGTCGCCGTTGTCCGTAATGCTGCCGTTGTCCGGCTGCTCGAAGCTGACGATCGAGAGCGTATCGCCATCGGCATCGCTATCGTTACCGAGCAGATCCTGCGCGGTAAATGTGATCGGCGTGTCTTCGGTGCCGGACATCGCATCGTCGAGTGCGTCCGGCGGATTATTCGGATCGACAACTTCCGTGGGGACCGTTGCTTCCGTCGGCGTGGTCGGCTGGGTTGCATCGGTCGGTGTCGTTGCTTCCGTCGGCTCAACCGCGACCGTCGGTCCGGTCGGTCCGGCCGGCGGCGTAGGTGCCGCAGCAATAAATTCTTCGGAGTCCGCTTCAACGGCGCGTTCTTCAGGCTGCTGCTCGGGCTCGGCTTCCACCACTTCTTCTGGTTCTGAAGGCGCCCGTTCCTGCCTGGGCTCGAAACCGAATTCGGTTTCCGGCTCGGCGTTGCGGTCGTACTGGGGTTCCTGTCCATCCGGGTTGATGAATTCCGGCTCGGCTTCGGGCTCTTCCTCAAGGGCGCTAATTCCGCCTTCAGGATTGATCACCTGCCCGGTCGGCGGCAACCCGTCGGTAATTTCCTGGTCGGTAAGCTGGCTACCGGTATGGATGGTCGACATGGACTGGGAAAGCGCAGGTTCCGGGTTGTCGTCGTCTTCGCCGAATGACCGGTCTGGCTGGTCTTCAGGATCTTCAAGCGGCGCATCGCCGTCACCGAACTGGCTCAGTTCATCGAGAATACGTTGCGATTCGGCAGAAGAGGCCTCGTTGTCCTCTTCATCCTCTTCATCGACGTCGTTCGCATTCGGGTTGATATCGTCTTCAGCCATTTTTTTCATCCATTCCGTAGTGCGCATGGACGGCCACCGACCGCGCGCGCGTTTACCAGCACCTTTGGCATAAGGAGAAATAGATCAAATGTCATGAAAATCCGAAGCTTTTGCCGACTAAGCTCAGAGGGGTGCTCTTAGTGCCGGGTTTAAGGCGTATTTCAGCCGTTTTTTGACGAAAACCAGGCCGGAACCGGCCACGGCGGCATGCTCTTCACGGCACCCCCGACATGGATCTGTCCGGGCAGTCGGCAGGCGGGCGGGAAGTCGTCTGCACCTCTGAACCGGAACACGCTGTCATGGACCTGAGCATGGTCGCGGATCAATGGCCAGACGACGTCCCGCAGGAATTCCTGATCGTTCCACTTGTTACGGCTGTAGCCCATCGCCACACCGGCAAGCGCGCGGATATTCGGCAACACCCGTGTCACACCGCCCCACATCCCGGCCAAAATAACCTCCATGTGATACGGGTGATCGCGCATCACGTGAAACAGCCGGCCTGATTTGATCCAGTCGTCGACGGCCACCGCTTCCTGCATGTTGAGACGGGAATCCGCATCGCGGCAAATGAAGCGCTCGACCGTTGCGTCGTCGGATACCAGGAACCGCCACAACGGCTTCAATTCGACGATCTTCGGGTCGCGGATGATGTGGATTTCCGCCCCGAGACGGCGGAGTTCCTCGATCACCGGGGCAGGCACGCTGTCATCGCAATAAAACCGGCAGCGCCAGCTTGGATAGATGTGCGGTGCGATCTGGGCGTTGACGATGGCGCCGTGGGTATAGACCGGATCATCGCCCCACAGGCTGAAGGAAATGATGTTCTTCTCGCGCGCCAGCGGATCGAACGGCGCATCGCGGTGCGTAAGCTCGAGTCCCAGGTCCAGGCGGGCGAACTGTGCCGTCGCAAAGGCATCCTTCATCTCCAGCGCAACCGCCGCCGCCTTGACGCATTCGGCCTCGTTGCCGGCCTGAAAATGGGTGATCACGAGCGCGTTGCGGGTCGGGATATCGGTCGGGTTGAGGGCAATCGCCCGCTCCATGGCTTGAACCGATTCCTTGAATTGTTTCAAGCGTCTATGGGAAACGCCGAGGAGACTCCAGGCCAGCGCGTTGCGCCCGCCGGTGTCGGTCTGCAGATACCATTTGAACAGCGGCACGGCCTCGACATCGTGGCCCATTTCCTGCGTCACGACGGCCAGATGATAGCGTGCGCGGACGTAGGATTCGTCGGCCTTGAGCGCGCTGCGGAAGCTGATCTGCGCCTGTTCGCGCGCCCCTAGATCGCGCTGGCACATGCCCTGCAGCGTCCAGATATCGGCGCGTCCGGGCGCGGCCTCGAGGGTTTCCCGCAAAACCGCAAGCGCCTCGTTTTGCCGGCCGAGACGCCGGAGCGAAAGCGCCAGCACCAGCGACAGACTGATTTTATCTGCACAAGCCTGCATATTTTCCCGGGCAGCGGTGACCGCGTTAACGAATTCAGCGCGCTTATAGAGCGCATAAGCCGCTTTTACTTCCGGTTCCGGGGAGTCTGGTTCGAACGTGCGCTCGTTCATCGTCGGGGGCTGCTCCTTGCGCAGAACAAATTGCAATAACCAACGTGCGACCGCGATACTGACAGCCGTCCGCAAAATCGGCAATCGTGCCTTTTCAAAGCCGGCTCGCGTTCCCAAATACCGAATGCTACGGTGCGCATCTTCAATTTGGGGGAAGACAAAATGGTACGTGTTTTAGGACGCGCGAATTCGATCAACGTGCAGAAGGTCATGTGGATCGCTGCCGAGATCGGACTGGATGTCGAGCGGGTCGATGTCGGTGGTGCGTTCGGTGGCAACGACCAGGCGGATTATCTGGCGAAGAACCCGAACGGCCGCGTCCCCACCATCGAGGACGACGGCTTCATCCTTTGGGAGTCCAATACCATCGTCCGTTATCTGGCGGAAAAATACGGCTCCGCCCCCTGGAAGCCGGCGAAGATCGAAGATACCTTCCTCGCCCATCAGTGGATGGATTTCTATCTGACGACCCTGCACCCGGACATGACGGTGCTGTTCTGGACGCTGGTCCGCACCCCACCCGAGAAACGCGATGCCGCCGCCTTCGACAAGGCACTGGCGCAAGCCGCGAAGACATGGGCCATCGTCGATGCGCACCTTGCCGACAATCCGTTCATGACCGGCACCGCGCCGAGCATGGGCGACGTGCCGCTCGGCTGCGCGGCGTACCGCTGGCACAATCTCGATCTCGCGCGTCCCGACCTGCCGCATCTCAAGCGCTGGTATGAAAGTCTGGCGTCACGCCTCGCCTATCAGGAAAATGTCATGCTGCCCCTCACCTGATTGAGGTGGCATTCACTAACAGCGTTTCCATATACATAAAAATGCACATCGATTTGGGGGATATCACATGAGCGACAAGGTCTACGCCGACTTCACGCAGGACCAGCTGGACTGGCAATACAACAACCGCGAACGCGTGCCGGAACATCCCGACGTGCTCGCCGCCTTGATGGCGCGGGGCGAGAAATTCATCGCCAAAGCGCCGCACGCGTTCGACCTTGCGTTCGGCGACACCCCGGCCGAAGCCGTCGACGTCTATCCGGCGCACGAAAGCGACGAAGCGGCGCCGGTGCTGATCTTCTTTCACGGCGGCTACTGGTTTTCCCGCCACAAGAACGACTTCCGTTTCATCCCCGCCGGGTTCGCCCCCGCCGGCGCGATGGTCGTCGCCGTCAACTATGCGCTGATCCCCGACGTCGATATGGCCG
The DNA here is from genome assembly GCA_021555105.2 of Thalassospiraceae bacterium LMO-JJ14. Classification (NCBI taxonomy): domain Bacteria; kingdom Pseudomonadati; phylum Pseudomonadota; class Alphaproteobacteria; order Rhodospirillales; family Thalassospiraceae; species Thalassospiraceae bacterium LMO-JJ14. The sequence goes on from CP134604.1 coordinate 2,783,161, forward strand.
AACTGGTGCGCCAGTGCCGCGCCTCGGTGAAGTGGACCTATGACAACGCCGCCGATCACGGCGGCGATCCGGAACGCATCTATATCTCCGGTCATTCCGCCGGCGGTCATGTGACCGGCATGATGTTCGCCACCGACTGGGATGAATGGGGCGTGCCGTCCGGCGCCATCAAGGGCGGCATGGCGCTGTCGGGTCTTTACGATCTGGAGCCGATCCGCCTCAATTACATGAACACGACACTCGGCTTCACCGAACAGACCGTCGCCGATTACAGCCCGAAGTATCTGAAGCCGACTGTCAGCGCGCCGCTGGTGTGCGCCGTCGGCGGTGCCGAGACGCCCGAGTTCCTGCGCCATAACAAGATGCTGGCGGGCCCGTGGGGCGACGCCGGTCTGACGGTCGAGGAAATCGTCGCACCGGGTCTCAACCACTTCACCATCCTCGGCGATTTCTCGACCGAAGGCTGTCAGCTCAATACCCGCATGCGCGAGCTGATGGGGCTCTGATGCCGACGCCCCCGATCGACAAATTCTCCGTCGACGTGTTCTGGTCGATGCGCAGCCCGTTTTGCTATCTCGCCCTCGACCGCCTGATCGAGATCGAACGCAATTTTCACTGCTTCATCAACATCCGCCCAGTGTGGCCGATTGCCGTGCGCACGCCCGGTTTCTTCAAAACCGTGAACCCGAAGTACCGGCGCTACCACACGCAGGATTGCACGCGTATGGCCGAATATCTGGGTATTCCGTTCCGCCGCCCGCCGGTCCCCGACCCGATCATCCAGGACGAGGCAACGATGGAGGTCGCCAGGGACCAGCCCTATATCCGCACCCTGACGCTACTGTGCGCGGCGGCGCAGGTGCGCGACGCCGGGTTGCCGTTTCTCGACGAAGTCATGCGTCTATTGTGGGATGGTTCGACCGACAACTGGCACCAGGGCGATCATCTTTTGAACGCCATGAACGCCGCCGGCCTCAACGGGCATGCGTTGATGGCGGATATCGAGGCCGATCCCGAACGCTTTGAGGCGGTCATCGCCGAGAACGAAGCCGCACAGGAAGCGTCCGATCACTGGGGCGTGCCGCTGATGGTCTATAATGGCGAAACCTTCTTCGGCGAAGATCGCGTCGATATTTTATTGTGGCGCATGCTCAAGGACGGGCTCGAAGAACGGGCCTGACGTTGTCGCTCCACCCCCTCACCTAACCTCTCCCCCTGCAAGGGGGAGAGGGACGAGAGCGGACCGTGCATCGATACGAGAGTCCCTCTCCTCCATTCATGGAGGAGAGGACAGGTGAGGAGGCCCTACCCCCCGATCTTCTCTGAGTCCGGCAGCATGGCGACCAGCACATTGGCGGCCCGGCTTTACCGCGCAGGCGGGAATCCTTAATTCACTTAAACCACAGAGGTACAGAGGTACAGAGGACGCGCCAAATTGCAGCACCTCTGTGTTCTCGGCGCCTCTGTGGTTCAATTGTGAAATGGTTTGACTGGCCCCCGCCTGCGTCGGCGGTACGCCTAGGATGAGGCGCCGCAAAAGGCAGAGCCCATAATTGCCCCCCCCTCTCGTACAAAATAGTCGAGTATGGCAATATCCTGGTGTCCGGTGGCCTTCCAATAGGCATTTACCGGCCCATATCATGATGGCGGACAGACCGTAGATCGAATACCAGCCAAAGGAGTCAGGCCGTGGCGGACGAGTTATACGATGTGCTTGGCGTCAAGAAGACCGCGACACAGGACGAGATAAAGAAGGCGCACCGCACCCGGGCGAAGAAGCATCACCCTGACCTCAACCCCGGCGACAAGGCGGCCGAGGAAACCTTCAAGAAAGTTCAGGCCGCCTACAACGTGCTGTCAGACGAAGAAAAACGCCGCCGCTACGATGCCGGCGAGATCGATGCCGAAGGCAACGAGACACAGCGCCAGTTCTACCGCGAATACGCCGATGCCGGTGGCGATCATCCATATGCATCGCGCGCCGGGTATGACGATCTGGACGACATCTTCGCCGACATCTTCCGCGCACAGCAACGCCAGGGCGGCGGAAAGGCCCACATCCGCATGCGTGGCGGCGACGTCGGATACCGGATGGAGGTATCCTTCCTCGAAGCCGTCAACGGCGCGAAAAAGCGTATCACCATGCCCGACGGCAAGTCGCTCGACATTACCATTCCGCCCGGTCACCGCGACGGTCAGATTCTCCGGCTCCGCGGCAAGGGAATGCCCGGCCTTGGCGGCGGCGAGCCCGGAGATGCGCATGTCGAGGTCCACGTCAAACCGCACCCGGACTTCGTCCGCCGTGACCGGGATATCCTTGTCGATCTGCCGGTCGCACTCAACGAGGCTGTCCTCGGTGCGAAGATGCCCGTGCCGACGGTCCGGGGCACGGTGATGATGACCATCCCGCCCGGCTCGAACAGTGGCGATATTCTGCGGCTCAAGGGCAAGGGTGTCGAGGCACATGGCAAGCATGCCGCCGGCGATCAGCTTGTGAAGCTCGTCGTCAAGCTGCCGAAAGAACCGGACGAAGCGCTCAAGGGCTTCCTTGAGGAATGGGCCAAGGACCACGGCTACGACCCACGCAAAGACGCGGAAGGATAACGCCATGATGCATGAACAGGAAATTCTCGAGCGCTACATGGACCTGCCGCGTGAAACGCTGCACATCTGGATCGAACAAGGCTGGGTCAAGCCCGAGCGTGGCCGGGAGGGTTACCGGTTCCGCGAAATCGACGTCGCCCGGGTCGGTCTGATCCATGAGTTTTCGACCGAGCTTGAACTGGGCGACGACGCAATGGAGGTGATCCTGCCGCTACTCGATCAGGTGCATGGCCTGCGCCGTCAGCTCCGCTGCCTCGCCGACGCCGTCAGCGCGCAGCCTGACGATGTGCGCCGGTCGATCGTCGAAGCTCTGGAAAAATCCGAGACGTGACGCGGCGGTCACCTCCCTCACTTTATCAATACCCCCTCGCCTAGCCTCTCCCCCTTAAAGGGGGAGAGGGATGAGAGCGATACGTGCCTTGATACGAGAGTCCCTCTCCTCCATTCATGGAGGAGAGGACAGGTGAGGAGGCTCTCCTACTCCTCGATCTTTTCCGCGTCCGGCAGCATGGCGACGAGCACGTTGGCCATGAGCATGGTCGCGGCCAGCAGATAGAACACCGCGCCGACGCCGTACAGATCGGCGATCCAGCCACCCAGCATCGGAATGATCAGCGACAGCCCCGACTGCACGCCGAACAGCGCGCTTGTCGCACTGCCGTGCATCGAGGGCGGCGTCAGGTCCATCATCCAGCTATGGATCACCGGGCGGATCGCGAACAGCACGAAGCCGAGCGCCGAAACCCCGGCGATGAACAGGTATTCGCTTTGCGCGATGGCGAGGAACGTGACGACCACGGTGGTCCCGGTGGCCGCCCCCAGCACCACCGGACGGCGGCCGATCCTGTCCGACCAGGCACCGGCAACCGGCCCGGCGAAGAAGCCGCCGAGCTGCATCGCGAACATGCCGACACCGGTCATGAACGGTCCGACCTTGAGCACGTTGGCGAGATAGATCGGTATGAACATCAGCAGACCGTTCTGCGTCATCGAGCGGAAGCCGGCCATCAGGCACAGGCCCATCGCCGCCTTGTCGGTGAACATCGCCTTGAGGCCGGTGAAGTATTCGCGGACCGTGATCTTGTTGGAAACCTGACCGTCGGCGTCCTTGTCCATGCGCGCGATCGACAACATGATCAGCGCCGCGACGACAATCACCGGCATGCTGCCCCAGAACGCCGTGTCGCGCCAACTGAGCGCCGCCAGCACCGCGCCGATACACAGCGGCGCCAGACTGTCGCCCAATGACGCGCCCAGCGTGTGGATCGACAGCACATAGCCGCGGTTCTTCGGATACATCCCCGACAGGAACGAAATCGCCGCCGGGTGCCACAGATTGTTGGTGCCGCCAATGACCATGACCAGCACGATCAGCACCACCAGCCCGCCCGCGAAACCGAACATCATCAGCGCCGCCGCGCCCGCCAGCAGCGAAACCGCCTGCACCAGCACGCGCCGCCCCAACACATCGACGACCATGCCCGACCCGAAGTTGGCGACGAACGATGAAGCGTGGAATGTCGAGACCAGCAAACCGGCCTCGGTATAGCTGAGGCCCAGTTCCTCGGTCAGATACGGCAGCACCAGATAGAACGTGGCGGCGATCCAGTGCGTCGCCCCGTGACCGAGCGAAACCACCCACGCCGGAATCTGTTCACGCACGCCCAGACCCGTCAGTCGTACAATCCGCTCGCCCATGTTTCCCCCGGTGTTGCCTGGTGAGTATTAACTGGCTCGTATTAACTCGCTGGGATTATATGCGGCGCAACGAATGTGACAAACGCAAAGGCACTGGTGAACGTGCCCGCTGTCTCGGTTTTCGCGTTATCGCCTCTTCATTATCCGTCGTCATTCCCGCGAAAGCGGGAACCCAGTCTTGGCGTCGATTAATCTAGGTCCCCGCTTTCGCGGGGATGACGATTTTTGAGATTCTCAAACAGTACCCCCCTTGCAGCACGCCGATCCGCGCGCGAGAATGAGGGCAAATCAACATACGATCACACAACCAAATCTGACTGAGGAGACTGCCATGCCGGATGCCGGTAACGATGCCCCCGTGAAACGCCTGATCGTCGAAAAGGACGGCGCCATCGGCCGCGTCAAGATGGACAACCAGACGCGCCGCAACGCCATGACGCTCGGCATGTGGCAGGATCTCGGCAAAGCCATCGAGGACTTCGCCGCTGACGACAACATCCGCGTCGTCATCGTCTCGGGCGAAGGCGGCAAGGCGTTCTGCGCCGGGGCCGATATTTCCGAGTTCGAGAAGAACCGCTCGTCCGAGGAAAGCGTGAAAATCTATAACGAGGCGGTCGAGCGCTCGTCCGACCTGCTGCGCACCATCGACAAGCCGACCATCGCCGCCATCGAAGGCTTCTGCGTCGGCGGCGGCGTCGGCATTGCGACGTGTTGCGACATGCGTATCGCCACCGACGACTCGATCATCGCCATTCCCGCCGCCAAGCTGGGTCTCGGCTACCGGGTCGACGGCCTGAAGCCGCTGGTCGACATCATCGGCCCGAGCTATTCGATGGAGTTGTTCTATACAGCGCGCAAATTCACCGCCGACGAAGCCGAGCGTATGAACTACTTCAACCGGGTCATCCCGCGCGGCGAATTCGATGCCTATATCGCCGATTATGCCGCCACCATCGCCGGCAACGCGCCGCTGACGATCAAGGCGGTCAAGGTTGTGGTCAAGGAATGCCTGAAGGACGACTCGGACCGCGATCACGCGCTTTGCGCATCCATCGTCGACGACTGCTTCAAGTCCGAGGACTATATCGAAGGCCGGCGCGCGTTCATGGAAAAGCGCAAAGCCGAATTCAAGGGCCGGTAATCCGGAACAAGTAAGGGAGCAATCATCATGGGAGACGTCGTCCTTACCCCGTTCGCCAAATTCTGCGCCGATGCCCGGACGCGCGATTTCGACGATGCGGTGTGGCACGCGGCCAAGCGCTGCGTGCTGGACTATTTCGGTGCGACCCTGCCCGGCGGCGCGGTGGCGCCGGCCAGCCTGCTGAAGGTCGCCTTCGCCGACATGCTGGGGCGCGGCGGGGCCAGGCTGTATCCCGGCGGCGAGGTGACCGATGCCCGGACGGCGGCGCTGATCAACGGCGCCGCCAGCCACACCGTCGAATTCGACGACATCTACCGTGACGGCATCTATCATCCCGGCGTGCCGGTGATCTCCGCCGCGCTGGCCATCGCCGAAGCAAGAGGGGTGTCGGGCGAGACGCTGCTGCGCGGCGTGATCGCGGGTTACGAGGTGTCTAACCGCATCGCCGAGACCGTCAATCCGGCGCACTATGCGTTCTGGCACACGACGGGCACCGTCGGCACCTTCGGCGCGGCGGCGGCGGCGTGCACGATCCTGGGCCTTGACGACGAACAATCGCTGAATGCGCTGGCCAATGCGGGGACGCTGGCGGCCGGACTGCAACAGGCGTTCCGCGGCGACGGCATGTCGAAGCCGATGCACGGCGGGCATGCGGCCGACACCGGCATCATGTGCGCACTTTCCGCCGGTGCCGGCGTGACCGGTATTCAGGACATGCTCGAAGGCGAACGCGGCTTCGGCAACGCCATGTGCGCAGGCGTCGACTGGTCGAAAGCGGCGGCAACGCTGGGCGACGACTTCACGATCCTGCGCATGACCGTCAAGAACCACGCCGCATGCGGACACGGCCACGCCGCCATCGATGGCGCGCTGCAACTGCAGAAAGATCACGGCTTCACCCCCGAGGACGTCCAGCGCATCGATGCCGGCACCTACGGCCCGGCGGTGGAGATCGTCGGGGCGCAGGAAACCACCTCGGCGTTCGAGGCCAAGTTCAGCCTGCCCTATTGCACCGCCGTCGCACTGTATGACGGCAGTTGCCGGATGAAGGCCTTCACCGACGAGCGCCGTGCCGATCCGAAGCTCCATGAACTCGCGAAAAAAGTGTTCGTGAGCAAGGACGACGACTGCGACGCCGCGTTCCCGAAACGCCGCTCGGCCAGGGTCAAGATCACGCTGACCGACGGCAGCGTGCATGAATTCTATGCGCCGACGCGCAAGGGCGACCCCGACTCTCCGCTGAGCGACGCCGAACTGTCGGAAAAATACCGCGAGCTGGCGGAACCGGAAATCGGCGCCGAACGCACGGCGGCACTCGAAGCCGCGGTCTGGTCGCTGGAAAAGCTGGCGAGTGTCAGTGATCTGTATCCGGCCGGACGGGCGGCTGCGGAATGAGCGGGCCGAAACTGGGCTTCATCGGTTTCGGTGAAGCGGGATCGAACATCGCCGCCGGGCTGCTCGAACAGGGCCTTTCCGATATCACCGCCTATGCGCTGGAATGCCGTCATGTCGACGGTGTCACGGAATATCCGGATGCGGCGGGCGCCATTGCCGGACGCGATATCGTGTTTTCCGCCGTCACCGCCTCGGTCGCGCTCGAGGTCGCGGAAATGTGCGTGCCGTTGCTCGCGCCCGGACAGATCTATATCGACATCAACTCGGTCTCGCCGGGCACCAAGAAAAAGATCGCCGACGTCATCAACGGCGCGGGCGGACGTTTCGTCGAATGCTCGGTCATGGGCTCGGTACCGGGACCGCGCCACACGGTGCCGATGCTGCTGTGCGGCGAAGCGGTGCCGGACGTGATCACGCAGCTCATCCCGTTCGCCATGAACATGACCGACCTCGGCCCCGACTACGGCCGCGCCGCGGCGACGAAAATGTTCAGATCGGTAATGATCAAGGGGCTCGAGGCGCTGTTGCAGGAATGCGTGCTGGGCGCCGACAAGTACGGCGCCGCCGAACAGGTGCTGGAGTCCGTCGGCGAAGGCTATCCCGGCATCGACTGGGTCGAGCTGGCGCACCACATGCTGGGCCGCACCGCCGTGCACGGTACGCGCCGCGCCGCCGAGATGGATCAGGTGGCGGAAACGCTCCGCGAACTGGGCATCGAGCCGATGATGGCGTCATCCGCCGCGAAGCGCATCCGCTGGGCCGCCGATCACGGCCTGAAGGAGAAATTCGGCACCGAAGGCCCGAAGAGCTTCCACGAGGTGCTGGCGATCATCGGCAAGGACTGAGAGTCTCCTCTCCCTCCCACTCACTTCGTTCGCGGGCCCCTCCCTCTCCCAAGGGAGAGGGACAGGGAAAGGGGTTGCTTACTCCCCGACCTTCGCCGCCACCGCATCGCCGAACGACGACGTCGAACCCTTACCGCCGAGGTCCGGTGTGTGCGCCGTTTCGTCGGCAAGGGTTGCTTCGACCGCGCCCTGAAACGCCGCCGCCGCTTCGATCAGATTGTTGGCATTGGTGCGGCTGCCCATCCAGTCCATGAGCATGGCAACCGAGACCATCAGTGCCGACGGGTTGGCCTTGCCCTGCCCGGCGATATCGGGCGCCGAGCCGTGTGCGGCCTGCGCGATCGCCACGTTGTCACCGGCATTGATCGAGCCGCCGAGGCCGAGACCGCCGCAAAGTTCCGCGCATTCGTCGGACAGGATATCGCCGTACATGTTGGTCGTCACCAGCACGTCGAAGTCGGCCGGGCGGCGGATCAGGTGCGCCGTCGCGGCGTCGATGATCAGTTCCTCGACCTCGATATCGGGCCAGGCTTCGGCTTCGGCCATGACCTCGTGCAGGAACAGCCCGTCCGTCACCTTGAGCACGTTTGCCTTGTGCACCACCGTCACCTTCTTGCGGCGCCGCGCCGCCATCTCAAACGCCTGCTTGGCGATGCGACGCGATCCCTGCCGGGTGATCTTGCGGACCGAAAGCGCCACGTCTTCGGTCGGCATGAACTCGCCGCTCCCTAAGAACATGTTGCGGTCGGCATAAAAGCCTTCGGTGTTTTCACGCACCACGACCATGTCCATGTGCGCCGCCATCGACGGCACGCCTTGATACGTTTTCGACGGACGGATGTTGGCGTACAGATCGAGCTCCTTGCGCATGGTCCCGGACGGATTGACGCCGCCCTGGTCGCGCGGCGGATAGGCATAGCTGTCAACGGGGCCGAGGATCGTGCCGTCGGCTTCCTTGCATTCCTCGACCACGTCGTCGGGCAGCGTGGAGCCGCGCGTCGCCAGCGACGCCAGGCCGATTTCGCGGGTCTGCAGGTCGAAGCCGAGGCCGTATTTATCGTCGAGCGCGCGCACAACCTTCAGCGTCGCATCCATAATTTCCGGACCGATGCCGTCGCCCGGCAGAACCATGATCTTCATGCTGTTTCTTTCCTTCGTATGACTATCCTATTGTCACCCTGAACTCGATTCAGGGTCCATGACCTCATGGATCCCAAATCAAGTTTGGGATGATGTTGGTGACGGTGCCCACGTAAGAGCTTGTTACGCGAACACCTTGAAGTCGGTCGTGCCGTCGCGCTCGATCTGGGCGACGAGGTTCACTTCCCAGCTCAGGTACTGCTTCATCGCCCCTTCCTGCGCATCGTCCATGTCGTAGGGCCGATACCAGACGTCGACACTTTCATCGAGATTGTTCTCGAATCCGTCCGTCAGCGGCAGGCCGGCAGCCTTCCAGGCGTCCGTCCCGCCTTGCAGCACCAACACCTCCCGTTCGATGCCGGCGGCGATCAGGTCGGCGGCGGCGAAGGCGGCGATGATTCCGTCCTTCGACGTCAACGCAATCGGCCGGTCGTTCGAGAGCGGAGCCAGATTTTCCGGCATGTTGGCGCGGATCGCAAAGTGCGAACCCGGAATGTGATTGTTCCGGTGCGCCAGTGAATTGCCGAGATCGACGACATGCGTCTGGATCATGCGCGCGGCGAGCGCCACAGCATCGATCACCGGCACATCCGGCACATCCGGCATCGCCGGGACGTGCGCCCCGCTTTCCGACATATCCAGCGCGCCGGGTTCCAGCACGCAGGCGTCCCAGCCGATCTGCACCAGCCACGACGCGGTCATGGTGGCGCGCACTGCGTTGTCATCGACGCAGACGATCCGCGCTCCCAACGTGCCGACGTAGCGGTCCGTTGCCTGCACCAGTTGCCCGCCCGGCGCCGGGCGCGACCCCGGCACATGCGCGGCTGTAAATTCTTCCGGATCGCGGACATCGAGAACATAAGTCGTCCGGCCCGCATCGTTCTGCCATTCCGCCAACGTCACCGCGTCGATTATCTTGACGCCGAAGCGTTCACGCACGTGGTCGGCGCACGCCTGCGCACGCGCCAAGCCATCCGGCGTAAGTTCGCCGTACTTGCGCGTATTGCCGTATTCCAGATCGAAACCCGCCAGATGCCAGCCCATGGTGCCGTTTTCCAGCGCCACGACCTTGTTCGGAATCCCGGCGTTCCTGAGCGACTGGCAGCCGATGATCGAGCGGGTCCGCCCGGCGCAATTGACGACGACAGTGGTTTCCGGGTCCGGCGCGATATCGTGCACGCGAAGCGCAAGTTCCGCGCCCGGCACGTCGACGCCCAGCGGAATGTTCATGGCGTGGTATTCGCTCATCGGGCGGGAATCGAGCACCACCATGTCGGTGCCATCGTCCATCATGCGCTTCAGTTCGGTGGCCGGAATGCGCGGTGTGTCATAGGTGTGCTCGACAAACTCGCCGAACGCCTTGGACGGGACGTTAACACCGGAAAACACTTCGAACCCCGCCGCTTCCCAGCCTTTGACACCGTCGATCAGATACGAAAGATCGCTGTAGCCCATGAGCGTCATTTTCGCCGCTGCGCGCGAGACGATGCCGTCGTCCGATGCATCATAGCCGCACAGCACGACCGGGGTACTCAGACGCGGCACACGGTCGAGAATTTCGATCTCCAGCGTTGTTAGCGGCACTGAATTGGCCCACAACAGATGAGCATCGCCGAACGTGCCGCCGGGGCGGACATCGATCACGGCAACTTCGGTTTCATCGCGGTTCAGAATAAGTGTACGGACCTGTTCGGCAGTCAGCGCCTTGGCGTTCGTGGCAGTCATTTTCAGTGGGTTCCTCCAGATATAGCCACGGATGGTCGCCAGTGCCCACGCCGCTGTCAACTCCCGGTCCTCTTGTGTCTCGGTTTTAGTTGCATATATCATTATTAACTAGAACTTGCTTTTTTACATAGTTAGAGGACAATTGAGCCATGAAACGCATGTTTATGTTGCTTTCTGCATTTACGGCGTTGTTCGCGGTTTCGACGTCGCCCGTTCAGGCCGCACCGCAAATCCTCGCCGTAATGGCATCACTTGGCCCGCAGCAGATGGACTGCAGCGGCGCTATATGTACGACGTCTCTCAGCAGCTACTGCCTGCAGCGTGAACGCGGCGTACCGTCGACCGGCCAGGCCTACCTGCCGGCGGCCGACGATCAATTCAGCCTTGTCGTCGTCGCCGAAGACGGTACCGAGAAATCAGTTCCCGCGACGGAGCATGTCACATTCCGCACTGTCCGCGGCTATTCGTCGGTTAACGCCGTGATCGGCAAGGACGCGCTGGCCAAACTGGGCGGTGTATCGGCGAAGTTCGTCGCCGCTAGCCGCGCGGTACTGGTGCCCGCCCCCGAAGCGGGCGACCCGAACCCGATTACCGAGCAGGAAATGGCCTTTGCTTCGCAGTCACTGCGCCAGCACGGCAGCGAAGTCGTCGATGCCCAGCCCGATGCCGAGGCGGCTTCGGTGATCAACCGCATGGCCGCGACAATCGTCCCGCGCCAGGCCGTGAATCCGGAAAGCCTTGAGCAACTGTGGCGCGATGTCATCAAGGGCCTGGGTCCGGCGCATCCGGCGAATTCCGAAGGTATCCGCCGCGCCCGTGACATTTACGACTGGTGCCAGACGCGTTCGTCATATCATTCCATGGGCGGCATCAAGAGTTGCCTGGAATTCAGGCATGACGGCGAGATCATGAAGTTGAATACCGACTATTGGGAGAGCCAGCCCGGCTATTAAGACAGACGCACGTCCGGTGCTGGCCTCATCCGTTAACATTGGAGGAGGTCACACGCTATGAGACGACAATTTCTGTTTGCCGCCGCCGTGGCAGTTGGTTTCTCGTTCATTTCCCACAAGGCCGGCGCCGCGCCGCAGATTCTTGCGGCCCTGCCGCTCGAAAGCGGTATTGATCTAACCTGCACAGAGGGCATCTGCGTCGCCGAACTGTCGACGTATTGCCTGCAACGCGAACGCCCCTCGCCGTCGATGGGGACGGCCTATGTGCCGGCACGGCCAGAACATTTCACGCTGGTTCTCGCCGATGACAAGGGCGTAGAAGTGCGTGTCCCTGCCGGAGATCACATGACCTTCATGGAACACCGCGGGTTCATGTCCGTTGCCGCGTCCATCGAACTGGGCCGCATGAAAGCGCTCGGCGCCAGCACGGCGAAGCTCGTCGTCTGGCAGCAGGCATCGCTGATCCCGGTCCCGGAAGCCAACGACCCCAATCCGCTGACGGCGGATGAAATCGCTTTCGTTACCGATTCGCTCCGCGCGCATGGCGAAGGATATGTCGACCGCACCCCGAAGGCGGCGACGGCGCAACTGCTGGCCAAGCTGAATGCGGCCCTGCCTGCCGACGGCCCGATTACGGCCAAGAACTTTGACGGCATGTGGCAGAGCGCGATTGGCGACGAACTGCCGCTGAACGCCGCGCACCCGGGCCTGAACGGCGCCCGTGATGCGTTCAATGACTGCATCGACGGCAAAAGCACATACCGGCTGAGCGGCCTCAAACGCTGTATCGACTATCAGCATGACGACCTGCTGCGGAACCTGAATATCGACTACTGGCAGAACCAGCCGGGTAGCTGATCCGCCTCATCTCCCTCACCTGTCCCTCCCCCATATTGTGGGAGAGGGACCCTGAAAAAAACTGCGACCCCATCCCTCTCCCCCTTTCAGGGGGAGAGGTTAGGTGAGGGGGTGTTCATAGCGTCTGGCACCCCGCCATCCGGTCCGCTAAACTGACCGCAAGGCCAATCAAGCCGAAGCAATACTGGGAGGATCTGGGTGCAATGATCGCATCACCGAACGATACCGTGCGGCTCGATATCTCGGGCGGCATCGCCACCATCACCATCAATCGCCCCGACAGCCTGAACGCCATCAACGACGATGTGGTGACGGCGCTGATCGACATCACCGGCGCTTTGCGCAAAGCCAAGGATGTCCGCTGTGTGGTCCTGACAGGGGCCGGCGATCACTTCATGGCCGGCGGTGACGTCAAACGCTTCAAAAGCAAGTTCGAGGAATTTACCGACAACGACGACGAAGCCCGCGCCTGGTTTACGTCTATTCTCAGCCGCATCCACATCATCGTCGATAACATGTACAACCTGCCGATGCCGGTCATCTGTGCGGTCAAGGGGGCCGTCGCCGGTGCGGGCTTCAGCCTGATGCTCGGCTGCGATCTGGTGATCGCCCAGGAAGGCGGCGTCTTCACCCTCGCCTACTGTCACCTCGGCACCAGCCCGGACGGCGGCTCGACATGGCATCTGCCACGCACGCTGGGCATGAAGCGGGCCATGGAAATCGCGCTGCTGGGCGACCGCTTCGGCCCTGAGAAGGCACTGGAATGGGGCCTGATCAACCGTGTCGTGGCGGAAGCGGACTTCGAGGCCGAGGTCGGCAAGCTGGCAGGGCGCCTCGCCGCCGGACCGACGTATGCCTATGCGAAAACCAAGCGGCTTTTGCTGGAAAGTTCCGACAACGACATGGATACGCAATTGGGTTTTGAGACCGAAAGCTTCGTGTCGTGCGCCATGAGCCAGGATTTTCGCAAGGGCGTCACCGCCTTCGTCGACAAGCAAAAGCCTGACTTCACCGGCGAATAAAGGGAGATATTCATGATTATCGATTGCCACGGACACTTTACGACTCTGCCGCCGCAACATCAGAAATGGCGGGACGCGCAGCTCGCTGGCGATCCTGCGCTCGACCCCGACGGCCCGAAAGTCAGCGACGATGAAATCCGCGAGGCGATTGAGGGAAATCAGTTGCGCCTGCAAAAGGAACGCGGCACCGATCTCACTATATTTTCGCCCCGCGCCGGCAGCATGGGCCACCACCTGGGTGACGAAAGAATCAGTATCGCGTGGAGCCGAATCTGCAATGATCAAATCCGCCGCGTCTGCGACCTGTTCCCGGAAAACTTCGCGCCGGTCTGCCAACTGCCGCAATCGCCGGGCGTCTCGCCCACGAACGCCGTTCCCGAGTTGAAACGGTGCGTCGAGGAAATGGGCTTCATCGGCTGCAACCTGAATCCGGATCCCAGCGGTGGTATGTGGACCGATCCGCCGCTGACAGACCCATGGTGGTTCGGCATGTACGAAGCGCTCTGCGAGCTTGACGTGCCGGCGATGATCCACGTCAGCAGCTCGTGCAATCCGAACTTCCATTTCACCGGCGCACACTACATCAACGCCGATACGAGCGCGTTTATGCAGATACTGGAATCGGACCTGTTCGAACGCTTTCCGGCGCTGAAGATCATCATCCCCCACGGCGGCGGCGCCGTCCCGTATCACTGGGGCCGCTACCGCGGACTGGCCATCGATATGGACAAACCGGAACCGGCGCAGTTAATGGAAAACAACCTCTATTTCGATACCTGCGTCTACCATCAGCCGGGCATCAACCTGCTGACGGGGGTCGTACCGGTCGACAATGTGCTGTTCGCCTCCGAGATGGTCGGCGCCGTGCGCAGCATCGACCCCGATACCGGCCAGTATTTTGACGACACACGGCGCTACATCGAAGCAAGCCCGATGCTGTCGGACGACGACCGCGAGAAAATTTTCCACAAAAACGCACGCCGCGTCTTTAAGCGGCTCAAAGTCCCCGGCGAATAAGCTGCGGCAATATGGGAGCACAAGCATGACTTTAGGATTTCGCATCAAACGCAACTGGGAGCGGGTCTCCGCCGGTCTGACCGAACAGTTCAAACCGCTGCCCGTCGCCAACGTCAGCGATTCCATGGGACGGATGGATGCGGGCGGTCCGGCATTGCGTCCCTACCACCGTGACGGCGTGATGGCGGGCCCCGCCTTCACCGTACGCACCCGGCCGGGTGACAACCTTTTGCTGCACAAGGCCCTGGACGCCGCCGCACCGGGCGACATCATCGTCTGCGATTCCGGCGGCGATCCGACCAACTCGATGATCGGCGAGATGATGGTCACGCACGCAATGGTGCGCGGTGTCGCCGGCTTCGTCATCAACGGTTCGGTCCGCGATCGCGACGAGCTGTTGGAAATCAACCTGCCGATCTACGCGCTCGGCGCCACGCATCGCGGTCCGTACAAGGACGGTCCCGGCGAGATCGGCTTTCCGATTTCCTTATCCGGGATGGTCATCAATCCGGGGGATCTGATCCTCGGCGACGGCGACGGTGTTCTCTGCGTGCCCCGCGAACACGCGCAGAGCGTGCTGGAAGCGGCAAAGGCAAAACAGAAGGCGGAAGTCGCACAGCTCAAGCAGATCAAGGAAGGAACGGTCGACCGCAGTTGGGTCGACGAGGCTCTTGCCGCCAAAGGCTGCGAATATGTCGATTGAACGGCACCACCACCTTCGTTGATAAACAAAACCCGACTTTAGGCGCAAGGGAGAGTATTCGAATGAGCGACAAACCGCTTAACGGCAAAACCGCACTGGTCACGGGATCGGCGCGCAATATCGGCCGCGCCATCGCGCACAGGCTGGCGCACGCCGGCGCAAACATCGTCGTCAACGCTGTCTCCGATACCAACGCCGCCGAAACGGTCGCCCAGGAAATAAGAGACATCGGTCAAAAGGCAATTGTCTGCATGGCTGACGTCACGGACAAAGCCGCCGTGGACGCCATGGCCGCACGCGCCAAGGACGAATTGGGCGGCGTCGATATCCTGGTGCTCAATGCCTCGTCACGTGCGCAGGTCCCGTTTCTGGAGATTACCCAGGAACAGTGGCGGCGCGTGATCGATATCTCTCTCGACGGGGCGTTTCATGGTTCGCAAGCCTGCATCCCGCATATGCTGGAGAAAGGCTGGGGGCGGATCGTGACATTGGGCGGCGTTGCGTGGCACATGGGCACCAGTTCACGGGTTCACAGCCTGGTCTCGAAATCCGGGCTTGCCGGCTTCACCCGCGGCCTCGCCGTCGAGTTCGGCGAGCACGGCATCACCGTCAACTGCGTCTCGCCCGGGTTCATCGACACCGAGCGGCCGGCATCTGCGGGCGCGCTTCCGCCGATCAAAGTCAATGCCCCGATCGCACGCAAGGGCACCACCGACGAGGTCGCGAGCATGGTGCACTACCTGTGCCTGCCGGAGAGCGCGTACGTGACCGGTCAGATCATGCACGTCAACGGCGGTATGTATATGGGCGGCAGTTGATGGGGGAGAAGCCGCTTTCCGGTCAGGTCGCCGTCGTCACGGGCTCAGCCAAGAACATCGGCCGCGAGACGGCACTGATGCTGGCCGCCGACGGGGCATCGCTCGTCATCAACGGCAAGACGGACGAAGCGGCGGCAATGGCCACGGTAGCGGAAATCGAGACCGAGGGCGGGCGCGCCATCCATCACATGGCCGACATCGCCGATCCGGCGCAGGCGGAAGGATTGATTTCCGCCGCCGTCGACGCCTTCGGCCGGCTCGATATCCTGGTGCTCAATGCGGGTATCCGCCGTCAGCATTCACTTATCGACATCCCGCTTTCCGAATGGCGCGAGGTCATGACCATGGACCTTGAAGCGCCGTTCGTGCTGGCCAAGGCAGCCATTCCGCACATGCTGGAAAACGGCCACGGGCGGATCGTTGCGCTGGGCGGGAGCAGCGCGCATACCGCACCGCCGGGCCGCGCCCACGTGGGCGCTGCGAAGATGGGGCTGTTGTCGCTGACCCGGTCCATCGCCAGCGAATTCGGTGCGCGCGGCATCACCGCCAATATGGTGGCGCCCGGCCATATCGATACGGTGCGCGGCACGTCCGCCGGCAAGCGCTCGACGTCGGGCGCCGGACGGCCGATCGAGCGTTTGGGAACGACCGGCGAAATCGCCGCCATGATCCGCCATCTGTGCCGCCCGGAAGGCGCGTATATCACCGCGCAATGCCTGCACGTCGACGGCGGCATTTACATGGGCGGTGCTTAGGCCCTCTCCTTCGTGACGGCCTGACGGCCATAGCTATGGTGAAACGCCTTAGCTCCCCGGGCCGAGCAGCAGCCTGAGGGCCTCCTGCACAGCCGGCTCGTTGCCGGTTTTCAGGTCGTCGTCCGTCTCGTGCTTGTCGCCGAAGCACGCATCGCCCTGGCCGAAGCCGCGGTCGATGGGCGTGGCATTCTGTGGTGCAGGCTTTTCATCCGCACGCGCCGCGCACGGCTGGGCGCACAGCGCAAACAAAAGCAAAACCGTTACGACGGTGGACCGTCCCATGTCGCTTCCTCATCGAGTGGATACACCGGACGCACCAGATCGGCCCAGTTGAAATTCTTCAACACCGGCGACGTCAATCCCGGGCAATCGATCTCGAGCACGTTTTCGGGCGGGAAATACTCGTCGAACCCGGCCCGAAAGTGACCGCGCGACTTGACGACGACGGTCCGCAGATCAGCGATATCGAGACCGAACTGTTCGATCATCGTCGGGTCCGCGCATTGCTTGCGGTTCGACGCCACGCCGATCAGCACGCCGCCGCATTTCAGCAGCGCGCAGGGGCCAAGCTCGATGGCGCGCCCCTTGAGCAGCCCGCGGCGGCCGGTGAACGAACCGTCGGTCAGTTTCTCGACCGTGACGTCGAGGCTGAGCGGCGCGTCGAATTCAGTACGCGGGTCGGCATTGAAGGTGACGTTCAGATGCGCCCCCTCGCCCGCTTCGTGCGCCTGGGCGGCGACGGCCGGGTCGATCATCAGGCCGATGAACGCACCGTCGACGCCGGCCTCGGTAAAGGCATGGGCGATAAAGGTCGTATTGCCGCTGCCGCCGCCGCCCGGATTGTCGGCGACGTCGGCCATGATGCAGGCGGCCAGCGACGGGTCGCGGCCGAGCGCTGCTGCAAGTTCGCTGGCGCGGCCGAGCGGCGTCAGTTCCTTGCGGAAGCGTTCCCGCGACGCCCAGGCGCGTTCGGCAATGTCTTCGGCCAGGTGCCTGGCCGGCGCCGGATCGTTTCTCGACGTGACGAGGACCGACATACCGCACTTCGGACTGTCGGAATAAATGAACCCGGCCGTCACCGAGACATTGAGAATATCGCCGCCGGCCTTCGTCTGGCCATAGTCGATCAGGTCCGCATAAGGCCCTTCGGCGGTCAGCAGCGTCACCGTCGGCGCCGCGATCGGCACCTTGATGAAGTGCTGGTGCGGCGTCATGCCGCCCCACATTTCGACCATGATGTGCGCGGCCTCGGCGGCACGTTCGCGCTGATCGACATGCGGGTTTGTCAGGTAGGCCACCAGGACGTCGGTCAGCGTCGCCATCGGCTCGGACACATTGGCATGCAGATCGAGCGTCGCGATCAGCGGCACTTCGTGGCCGACGACGTCGCGGACCATCTCGTAGACACGGGCGTCGGGGTCGTATTCTTCCGTCGCGCGCATGGCACCGTGGCTGACCACATAAACCCCGTCCAGTTTTCCGGCCGCGCGCAGATAGCCTTCCATCAGCTTCAGCGTCGCCCAGAAGAATTCCTGATCGATGGAGCCGCCCGGCTCGGCATCGGCGACGACGATGGGAACAAGTTCCCAGTCCTGCCCGAGCGCGTTCATTTCCGAAACGAAACCGACCACTTCGGAAGGCAGACGCGGCGCCGCGCTGGCGAGCTCCCTGGTGATCTCGTCACCCTGCATATAACAGCGCTTGCGGTAATCGGCTTCCGTCGTGACCGGCGAGAAGCGGTTGCTTTCCAACATGAAACCCAGAACAGCGACGCGTTTTGTCATTTCCTACCTCGAGTTATCTGACAAGAAAAAGGGGCACCCTGACAATCAAGGCACCCCTTATTTAACAGTGTTGTCCGGATCAGCGCGAGCGCAGTCTCGGATCCAGGGTATCGCGAACCGCGTCCCCGAACAGGTTGAACCCGAACACGGCGAGTGAAATCGCCACCCCGGGCCAGATCGCGACCCAAGGTGCGCTCTCGGCGTATTCCTCGGCCCCGCCCTGAAGCATCAGCCCCCAGGCCGGTGTCGGCTCCTGCACGCCCATGCCGAGGTACGACAGCGAGGCTTCGAGCAGGATCGCCTGACCGACGAAGGCGGTGAACAGGATCAGGAAAGGCGCCATGACGTTCGGCGCCATGTGACGCAGGATGATACGCGCATGGCCGAAACCGAGCGCACGCGCCGCATCGACATAAGGTATTTCACGGATCGCCAGTGCGTTGGACCGCACCACCCGCGCGCACTGCGGCACGAACGGAATGGTAATGGCGATGATCACGTTTTCGGTCCCGGTCCCCAGCGTGGCAACAACGGCCAGCGCCAGAATGATCAGCGGGAACGCCATGAACACGTCCATGACGCGCTGGAAGACCAGATCGAAGATGCCGCCGAAGTACGCCGAAGCGACACCGAGCACGAGGCCCAGCACGGCACCGATGGTGGCCGCCGTGAAGCCGACGAACAGGGCCGTACGCGCACCATAGATAATCCGGGTGAAGATATCGCGGCCGAACTGATCGGTGCCGAGAATGTATTCGGCATTCGGCGCGGTCAGCATAGCTGTGAAGTCGTTGTATTCCGGATGGTACGGCGTCAGCCACGGCGCGAAGATCGAGGCGAAAATCATCAGGACCACGACCGCCAGACCGGCAACGCCAATCGGCTGCTTGCGGGCCATTTTCAAGGCCGCTTGGAAAAACGGTGTTTTATCACCGAGTTCCTCAACCTGTGCTTCAACAGCTGATTCAGTAATGGTTGTCATATTCTTTTACCTTTAGCTGTAGCGGATACGCGGGTCGAGCCAGGCGTAAGCCAGGTCGATCACCAGGTTTGTGATCACGAAGATCAGCACGACGAGCATCACCAGATACTGTGTCATCGCGTAATCCTGGTTGGTCACACTCTCCACGAATAACATGCCCAGACCGTTCAGGTTGAAGACCTGCTCGGTGACGACCAGCCCGCCCATGAGGAACGCGAATTCGATACCGATGATGGTCACAACCGGCAGCATCGAGTTTTTCAGCGCGTGGCGGTTGATGACAATTTTTTCGACCAGCCCCTTGGCACGCGCGGTACGGATATAATCCTCTCGCAGCACTTCGAGCAGCGCCGAGCGCGTCATACGGGTGGCAACGGCAGAATAGCGGTAACCGGTTGCCACGGCGGGCCAGATCAACTGGGAAATATTGTGCACAGGATCTTCCCAGATCGGTTTGTACTGGATCGGTGGCATCCACGGGATACCCGTCATCTCCTGGGTTACAATCAGCAAGCCCAGAATGATCATGATCCCGAGCCAGAACGAAGGAATGGCGATGCCGGCGATCGAGAAAGCACGAACGAAGTAGTCGAGCCAGGTATCCTGCTTGATGGCCGAAATCGCACCGAGCGGAATGGCAATAATGACCGCAACGAACGTCGCCATGATCGCAATCTGCAACGACAGCTGGAAACGCAGGCCGATTTCTTCAAGGACAGGTTTACCCGTCCACATGGACACACCGTAGTCGAACGTGAAGAAGCCATACATGAAATCGGCAAACTGAATCATCAACGGACGGTCAATGCCGAGATTCTTACGGCAGATGTCAATTTGTTCCTGATCGACGTACAGACCTGTACCGGCGAATCGCAGTTCGCAGACGTCCCCCGGGACGAGCCGCAGCAGGAAGAACACGAGTATCCCGGCCCCGATCAATGTCGGGATCATCAGGAGAACGCGCTTGAGAATATACTTAGACATGAATGCCCAACCGTCTTTCCTAGGATTAAATTCTTATTTTTGATTTATTGATCGGTTTCCCGCCCGCCGCTTACGCGGCGGGCGGGATCCGACAATTCGCTTACGCGATTACTTGTCCAGCCAGATATGATCCAGATGCTGAGCCAAGTAGTGCGACGGTGCGATCTTCCAACCCTTCACATAGGAACGGTACGGATTGATCTTGTACCACCACAGCGTGATGATACCGCTTGCTTCGTCGCTGAGTGCGCGGGTTTCATAGTCGCGAACCAGCTTACGAAGTGTCTTCGCATCACCCTCTTTTTCGATCTTTGCGTAGATCGCTTCCAGCTCCGGATCTTCGAAGTTGGCATAGTTGTTACCGGCGGAACCAAGGAACTTGGTCATATCGGCAACAGGGTTGATGACCGACTGGCAGTTAAAGTCGGCAGACACGTCGAAGTCTTTTTTCTTACGAAGTGTGTCGTAGAACGGGCCGGACGGCTGAACCCGCTGTGCGGCTTCGACCCCGATTTTCCGCCACTGGTCAACGAGCCACGTACCAACAACTTTGTACGGCTGGTCAACACCACGGTTCGAGAAATCGACCTTCAGATTGGAATGACCGGCATCCGCCAAGAGTTTCTTGGCTTCAGCACGCGAAGCTTCGATGTCCTCGCCGTAGCCTTTCAGCTTGACCAGTTCTTCTTTCGTCGCGCCCAGCGGGTGGTTCGGGAACATGACACCACCAACCGTTTTCACGATGGCGATCTGCGACAGGTATTTGGACCCGCCCCAGCGATCGATACCGAGCGTCAGTGCCTGACGAACACGTTTATCGTCAAACGGCTTGTGCTCCTGGTTCGGGGTTGCGAGCAGAACACAGTTCCAGTCGCTTTCCTGAACGGTGATCTTGTCACCAAGCGCTTTTACAAGGTCGTCACGAGCCTTCGGCGGGAAGCCGCGGAACTCAATGGAAGCGCGGTCGCCACGGATAGCCTGAAGGCGGACAGCCATCTTAGGTGCTGCAATTGCCTTGAAGCCATCAAGGTACGGACGGCCCGCGAAGTGGTAGTTCTCGTTCCTAACCCCTTCGACGAACGCACCCGGCTGGTGCTGCACGAACTTGAACGGACCCGTGCCGTTGACGTGCGACTTGTGCCATTCCATGCCATGCGCATCGAGGTCCTTCTTCGAATAAACGAAGTTGAACGGCGTTGCGAGAGCCGGAATGAACACGGCCGTCGGGAACCTCAGTTTGAAGACGATCGTGTGATCGTCAGGCGTGGTGATGGATTCAACCGCACGGAAGAACGCCTTACGTGCGGACGGAACACCTTCCGGCGGGAAGATGATCTTGTCCATCGTCGCCTTGGCGTCAGCCGAGGTGAACGGCGTACCATCATGGAACGTCACGCCCTTGCGAAGTTTGAAGGTGTACTTCGTACCGCCTTCGGTGGGTTCGGGAACCGCACCTTCGCAAAGATCGCATTCGAAGTCCGTCGGATCGGACGGGTTATTCGGATTCACGCGAATGATCAGGCTGTAGAAAGGCCGGATCGGGTGAATCATGCCGAAAGTCGTCTCCTGGTGACCGTCATATGACGGAATTTTGGAGCCGACCACGAAGTTCAGAATACCACCCGACTTGGGCGTCTGAGCCTTCGCTGCACCCGCACCTGCAGCAAGGCCGAGGCCTACCGCAGCAGCGAGAGCGAGTCTCCCAGTTTGTTTGAGCATTGAATGTCTCCTTCCCTGAAATGAAGAATTGACGGGATTACCCCTCGTCATGTGTCACGCCATGCCCGCGGCGCGCTCACACCTCTGAACAGGCCACCCAGTGGCCTGGTTTCACCTCCCGCAATTGCGGGATATCCTTTTTGCAGCCATCGACCGCATCCGGGCACCGGGGATGGAATACGCATCCCGGCGGCGGGTTGATCGGGCTGGGGATTTCACCCTTGATGATCTCGTGCGCGCGTTTCTTCTCGATATCGGGATCGGGAATCGGCACCGCGTTCAGCAGGAGTCTTGTATACGGATGCAGCGGATTCTCGAACAACTCATCGCCATCCGCCAGTTCGACAAGGTTGCCGAGATACATCACGGCGACGCGGTGGCAGATGTGGCGAACGACACTGAGATCGTGCGAAATAAACAGGTATGTCAGATCGAATTCGTCGCGCAGATCTTCGAGCAGGTTGATGACCTGAGCCTGGATCGACACGTCGAGCGCCGAAACCGCTTCATCGCAAATAATGAATTCCGGGTTCATCGCGAGCGCGCGGGCAATCCCGACACGCTGACGCTGACCGCCCGACATTTCGTGCGGATAACGATCGGCGAACGCCGACGCCAGACCGCAGACGTTCAACAGGTAAAGAACCCGTTTCCGGCGCTCCGCATCATCGCTGATGATATTGTGAACCTTCATCGGCTCGGAGATGATTTCACCGACCTTCATGCGTGGGTTCAGCGAACTGTAGGGGTCCTGGAAGATCACCTGAATCTTCTTGCGGACGTCGATCATCTGCTTGGAGTCATACTTGGTGATGTCGTCACCATAGAAAATGATCTCGCCGGCCGTCGGCTTTTCCAGTTGCAGGATGCAACGGCCGGTCGTCGTCTTGCCACAACCCGATTCGCCGACAACACCCAGCGTTTCACCGCGGAAAATCTGGAAGCTGACGTCATTCACCGCCTTCACGTGGGCGACCACTTTCGGAATAAACACACCTTCGGTTACCGGGAAGAACATCTTCAGGTTACGAACGTCAACGAGAACGTCGTCGAACCCGTCAGAACTGCCCGTGCGGGTGCCCTGCCTCGCGCTCACAACTTCGCTCATCCCACAACTTCCTTCACTTCTTTAGCCAGATTTTCTTTTTCAAAGCAGGCTGAGGTATGACCGGGCTCGATCTCTTCGAGAACCGGGAAACTTTCCGCACAATGGTCCTGCGCAAAACGGCAACGCGGCCGGAACGAGCAGCCCGCGTCGAGCTTCGTCAGGTCGGGCGGCTGCCCGTCGACCG
Organism: Thalassospiraceae bacterium LMO-JJ14; assembly: GCA_021555105.2. Lineage (NCBI taxonomy): Bacteria > Pseudomonadati > Pseudomonadota > Alphaproteobacteria > Rhodospirillales > Thalassospiraceae > Thalassospiraceae bacterium LMO-JJ14. Next base: position 2,806,596 of record CP134604.1, read on the forward strand.
GGTCCAGCTTGTCGGTCCGCTGACGGTCCATGCGCGGCACCGATTTCAGCAGCGCCAGGGTATAGGGATGGCGCGGACGGTGATAAATGTCGCTGGCAATGCCGGATTCGATGATCCGCCCGGCGTACATGACGTTGACCCGGTCGGCATAGCGCGCGACCACACCCAGGTTGTGGGTGATGATGATCATCGCCACGCCGAGTTCGCGCGTCAGGTTCTTCATCAATTCGAGAATCTGCGCCTGGATCGTCACGTCGAGCGCGGTCGTCGGCTCGTCGGCGATGATCAGTTTCGGGTCGCAGGCAAGCGCCATGGCGATCACCACACGCTGCCGCATGCCGCCAGACAAATGGTGCGGATACTGGGCCAGACGGCGGTCCGGTTCCGAAATCCCGACCATGCCGAGCAGCTTGACCGCCTTGGCCATGGCTTCTTCCTCGGACATGTTGAGGTGCGCGATCATCGGCTCCGTCAACTGCATGCCGATCGTCAGAACGGGGTTCAGCGACGTCATCGGTTCCTGGAAGATCATGCCGATGTCGCGGCCGCGGATGTTGCGCATTTCATCTTCTGAAAGCGCCAACAGATCCTGTCCATCGAACATGATCGAGCCGCCGACAATCTTGCCGGGCGGCCAAGGAATAAGTCGCATGATGGTCATCGCCGTCACTGACTTGCCCGAACCGGACTCGCCCACCACGGCAACGGTTTCACCTTCTTCGACAGTGTACGAAACACCATCGACAGCTTTCACAGTCCCAGCCGACGTAAAGAACTGGGTCTGGAGATCATTGATTTCCAGAAGGGCCACGTTTCCTCCCTAGTATTAGCCATAGATTTATTATTATTACATTCAAACCTAGTGTCGCGCACGATAGGTGTCAATTCATAACGCAATCCCATTTTTTTAGATTAATTATCCCATAATTTAATTTTTGTGAATAATGGGAAATGCGTGATATTCACATGAGTGATCATACAATCATATTCAATGAAAATTCGCAAAACGGCGGAAAAATTAGGCTTTAAGTGCATCAACCGCCTTGCCGGAGGCGAAAGTGCTTTGCATAGTGTCGCCTCACTTACAGATGAAATCTCATTTTGCCACACCGGGGAGAATACATTCATGGCATCGGAACAATTCGAGCGCGGACTGAAGTGCCGCAAGGAAGTTTTAGGCGAAGCGTATGTCGAGGCATCGTTGAGCAAGGCCGACGACTTCAATCGCGACTTTCAGGAGATGGTTACGGAGTATTGCTGGGGCGGCACCTGGGGCCGCGGCGTACTTTCCAAGCGCGACCGCTCTATTCTCAACCTCGGTATGCTGGCCGGCCTCGGCAAAAGCCATGAGTTCAAACTGCATTACCGCGGCGCCATCACCAACGGCCTTTCGCATGAAGACCTGCGCGAAATCCTGATCCAGATCGCCGTCTACTGCGGCATCCCGGCCGGCATCGAAGCCTACCGCCTGGCACGCGAAGTCAACGCCGAGCTCGGCATCGATGTCTCCAACATGGACGGAGGGAAATAACAATGTCCACGCCTTCAGTATTCGGTTTTGTCGGCCTCGGCCAGATGGGCGGCCCGATGGCCACCAACATCACCCAGAAATGCGGCAAGGATGTCTATGTCTATGACAAGGCCGGCACCGCCGAGCGCGCGCCTGAAGGCGCCAAGCTCGCGAACTCGCTGGGCGATGTGCTGAGCACCGCTGATACGGTGTTCATGTCGGTTCCGGACGGGCCGGTCTCGATCGCCCTGGCGAAGGAAATCGCCGCCGCCGAAGACCGCCGTACCAGCGTCGTCGTCGATCTCTCGACGATCGGTCCGGAAGCCGCGCGCGAAGCCGCCGCGATCCTGAACGACGCCGGTGTCACCTATATCGATGCCCCTGTTTCGGGCGGCCAGGCCGGCGCCGTTGCCGGCACCATCACGATCATGTGGGGCGGACCGAAGGTGGTGCTCGACGCGCACATGGACGTTATGGATACGTTCACCGGCAACGTCGTGCATTGCGGCGAGAATCCCGGGCAGGGCCAGGCGGTGAAAATCCTCAACAACTTCCTCTCGGCGACGGCGTTTGCGTCGACCTGCGAGGCCGTCCTTTACGGCATGTCCGAAGGCGTCGAGATGAAGACCATCCTGGATGCGGTCAACGTCTCGACCGGACGCAACACGGCCAGCATGGACAAATTCCCGAAACGGATTCTGACCGAAACCTACGACTGCGGTTTCGCCACCAAGCTGCAGTCCAAGGACATGAACCTGTTCCTCAAGAACGCCAAGGCCGCCGGTACGCCGCTGACGGTCGCGGCCGTCGTCGCCGCCATCTGGAACGGTTGCGATGCCGCCAAGCCGGACAGCGACATCTCGCGGATCTACGATTACATCCGCGAAAAAGGCTGACGCGCTTACCGCCCTTCGAGACGGCCCCATCTTATTGATGGGGCCTCCTCAGGGTGAGGCAAACAAAATCCCTCGTCCTGAGGAGCAAGCAAAGCGCGTGTCTCGAAGGACGAAGGACTTTTTTTCAGACCCTATCAGTACCCCAGTTCAAGCAACGGAAACGCCGACAAGGCGTGCGGTGCATTCACCGTGTCCGGCTCCTCGAACACATGCGCAGGCGTCAGCTCGTCGTAACCGAGAACACCCAGATTGCCGAGACACACCTGCACTTCTTCTTCGAGCAGGTTCAACATGTGCACCACGCCCTCACGGCCCGCCGCAGCAAAGGCCAGCCCCTGCAGACGGCCGATGCCGACCGCATCCGCCCCCAGCGCCATGGCCTTGACCACGTCGGCGCCGCGCATGACGCCGCCATCGAGGATAATCTTCGCCTTGTTGTCGACGGCGGCGACGACTTCCGGCAGCACCGCAGCACCGCCCCGCCCGTGATCTAGCTGGCGGCCGCCGTGGTTCGACACATATATAACGTCGCAGCCTTCCCTGACCGCGATCTCGGCGTCCTCGGCGGTAGCGATCCCTTTCAGGATCAGCGGGATATCGTATTTGTCGCGAACACGCTTGAAGTCATCCCAGTTGAACGAGCGCTGGTATTCCTCACCGACCGCCTGGGTCTGGCGCGACACCGACAGAAAGCCCTTGGCCTTGTCGCGCTCGCGCCGCCCGTAGTAGTCCAGATCGATGGTAAAGCAGAACCCCATGTAGCCCTTGTCGATGGCGCGGTCGATGTGATCGTCGACCCATGCCGCGTCGCCGCGTACATAAAGCTGATAAATCCTGGCCGCATCGGGGGCCGCATCGGCAACGGCCTCCAGCCCCGGCTTACAGACCGAGCTCAGCATGTGCACGCAGCCGAACTCGCCGGCCGCCTTCGACACCCCCGCCCCGCCGGTTTCGCTGAACTGCTGCAGCGACCCGATCGGCGCCAGGATCACCGGCAGACGCAGATCGCGGCCGAGGAAATTCGCGTGCGAACTCAGCGCGGTGACGTCGCGCATCACGCGCGGGCGAAAGGCGAGCCGGTCCAGCGCCATGCGGTTGCGCTTCTGCGTGGTTTCCGTTTCGGCGCCGCCGATCAGGTAATCCCAGGCCCCGTCGTCGAGGTTCTCGCGCGCTGCCGGGACGAATTTGTGCAGCACCGGAAACCGGCTTTCGACATCGCTCATCGCATTCTCAGCATCGGACATAGTCTTTACTCACTCCCAAACGTTTCTCAGTGGATCGGTTTCTTGCAGACGATCACGCAATCCAGATCGGCATAGATATAATCACCCGGCTTGATCACCGCGCCGCCGAACTTCAATTCGACGTCGGCCAGACCGATGCCGTCGGTGCGCGGACGCATTGCCGTGCTCTTGAGCGCCTTGGTGCCGAAATCCAGTTCGGCGAATTCGTGGGTATCGCGCACCGCGCCGTTGAAGATCAAACCTTCCCAGCCCTGATTGCAGGCTTCAAGCGCGATATTGCCGCCGCACAGCGCGCGCCGCATCGAGCCGCGCCCGTCGACCACCAGCACCTTGCCCTTTCCGCCGCGACGCAGGATATCCATGATGCCCTTGTTGTCCTCGTACGTCGAAAACGTCACCGCCTCGCCGTGAAAGCACGGGCGTTTGGCGAAGTCGTAAAACATCAACTCGACAATTTGCGCATCGGGATCGTCGTCGCAGATGTCGGCGCATCTGACGATATCTTGGTCGGTCATTATCTTGGTGTCCCCGGGATAGATTTGTAAATTTTTTGCAGACAAACTCTACGAAGTCTTGGGCCGACGGTCCATCGTCATTACATTGCCGTTATACAGATTTCGAGATTTCAAAATTCCAGAGGAGATTTCACGTGAGTAAATTCGCCATCTTCGTTACCGTCAAAGTCAAGGACGGCATGGTCGACGACTTCCTGGCCCATGCGCTGGCCAATGCGACCGCCGCCGTCAGGGACGAGCCGAACTGCCATATGTTCCGTGTCATGCGCAATCAGGCCGACCCGCAGACGGTGCATTTCTATGAAGTCTATACCGAGGCCGGCAGCCTCGATTACCACCGCGAAACGCCGCACTACAAAGCCTACGACAGCGCCGTCGCCGACATGATCGCGGAAAAATCCATCGTCAAGGTCGACCTTCTGCACTAAGCCGCCACACAAGCGGCGCCTCGCCATACATCTACCCGGTTTTTTGCCTGTCATCCCGGACACGGGTTGGCATGACATTACATGACGCGTGGGCTTCTGACCCTGGCGGCAGAAACCGCGCCGGGAAATGTCGGGTTGACCCAATATTTTCCCTTGAGTAGATTTTTAGACATCTTTCCCCGTTCAAGGTGTCTTGTGATGCATTGCGAGCCCGCCAAATTCATTTTAAGAAGTTTTTCGACCATCCTGCTTTGTGCGGTTCTGGCGGGTTGTGTAACGACGTCGCCCAGAACCGGTTTTGTCACCGCGACACCCTTGGCACAGCCAACGGCGGGCAGGCACGAAGGTGAAATGCCGCCCATCGCTGTAAAGAACCCGGCCTCTGCAGTGGTTATCGTCTACTCTCACGGCACCCGCCGTCCGCAATATAAAGAGGACTGTTCACGCTGGGGAAACTCGGTTCCGGATTCAGTCCTGTCACTGGAACAAAATGACGGCTTCCATGTCTTCTTTCTTTGCTCCAATGCAACAGACAACGGAATCCGGGGATCCTATATCTACAGCCGCGCCCGCGAGATCGACGGCATCCTGGACCAATTGATCGCGGCGGGGGTTCAGCCGCGAAATATCTTCCTGGCCGGACATTCGGCTGGTGCCTGGTCGTCGTTGATGGCGGCACGCAATAGCGAGCGGAAGTACAATGCGGCCATCCTTTTTGCACCGGCTTGTTGCGGCCCCAGGTACGAGGAAACGATTTATCCCGAATGGCGCGGTATGGTGCGGCCGACTCAGGTGCGCGAGATTTCATCGGCGCAGCGGCTGAATGCACTTGTTTACGGATACCCGGATGACGATTTCAATCGGCCGCAGGAACTCAGGTTCCTGACCGAAGCCTATCCCGAAACGGTGACGCTCATGGATTATTCCTGCGGGAGCGGGCACATGACGCATCTTCGCGATTGCCGCGCCGGTGAAACAGCAGATCAGATCCTAAGCTTCATACGTGCGCGCACGGCGGCGTACAGGGGGTCATAAGGCAGGGGATCGTGAGGCGAATCGCCCTACCTCCAACCCGAGGGGCCTGACAAATCCCTTACTTGTCAGAAGACTTCCCGTGCGGCCGACAAAACGATTTCGCGTGCTTGCACAGTTAATCTGGGGTTTGGGTGAATAGTAACGGTTTGATTCCCGAACGATACCGTCCCTCCCTTGTTATCGTCGAACGCATGGGTGCCGCCGGGCATCACATGAATACGGAAGTCCTTGCCATTGCGTTTGGCGTCCTCTGCCAGCCCGACACACTGCCTCGACGGCGAGAGATCATCGCTGTCACCGACGATCAACAGAACCGGGGCATCGGTCGTTCCTTTGTTCACACCCAGAATGCAGTTTCCATACAAGTTGACGTTCAGGGCGGGTTTTTGCCCGCCGAATTCCGAGGCGGAAAATTGCAAGGTCGACATGACGATGGAGCCGCCGCGCGAAAACCCCATGGTCGCGACTTTCGACGCGTCGACGCGGGGATGGGTTGAGATGAACCTGACCGCACCGATCAGGTCATGGGGGTTTTTCGGGCCGCCGGGACCGCCCCGCGACATGCCCCGCGTGGCATAGTAATCTACCTGAAACGATGCGATCCCATTGTCGTTGAAGAACTTGGCCCAGGTGCTGTCCCTGTAACCCTGGCCCTGGCTGCCGTGCATGATGACCACCACCGGCACCTTCCCCGTCGCGTTTTCCGGAAAATCCAGCGTGCCGATCAGGTCGATGTTCTGGCCGTTCCAATAGCTTTTCGGCGAGGCGAAGCGGATCGTCCCGGCATCCGTTGCCGTCAGATTGACTTTCTTCTCGGCAACGCATGCGCTGAGAATGGATAGGACCGAGAACAGGACAAAAAGTTTCATCGTCGATTTGATCATATCCATATCCGCCCCTCATTGTGATCGAATCAAACCAAGCGACCACAGGGCCGTTGATGTAGATACACAAATATTGTTCAAAACCCCGGGGAAGATGTCCACACGAAAAGAATATTCGAATAATCATTCGGATTCATCGAACGTGGCGCTATTTGTTCTCACGGAAATTCCGCCACATCACCATGGCGCCCGCGAACATCACGGCGCCGATGACGACCCAGGCGAGGCCGTAGTTCATTTCGCTGTGATCGAGGATCAGACCAAATATCGGCGGCCCGGCCGCGCCGCCGATGGACCACGCGACGGCGTTGTAGCCGATGCCGGAACCGATCAGCTCGGAAGGTACCGTCTCGGCGGTCATCGACAGCACCAGCGCCGCATAGGATGCCATCGCCAGGCCCATGACGGCGGCCAACGCCATCAGCCCCCAGTACGGCCAGCCGGGATTGACGAACAGCGTCACGGCGCAAACGCCAAGGCACGACGAGACGATCGCCACCGTGATGCCCTTGCGCCGCCCGCCCAGAAAAACATCCGAGATATAGGGGAAGCCGACCCTGCCGATGGCGCTCGTGCCTTGTGCAAACGCGACGCCGAGCGCGGCGATGGGCTGGCTGGCCTGTGCCGCATCTTTCAGGAACAACGCCATGTAGGTAAACAGGCTCGATTGGCCGGTATTGAACAATATCGCCGAGACACAAATGACGTTCATGTTGCGGTTGGTGATGACCGTCTTGAGATCGGCAATGATCTGCCGCATGCCGCCTGTCCCCGCATGCGGCTTGCGCGTCAGCGGCAGCCACGCAAGCGCCGCGACAAAGGTCATGCCGACCGCGATCCACAGCACGCTACGCCAGTCCATGAAGGCCGCCATCACGCCGCCACCGGCACCGAGCAAGCCGCCGAGCGGCACGCCGAGTTGCTTCATGCCCATCGCCGTTCCGGTCCACGCCGGCGGGAACCAGCGCATGACGCCCTTGGCGGTCGCCGGATTGACGAACGAATAACCGAGACCGATCAGGAACGATGCCGCCAGCGCCGGCAGGAACGTGTCGGCCAGGGCGAACAGCACTGTCCCCGCCGACATGGTCATCATCGAACCGAACAGCGTCCAGCCGACACCGAGGCGGTCGGTGACGGCGCCGCTGGGTAACGCGGATAAAAGCTGCGCGCCGAACACACAGGACATGAAAAGCCCGAATTGCGCCGCGGAAATGCCGAGGTCCTCGCGGATCACCGGCCCCATGGCCATGATCGACAGATAGCATGACGTGCCGACCGTATGCGCGAGACCGAGCAGGAAGATGCGAGCGCGCCAGGGATTAAACCCGGCCGGCGGGCCGGAGGGATTAAACCCGGCCGGCGGGCCGGAGGGATTGAAGCCTTGCGGCAACGGGTTCGGCACGGGCGCGGGTTGGCCGTCGGCGCTGTCACTCACTGGGTGCGTTCCTTGAAGACGAACACCAAAAGCACCAGCCCGACGCAGACGATCCCCGCCGTCACCAGCCATGCGGCATCGAAGCCGCCCCAGTTGTCGACGACCCAGCCGAACATAACCGGTCCCAGCATACCGCCGATATGCACGCCGACCATGTTGACGCCCATCGCCGAGCCGGCCAGGCGCGGCTCGACCGCTTCGACGACGATGGCCTGCGCCACCGGCGCGAAGGATGCGATGGTGATGCCGAGCGCAACGGCAAGCCCGAGGCCCATGTAAAGGCCCGGCCCCGGCCCGACGAACGCCATCGCCGCCAGGAACACCGCCGACGCGCCGCAGATCCATGCCACCAGTTGCCCGCGCTTGCCGACGAAATATTTGTCCGACACCACGCCCCAGCCGATCCGCGCCGCCGCACTGGCCGTCTGCGCCAGCCCGATGGACAGACCGGCGACTTCCTGCGACGCCTTGGCGACGGAGGTCAGAAACAGCGTCAGGAATCCGAAGAAGTTGGTCTGTCCGACATTCAACAGGCCGTTGAGGATCGCATAGACGTTGAAGTTCCAGTCCTTCAGCACGTCGCCCATGTTGGCGACGATGCTGCGGCGCTGATCGATCGGCAGCGGCACGTGATATCGCACCAGCACCAGACAATAAATGCCGTTAAGCACCATCGCTGCGGCAACGCCCCACATGATCAACTGCCAGTTCACATACGCCGCCAGCGCGCCGTTGCCCGCCGCGATCACGCCGCCGATCGGCACGCCGACCTGTTTCAGGCCCATCGCCGTGCCGCGCCGTTCGCGCGGGAACCAGTCGAGCACGCCGCGCGCCGTCGACGGGTTGGTCATGCAATACCCGAAGCCCATCAGGAACATCGCGCCGAGGCACTGCACATAGCCGTCGGCAATCGCCAGCGTCACGGCGGCAATCGCCATCAGGCAATGCGCGAACACCAGCGTCCGCCCGACGCCGAAACGGTCGGTGATCGCGCCCGCCGGCATCGAGCCTGTCGCCTGCGCCGCGTAATAGGTGGAGACGAACGCGCCGAACTCGGCGGCGCTGAGATCGAGATCAGCAGAGATCACCGGCGCCATGGCCATGACCGAAACCACATTCATGGTCCCGACCACATGCGAGAAGATCAGTGCCGGCAGTCGGCCGAACCAGGGATTTCCGCCACCGTGCAAGGAGGTGTCGCTCAAGACTGCAACGCCCGCCCGTCCATGTCATCGGCTTCAAGACCCAGATGCCGCATCGCCGTCGGCGCGATATCGATGGCCGAGGTTTTCGCGTCGATCGCATTCCCGGCGGCGAACCCTGCCCCGGCGCAGATCAGGAACGGACTTTGCTCGTATTTGCCGAGCCCGCCGTGCTGGCCACAGCCGACATTGTTGGAGATTTTCAGATCGCCCTGAAACGCCGTGCCGCAACCGGGCAGACCGCCCGCACCCGGTGCTTCCGTCGCGGCGCCGACAACGACGATATCGATCCCGTCATCGGGGTCGAGTCCGAGCGCCGCCATCTCATCGCCGGCATAAACGGCGCCGATGCGGTCGTCCGCGCGCAGATGATCGACGAGGGCATCCCGGCGGTCCTTGGCATCTTCGGAAAGATAGATCGTTGCGCTCATGCCCTGCGGCGCAATGGCGACATCGCCGGAGCCGGGCGCGTCCTTGAGGCCGGCCGCGATCAGGACGTCCTCCAGATCGACGATTTCCGAAATCGTCTCGTGCCCGTGATCGGACGCGACCATGAACAGCACGTCGCCACGGTCGATTTCGGCGCGGATATTATCGAACACCCGTCCGGCCTGCGCATCGGCGGCGCGCACCACGTCGATATGCGCCGGCGAGCCGAGCGCCACGCCATGCTGCGTGTGATCCGGTTCGCACATCCACATCAAGGACAGCGCCGGTTTGCGATCATGCAGCACCTCGTCGATGAAGCGTTGCGTCAGTGCCGCATCCCCCGCCGCATCGTGACTTGTGCCGTGCGGCTCAAGGGTGACCCTGCCCGGCCCGAAACCGACATCGCGATGGATCATGTGACCAAAGCCGTCCGGGTCGAGAAACATCCCGGCCCCCGGCGAGGCATTGGCATAGATCACGGCGCCGCCTGCGTCCTTCACGCGCTCAGACATGGTCGGCACCTTGAGCGTGCGGCCCTTGGCGTCGAACATCAGGTCGCGGAAGGCCGGCGGGCCGACGGAATAGACTTTCAGCCCGTCGCCATGGTCGAGCGCGACGGCATTGCCCTGCAGCCCGTTGCGCGCGGGAAGGCACCCGGTGGCAATCGCCGCCGCCGTGGTCCGCGTCGTCGACGGGAAGACACCCGAATGCGCCGTGCAGTGCACGCCCGCTTCGGCGATGCGCATCAGGTTCGGCGTGTATTCAGATCCGACCATGTCGGCTCGAAGCCCGTCGCAAATGACAATAACGACCCGTTTCATTTTCGTCCTCTATTTCCCCTCGATCACCAGTCCGTCGACGGCGCAGACACCCGCACCTTCGGCACCGACAATCATCGGATTGATTTCCGCATCCAACGGCGGTTCGGCCAACGTGGCAAGCGAAGAGATTTTGACGATGGCGCCGGCCAATGCCGCCAGATCGCCTTTCGGCAGACTACGGTAGCCACGCATCGGCGCCAGCCCCTTGACCTCGGCGATCATGTCGCGGGCGGTGGCAAGGCTGACCGGCGCGGCGCGGATGGCGCTGTCGGCATAGACCTCGGCCAAAATGCCGCCCGGCGACAGCACGACGACGGGGCCGACCTGCGGGTCGAGGCGGAAACCGACCAGCACTTCGCCGACGCCGGACACCATTTCCTCGACCAGAAAGCGGTCCAGCTTCAGGCCCGGTTTATGAGCCGCCACGTTGGCCCGGATATCGGCAATGGCCTCGGCCAGTTCGTCCGCGGAGGCGATGCCGAGCTTCACCGCCCCGGCTTCGGTCTTGTGCGGCAGGTCCGCCGACAATGCCTTGACCGCCAGCGGATAGGTCAATCCGTGCGCTTCGTTTCCATCGGCGATGACCGCGTGCGGCGCGACCGGAATACCGAGCGACGCGAATACAGCGAGAGACTCGGCTTCATCCTTCGAGACGGGTGAGCGCGCCCCGTCCGCCGTCTTGGCAACGGCACCTTCGCTCGGCACCTGCCACTGGAAGAACGCGCGCATGGCATCGGCGCAGGCCTCAGGCGTGCGGAACGCGGCAATCCCCGCGTCCGCCAGCAATCGAAGCGACGCATCGGCCTGCGGCACCATGAAGGCCGAGACGGGTTTCGACGCCTTGGCCCCGACCTCGACGATCGGCGACACCGCCAGTTCCGGATGGAACTGCGCCGACGAACCGACCACGCAGACCACCGCGTCGCAGGCATCGCTTTCCAGCAACGCCGTCAACGCCGCGCCGTAAACACCGTCGCGGGTGCCGGCCATGGTCAGATCGATCAGCGGCCCGCGCCCGATTGTCAGATCGAAATCCTTGAGCCGTTCATGCACCGCGTCGGGTGCCGGTATGACGTCGAGACCGACCGCGCCCAAGCGGTCGACAACCGTCGATGCGCCGCCGCCGGTCGTCGTCATCACGCCGACCCGTTTGCCACGGGGCGGCTTTTGGCCCCGCAGCAACGGCGGCATCTCGAACAGCGTTTCCAGCGTCTCGACACGAACGATCCCGTGCGCACGGAAAAATGCATCGACGGCCTTGTCCTCGCCCGCCAGCGCGCCGGAATGCGACAGTGCCACAGCCTGTCCCGCCTGCGAGCGGCCAAGCTTGTAGACGATCACCGGTTTCCCGGCATCGAAAGCGCGCCGGGCGGCACGCGCCAGCGTCGGCGCATCGCGCAGCGCTTCCAGAAACAGCAGGATGGCATCGGTTTCGGGATCGTCGACCAACACATCGACCAGTTCGCCGACACCGATATCGGCTTCGTTGCCAACCGACAGCATGCGCGAAAAACCGATCCCCCGCGCCGCGCCGCGCGACAGCAAGGTGCCGAGAATGGTGCCCGACTGCGAGACAAGTCCCATGCGTCCGATGGGTACGTCGCCCATTTCCAGCACCGCGTTGACCGACAGCGTCAGATGGCTGGCCGGACAGATCACGCCCATACTGTTGGGGCCGAGCACACGCACCCCCGCTTCGGCGGCGACGCGCAGCAACTCGTCCTGCTTCGCCTGACCGGCGGGACCGGTTTCGGCAAAGCCGTCGGAATAGATCGTCGCCACCTTGACGCCGATCTCGCCGCACTGGCGCACCGCATCGATGACGTGACCGGCAGGGACCATGATGAACGCCTGATCGCATGGGCCGTCGATGTCGCCGACACTTTTATAGGCGCTCAGACCCTGCACCTCGTCACGGCCCGGGTTGACCGGATAGATCGCCCCCGTGAAGCCGTGCGCGCCCAGATAACGCTGCGGGCGGCCGGTGTTTTTCTTTGGATCCGCCGACGCGCCGACAAGGGCCACGCCGCGCGGCGTCAACAAAGCTTCGACAAGGCCGCTCATGACGCTTGCTTGTCGGTCTTCGGCGGGCGCTGCGAAAAGCGGCGTTCGAAGATGCCTTCGGCGATGCGGTTCATCATCACCTCCGACGAGCCGCCGGCGATCATCCAGCCGCGCGTGCGGCGGAAACAGTATTCGATCAGGCAGTCCTGCGAATATCCGGCTGCCCCCATGATCTGCATTGCTTCGCTCGAAACCTCATGACCGGCCCGGTTACAGGCCAGCTTGGCAAGCGCCGTATCGTCCGCGGACGGAAAGCCCTGATCGGCCTTTGTCGCGGCGCGCATTAACAGCAACTGCGCCGATTCAAGCTTCAGTTTCATCTCTGCGAATTTCCACTGCAGCCCCTGAAACTCGCACAGTGGACGCCCGAACTGGTGCCGTTCCATGGCGTGTTTGCGGGCCATCTCATAGGCAAAACGGCCCAGCGCCACGGCACGTGACGAATTGCCCAGCCGCTCGACGTTGAATCCGGCGATCTGGCGTTTGAAGCCGCCTTCGCGCAGCAGGATGTTCTCCGGCGGAATGTAGGCATTCTCGAAATAGATCTGACACCATTCCTCGCCGCCCAGATACATCACCGGCTGGCCGCGTGTGACGCCTTCGGTGTCGGGTTCGACCAGCACCGATCCGATCCCGTTAACACCGGGGCCATAGCGGCAATAGACCAAAAACAGATCGGCTTCCGGGCTGTGCGTCGAAAAGACCTTGGTGCCGTTCAGATGCACACCGTCATCGCCGGCTGGCGTCGCCGTGGTCTTGAGATCGGTCAGGGCCGAGCCGGCTTCGGGTTCCGACATGGCCACGGAGATGACCTTTTCACCGGCCAGGATCGGTCTCAGATAACGCGCTTTCTGGTCATCCGTGCCATACTCGGCGAGCACGCGCACGGCACCGAAATTGCCGGCCTGTACGACGTCAGCGCTTCTTGGGCAGTGCTTGGCAATGGTCTGGATGGCGATCACCGCATCGGTCAGCGAGCCGCCCTGGCCGCCGTCCTCTTCACGCATGGTGATACCGAGCAGCCCCTGTTCGGACATCATCTTCGCGACATCCTTGGGGAAGCCCCTGGCATGCGCGCGCGCCAGTGCATCGGCGGCAAGGTGGCGCTCAGCAAAGCCGTCAACGGCGTCCATGAACATCCGTTGTTCTTCTGATAGTTCAAAATCCATTATTTCCTCCGTGTGGGACGATGAGATTACATCCGTCCCCACGAAATTCAACGCACCGTATGAAGGTTTCACGTACTTGTCGCGGTTACACACGACGACTAAAGTGCCTTTGACATATGTCATGGCATTTTGGCCTTTGATGGCCGATATTCCGTTGCAAATATTACACGAAAAAGGCTGGAGATATTACTGATGGACTACGAGCAGCGTTTCCGTGCCGTCGTCGACGATGTTCGCAAAGATGGACGCTACCGGGTTTTCGCCGACCTGAAGCGCGAAGCCGGAAACTTTCCGCACGCCGTCAATTACCGTGACGGGACGGAACATCCGGTCGTCATCTGGTGCTCCAACGATTACCTTGGCATGGGGCAGAACCCGGCCGCCATCGATGCCGCCGGCACGGCCGCCAGAACCTATGGCGTAGGCTCGGGCGGGACTCGGAATATCTCCGGTACCACGCATCTACTGGTCGAGTTGGAAAACGAACTGGCCGGCCTGCACAACAAGGAAGCGGCCCTGCTGTTCACGTCCGGGTTCGTATCAAACGACGCGACCATATCCGGGGTCGCTAAAATGCTGCCGGGCTGCATCATTTTTTCGGATGCCATGAATCACGCCTCGATGATCGACGGTGTCCGCCATTCGGGTGCGGAAAAGCGGGTTTTCCGGCATAACGATCTGGCGCATCTGGAAGAACTTCTGGCCGCAGCCCCGATGGGCGCGCCGAAGCTGATCGTCTTCGAAAGCGTGTATTCCATGGATGGCGACGTTTCGCCGATCGGCAAGATTTGCGATCTCGCCGAAACTTATGGGGCGATGACATATCTCGACGAGGTGCACGCGGTCGGTCTTTACGGCGAAACCGGCGGCGGCATTTCGGAGCGCGACGGCGTTGCTGAGCGCGTCGATATCATCGAAGGCACCCTGGCCAAGGCGTTCGGCACCATGGGCGGTTATGTGACCGGCTCGGCGACTTTGATCGATGCGATCCGGCTCACCGCCAGCGGTTTCATCTTCACCACCACCATCGCGCCGCCGGTCGCCGCCGCGGCCCTGACCAACGTCCGCCATGTACGCGCCCACAACGACCTCAGGGTCCGTCATCAGGAACGCGCCGCCAATCTGAAGCAACGCCTCATCAAGGCCGGGCTGCCGGTCATGCCGTCGGACACGCATATCGTGCCGCTGTTCGTCGGTGACCCGGTGCTGTGCAAGGAAGCGACCGACATCCTGCTTGAGGATCACGGCATCTACATTCAACCGATCAACTACCCGACGGTCCCCAAGGGGACGGAGCGGCTGCGCATCACACCGACACCGCTGCACAACGATCAGTTGATGGACCAGTTGGTCACGGCTCTCGGTGCTGTATGGAAGCGCCTGCGGCTGGAAATCGCCGCCTGACCGAGACTATGACTTTGGAGACCGCCGTGACGCAGGTTGAAAGTATTCATTTCGAGACTCTCGATATTTTCCGTTCCGCCGATCACGTGCTGGTCGTGACCCTGAACCGTCCCGAGGTGCGCAACGCCTTCAACACGCAAATGGGCGCAGAGCTTCTGGCGCTTTGGAGTGCGCTTTACGTCGACCCCGGTCAGTGCCGCGCCATCGTCCTGACCGGCGGCGGCGACAAGGCGTTCTGTGCCGGCGCCGACCTCAAGGAACGTAACGGCATGAGCGACGACGCCTGGCGCCAGCAGCATGCCCTGTTCGAACAAATGATCCGCGCCATGATGGATTGCCCGGTCCCGATCATCGGGGCCATCAACGGCGCGGCCTATGCCGGCGGGCTCGAAGTCGCACTGAATGCCGACTTCCTTTATGCAGTGCCGCACGCGCGCTTTGCCTTCACCGAAGTCACCATCGGCATCATGCCCGGTGCCTCCGGGACACAGCACCTGCCCCGCGCCATCGGCGTACGCCGCGCCAAGGAAGTGATCCTGACGGGCAGGCCGTTCGGCGCCGAGCAGGCGCTGGAGTGGGGGCTGGTCAACCGGCTCTGCGAACCGCAAAAACTCATGGACGAAGCTCTGGAAACCGCCGCCGCGATCGCCGCCAACGCGCCGATCGCGATCCGCCAGGCCAACAAGGCGATGCAGGCCTCGCAATCGACGGACCTGAAGACCGGTTATGACGTCGAAATCGCGTGCTATCAGAAGGTCATCGATACCGAGGACCGGCTGGAAGGCGTTCTCGCCTTCAACGAAAAACGCAAACCCGCCTTCAAGGGGAAATAACGATGCTCGCCGTCATCTTCGAAGTTTGGCCCGCCAAAGGTCACGCAGACGATTATTTCGGCCTCGCCATGTCCCTCAAATCCGAGCTTGAAAAGGCCGACGGTTTTATCTCCGTCGAGCGCTTCGAAAGCGTCACCGCGCCCGGCAAGTTTCTGTCGCTATCGTTCTGGCGCGACGAGGATGCGGTCAAAGCCTGGTATACGCACGCAGGCCACGGCAATGCCCAGCAGCAGGGCCGCGACGGCATCTTCCGCGATTACCGCATTCGCGTGGCGAGCGTGATCCGCGATTACGACATGGCTGCAGGCCGCCCTGAAGTTTAACCCCTTAGCGCTTTATCCGCCGTCACATGTCAAGATTATAGCGGTCGTCGAACAGATACGTCTGGGTTTTGGCGAGCAGGCTCCGCGACTCCCGGTTAACGACGGCATACAGATCGCGGATCGAGACGATGCCGAGCGGCTTTCCGTCCCCGCCGACAACCGGCAGATGCCGGAAATTGCGCAGCTCCATCAATTCCAGCGCGGCAAACGCGGAATCGTCCGGTGACAGGGTCTCGACGTCCCGGGTCATGATGTCGCCGGCCGTGGTCTTTTCCGCATCGACTCCTTCGACGGCAAAGCGGCGGGTGAAATCGCGCTCCGTGACGATACCGATCAGCTTCCCCGCCTCATCGAGCACAAGGATCGACGAAACCTGACGCTGTACCATGGCTTTTGCCACATGGCGGGCATTGTCTTCGGGCCGGGCGACGAGAAGATTCTGATCGTGAATGACATCGGGCATTATTTTCATTTATCGGCCCTTTTATGATGCTCGATACCCTCGGCGACGCTTTCGAGATTCTTGAGAAAATCGGCGACACTGATGATTTCCGCCGGATCGTCCGTCGGGATTTCCGGCGTCTCGTCCTCCGTCGGCAGGGCATAGCCGCTGCGCGCGACCTCCGCCTCGCTCAACGGCACATGGATTTCCTCGTGAAGAACCTTGTTGATCGTTTCGACCAGGGCCGAGCGGTCAATCGGTTTGGTCACGCAATCATCCATGCCGGCCGCGAGATAGCCGCGGATGTGTTCTTCCATGGCGTCGGCGGTCAGGGCAATGATCGGTATCTTCGCCAAATGGTCATGGCGCGCACGGATCACCCGGGTGGCGTCCGGTCCGCTCATTTCCGGCATACGGATATCCATCAAGATCAAATCATACGCCGCCTTGTCGACCTGATGGACGGCCTGCTCGCCATCCTCGACGACCGTCGAGTGATGACCGAACTTGTCCAGCGTCGCAACGATGATGCGTTGATTGAGTTTATTATCTTCGGCGACCAGAATACGCAGCGGCCTGGTCGTCTTGAAATGCTCGGCGACAAAGTGGCGCGACACTTTGCTCACATCGCTCTTCGCCTTGTGGAACGGAAGCGTAAAACAGAACGAACTGCCGACCCCCTCCTCGCTCTCGACCCAGATTTTGCCGCCCATCAGTTCTACCAGACGCTTGGAGATCGCCAGCCCGAGGCCGGTGCCTTCATAGTGCCGGGAAATCGATGCGTCGGCCTGGGAAAAATCGGAAAACAGTTTCTTGCAGTTTTCCTGCGATATGCCGATTCCGGTATCGATAACGCGGAACTCGACAGTCTGCGCCGGCGCGTCGCCGAACAGACGGGCCTTGATCGTTACACTGCCGGCATGAGTGAACTTCACCGCATTGCCGACGAGATTGATAAGGATCTGCCGGAACCGCATCGGGTCGCCATGCATGCCGACGGCCATGCCATCGCCGAAGTCGAAATTCAGTTCCAGTTTCTTGAAACGCGCCCGCTCGCGGACAAGGTCGAGAATCTCCTCGACCGTGGATTTCAGATTGAAATCGAGAAACTCGATATTGAGACGCCCGGCATCGAGCTTCGACAAATCCAGAATGTCGTTGATGATCGTCAGCAGCGATTGCGTCGCGCCCTTGATCTTGATGACTTTTTCCCGGTCTTCCGGGGCCAGATTGCTGTCCAGAAGCATATCGGCAAAGCCCATGACGCCGGTCATCGGCGTTCTGATTTCATGGCTCATGGATGCCAGAAATTCCGATTTGGACCGCTCCGACGCCTCGGCACGGTCCTTTTCGATGGCATATCTCTCGGCTAACTCCGCCATTTTAGCGGTGCTCTCCTCAAGGTCCTGACGTGACATTTCCAGTTGATCGACGTTACGGTGCAGCCTCGCTTCGCTCTCGCGCAACTTGCGCTGTGCAGCTTCCTCGTCCGTAACATCGCGGCCCGTGCCGCGATAACCGCAAAACACACCTTCCTTATCGAAGATCGGTTTCCCACTGATGGAAACGTACTCTTCAACACCTTTTCTGCCTTTGATGCTGTAGCGGAAATCATGAAACGCCCGGTGCTCATGGATATCCTGTAGGTGCCTGCGCCAACTTTCGTCGTTACCGATGCCGATAATGCCTACCGCTTCCTCGCGGGTCTTATACAGGAAATCTTCTTTTTTCAGTCCGGTCACCTGCTCGAAACGCTCGGAAAAATACGAGAAGCGCAGATCACTGTCCATTTCCCAGAACCAGTCCGCCGAGACGTCGGCCATGTCACGCAGGCGCTGTTCGCTCTCCTCAAGCGCCCGGGTGCGTTCCTGGACGAGCTCGCTGACGCGGCGTTCGTAATTCATCAAAGACAGGACATAGCCGAAGACCATGGAGGTCAAAATCAGACCGATGGCAAATGCCAGCGCCGCCGTGATATACGGCGCATTAACAGGGTCGGTGAAATGACTTTGCAATGTTTCGGGGTGGTCGTGCGATACGGCATTCATGGCAATGGCGGACAGAACGGTACTGATGGCGAGACCGGTCAAACCGATGCCCCATAGGATAAAACCATGGCGGCCGGTCTTTACATGCAACGTGTCGTCCGCCGCGCCCTCAATTTTCTTATCTACCATCGCCGAAATTCCTAAGCTTCTCGCGGTTATCTGATCTGGTGCCGTGGATAATGAAAAATAACCACATATTCTTTATAGCTTTTAAATCATCCCGGCGCCATTTCAGGTTTGCAACGAAATGTAGCTCAAGCCCCCCGCATCAAGCGCCTTGAAAACGGCCGACATCGAAAGCGTCGATCGGCAAATTGCTCCGGCCATCGACGATCAGCTCGGCCATGATCCGCCCGACCACAGGCCCCAGTTGAAAACCGTGCGCCGAAAACCCGAAGGCGTGAAAGGCATTGTCGGCTGCCGTGCTCGGTCCGATCACCGGTAACTGGTCGGGTGTCACCCCTTCAAGCCCGGCCCAGCATCTGGCGACACGAACGTTGCGGATCAGCGGGAAGGCATCCGTCACGGTCTGCGCGGATATCGCCATCTTCACGGGATCGGGCTCGGCCACGCCCTTGTCACGGTCGGCATAACCCAGATGCGCGCCGCCGATCAGCAGCGTGCCCGTTGACGTCTGCTTGAACGACAGCTTGCGGGACGCCAGGCCGCATACAGGTTTCAGGAACGGTTTCACCCGCTCGCTCACCATCATCGTCAGCGCATGCGCCTGCAACGGCACCGCATCGCCCATCATCGCGGCGATCACATCGCCCCAGGCGCCGGCGCAATTGAGAATATGCGTACTGTCGAGCGCCCCCTTATCGGTTTCGATCCGCCAACGGCCATCGTGGCGGCTCATGCCCGTCACCTTTTCGCCAAGCCGGAACGACACGCCCAGGGATTTTGCCTTGTTGTAAAACGCTTTCGTCGTGCGCATCGGGTCGGCGGCGCCGTCGCCCTCGCACCACAACCCGCCCGTGGCGCGCGGGTGCACGTCTGGCACGAGTTGTTTCAGCTTTTCGCGGCCGATGGTCTTTTCATGATCGTAGCCGAGTTCGCGAACCTGCCGGGCGCGGTCTTCGAGCTTGGCCATATCGGCATCTGATTCGGCGATCTTCAGCTGGCCGCAGACATGGAAATCACAATCGTCATCGACGAGGGACGAAATGTCGTTCCAGATTTCCAGCGATGCCTCGGCCAGTGGAATTTCCGCCGGGTTCCGTCCCAGTCGGCGCACCCCACCGGCATTCACCCCGGATGCAAACCGGCCCGGATGATACGGCTCGATAACCACTACGGATTGGCCGCGCATCGCCAGGTGCAGCGCGGCGGAGCAGCCGTGCAGACCGCCGCCGATGACGGCGACATCGGCGGGCCGGTTACTCACGACGGAAATTTATCCCTGAGCGCCGCAACCTGTTCGTCCGTCAGATAGCGGGTTCTGGCATCTTTAAGAATCAGGAACAGCTTTGCCGTTTCTTCCAGTTCTTCGGTCGCGTAAACGGCATCGGCAAGGGATTTGCCGGCTACCACCGGGCCGTGGTTGGCGAGCAGCACGGCATGATGATCGGAGGCCATTTCCCGGACCGCGCGTGCCAGATCCAGGTCGCCCGGCGGAAAATACGGGACCAGCGGCAAAGTCCCGATCTTCATCACGTAATACGCCGTGATCGGCGGCAGCACATTTTTCGGGTCGACATCGGCCAGGCAGCTAACGGCAACGGAATGCGTCGAATGCAGGTGCACGACGGCGCCCGCGGACGCACGCTCCTCGTACATCGCGGTATGCAGGAATGTTTCCTTGGTCGGCTTGTCGCCCGAGACGTGCACGCCGTTCAGATCGAGCTTGGCAATGCGCGCCGGGTCGATATCGCCCATCGACACGCCGGTCGGCGTCATCAGCCAGCCGTCGTCCAGCCTGACGCTGATGTTGCCGGAACTGCCGAACGTCAGGCCGCGCTCAAAGATCGACTTTGCGAAGCGGGCGATATCGTCACGGGCTTTCGTTTCATTCATGGCAGCATGCCCAGCGATTTCTCGAAAAAGTCCTCGGCGCCGAAATTCCCGGATTTGAGCGCCAGCGCCAGCGGCGTGCCGCCGATGGCTTCCGTCCACGGCACGCCGGGATCGATTTCCGGGCCGATACGCAGCGCATGTACGTCCAGCGCCTTGACGACGGCACCCGACGTTTCACCGCCGGCGACAACCAGCCGGTTCACACCCATCCCCAGAAGACCGCTAGCGATGAGGCCCATGGTATCCTCGACCATCGCGCCGGCGCGGTCGCGGCCGAATTCCTGCTGAATGGCCGCCACAACATCCGGATCGGCCGAGGAATAGATCAGCACCGGAGTGCTGTCCGGCTGCGACCCGGCCCAGTTCAGGACCTCCCCCGCCACATCCTTGCCGTCGGCGATGGCACGCGGATCGACGTTGAAGCTCGGCCATGCTTTTCGGGTATGCGCGATCTGTGCGCGCGTCATTTTCGAACAACTGCCGGCGATGACCGCGGCACGTCCCTTGATACCCGGCAGCGCGGGCGTGTAGCGCGCGACCATGAACCCCTGGCGGCGGAAATTTTCCGGCAAACCGAGGGCGATGCCGGAACCGCCGGTGATCAGGCCAAGACCCGCGGCGGCGTCGCCGATTGCAATCAGGTCCTGATCGGACGTCGCGTCGACGATGGCATGGCGGATACCGTCCATGCGCAATTCGTCGAACCGGGCGCGGATGGCCGCCGCGCCCCGATGCACCGTCGCGTAATCGACAAGGCCGACCTTGTTCGGCGTCTGTCGTTGCAGAACACGAACCAGATTGGCGTCCGTCATCGGGTTCAGCGGATGATTTTCCATCCCCGACTCGTTCAGCAGAACGTCGCCGACGAAAAGGTATCCCTTGTAAATGGACCGGCCGGCTTCGGGGAATGCCGGGCAGGCGATGGTGAAGTCCGTCTTCAGGGCGTCCGCCAGCGCATCGGCGACCGGGCCGATGTTGCCTTCGTCGGTGGAATCAAAGGTCGAACAGTACTTGAACAGAATCTGCTTTGCGCCCTTCGCACGCAGCCACGCCAGCGCCGCCAGCGATTCCGCCACTGCCTCGGCCGCCGGATTGGTCCGCGATTTGAGCGCGATGACAATGGCGTCGGTTTCGCCGACATCCATCGCCGGCCCCGGCACACCGATGCTCTGCACCGTATTCATGCCGCCCTTGACCAACGTATTGGCGAGATCGGTGGCGCCGGTAAAATCGTCGGCGATGCAGCCCAGAAGCATGTTTATTGTCCCTGAATAAAACCGCGGCGGCGGTTCTTATTCTCCGTATCTGATGTATTCATCCCAGGTCCGCTCAAGCTTGCGCAGCACCTTCGCCGCGTCTCCGACCCGATCGCCGTCGCCGATGATGTCCTGAAACTTGCCGCCGTTTTTCTTTTCCATGGCCCGGATGCCTTCGACGACCTTGTGTCCCTTGTCGGTCAGCTTGACCGTGATCGAGCGCTTGTCGTGCTGCGCACGCTCCTGTTCCAGGTATCCGTAGTCCGTCAGTTTCTTGATGTTGTAGGAAACATTGGAGCCTTGATAGTAGCCCCGCTCGATCAGGTCCCGGATGATGATTTCACCATCGCCGATATTGGTCAGCATCAACGCCTGCACGCCATTGATGTCGCGCACACCGATATTCTTCAACTCGATTCTGAGCACGTCGAGAAACCGACGGTGCAGCCGTTCGATCAACAATGTCAGCTCGATATAATCCTGTGACACGTGCGCCCTTTCCCCCTGTTCGCGATCCCTGTAGCCTATGGCCCAATGGGCATGCAACGAACGTTTTTATTCTGGTTATCCCCGATCATAACGGCCATTTCCGATACGTCGAGGGCCGCAATGATCGTTACCCTCGGTTTGGCTGTTTCCGGGCTTGGCGCCTGCAACGGCCAGGTGCCGACATCCTCGGAAATCAAGAAGGACAATCTCGAGAACCGCGCAGCACAGCTCGTGCGAGTCGCCGACACGACCCGCGCCGGCGGCGATATGGCGAACGCCATGCAGCTTTACAGCCGTGCCGCCGAAATGCGCACCGACTGGGCCGTGCCGCTGATGCGTCTTGGTGAAACGGCGCTGCAGGCGGGGTTGTATGCGCAGGCGCTCGGTGCCTTCGAACGCGCTCTCGCCCTGGCCCCCGACGACGGGGCCGCGATCAACGGCGCCGGGATCGCGCTCGATCTGACCGGCCGCCATGCGGAAGCACAGGAACGTTATATCTCGGGACTGGAAAAGGCACCGGACAACCTGGCGCTGAAGAACAACCTCGGCCTGTCGCTGGCGCTCAGCGGCGATTTCGACGAGGCGATCTCTCTGCTCGACGGCGCCGCCGGCAATCCCGCAGCCGCAACCCGCACGCGCCATAACCTGGCGCTGGTGTACGGGCTTGCCGGTGACGTGGAAAACGCGCGGCGCGTCGGGTTGATGGACCTGAGCGAGGCCGAGGTGGCAAACAATCTCGCCTTCTATACCCGGCTTCGCGCCATGGCACCGGACGCACGCAGCAAGGCCGTGTTCGGCGCGTTGCGCTGAGCGGACGGTCATTTCCCCATATTGATCAGATTGTCGAGCGTCGACAGCACCGCCGGCCCCAGCAGCACCACGAACAGCGACGGCAGGATGAACAGGATCAGCGGCACCGTCAGCGTCGCCGGCAGCTTGGCCGCTTTTTCTTCGGCCTTCATCATGCGCTCGTTTCTGAACTCGGCCGACAGCACGCGCAGCGACTGCGCCAGCGGCGTGCCGTATTTCTCGGTCTGGCTCAGGGTATTGACGACCCCGCGGATCGACGCCAGATCGGTCCGCTTGTTGAGGTTCTCGAGCGCCTTGCGGCGGTCCGGCAGGTAGCTCAGTTCGATCGCCGTCATCTGGAATTCGTCGGCGATTTCCGCCGCCCCCCGGGCGGTCTCGTCGGCGACCCGTTTCAGCGCTGCATCCAGCGACAACCCGGCTTCGGCGCAGATGACCAACAGATCGAGCGCATCCGGCAGCCCCTTGGTCAGCGCCAGCTTTCGCTTGGCCTGCTGGTTGCGGATCAGCATATCCGGCAGATACGCACCGGCCACCGTGAGCGCGAGCGCGATCAGCGCCTTGAGATTGAAATCCAGATCGATAACCGGCAGCACGAACAGCACGATCACGCTCAGAATACCCAGGCAGAACGGCAGCACGGTTTTCGCAAACAGATACAGCACGACGTGATCGCGCGAACGCCAGCCGGCCCGGGCCAGGGACAGTTGCACCCGGTCCGCATGCTTGGAGCGCAGCAGGTTCAGGCGCTCGACGATGCGGCGCACCCAGCCGCCCGACTCCAGCATCGCCCGGGCGCGGTTTTTTTTCGGCACCGCAAGCCCCGCCTGCAGGGCGCGGCGGTGTTTCATCAGGGATTTTGCCCGTGGCGCCATCGGATCACGCACCAGAAACGACGACCCGACCGCATACAGCACCAGCAACACTGCGGCGCCCGACAGCAGGGCTGCCTGCATTTCCGGCGCCAGGCCGGGGAACAGGTTCATCAGCCAGTTCATAGGATGCCTCTCATATCTCGAACCTGATCATCCTGCGCATCACCAGAATGCCCGAGCCCATCAGGCCGAGCGCCACGCCCAGCATGATGCGCCCGCGCATGTCCTCGAACAGGACCTGCTCGTAGTTCGGACTCATGAACCAGATGATGGCGAACATCACAAACGGCAATGAACCCAGGATCATGGCGCTGGCCTTGGCTTCCGAGGACATGGCCTTGATCTTCAGGCGCATCTGCTTTCTGGAACGCAGGATTTCCGAAAGATTGGACAGCGTTTCCGCCAGATTGCCGCCGGTTTCCTTCTGCACCGACAGGCTGATGACGAAGAACTTGAACTCCGCCGTATCGAGCCGGCGGGCGGTATCCCAGAGCGCGTCCTCCAGGGACTGGCCGAGCCTGACGGCATCGGAAATGCGGCGGAACTCCGGCCCCACCGGGTCGCTCATCTCGCGTCCGGCGGCGGTGATGGTTTCCGTGACCGGCAGCCCCGAGCGCAGGCCGCGTACCATCAGATCGATAGCGTCCGGAAACAGCGCCGTGAACCTGTTCAAACGCCGCGCCACCAGCCAGCCGACGATGAGGTGCGGCAGACCGATACCGGCGACGATCCCCGCCGCCGCAAGGGCGAACCACGGCAGTTGCATCGTCATGCGGCACAGCATTGCAACGGCAATGCCGATCCCCAGCGAGATCAGGAAATAACGGCCAAGCGACATTCGATACCCGGTGCGCTGCAATCTGAGGCGCAGTTCCTGCGGCCTGGGCAGCAAGCGTTTCGCCAATCCTTCCAGAAACGGCGACGAGGTCTGTGTCTTGCGTTTGAGCTGGCGGATCTGCCGTTCCTCGCTGCTCAGCGGCCGCGCGCGTTCGCCGATCCGCTCGACACGCGCGCTCAGCCGCCGTTGCCGACCGATGACCGTCAATGCCAGCCAGCCGACGATCATCATCACCGCCAGCGTGCCGGCGAAGATGACGACGAGATCGGTCAGCCCACCGGTCATCCCCCAGATCATCCCATCGCCTCCATCAGCGCCTTGTCGAGGCCGAAATATTTTGCACGGTCCATGAACGCGGGACGCAGGCCGGTCGACTTGAAGCTGCCGAAAAGATTGCCGTCCTTGTCTTCGCCTTCGAATTCGAACGTGAACAGGTCCTGTGTGGTGACGACCTCGCCCTCCATGCCGACGACTTCGGTGACATGCGTGATGCGGCGCTTGCCGTCGCGCATCCGCGAAATCTGCACGATCAGGTCGACGGCACCGGCAATCTGCGCACGCACCGCTTCGTTCGGCAGTTTGACCCCGGCCATGGCGACCATGTTCTCGAGCCGGGTCAGCGCTTCGCGCGGCCGGTTGGCGTGAATGGTGCCGAGCGACCCGTCGTGACCGGTATTCATCGCCTGCAGCATGTCGAGGGCCTCACCGGCGCGAATTTCGCCGAGGATGATGCGGTCGGGCCGCATCCTGAGCGCGTTTTTGACCAGTTCGCGCTGCGTGATCTCGCCGTCGCCTTCCAGGTTCGGCGGGCGCGTCTCGAGCCGCACCACATGCGGCTGCTGCAGTTGCAGTTCCGCCGCGTCCTCGATGGTGACGATCCGCTCGCCGGCATCGATCATCCGCGACAACGCATTCAGCAATGTCGTCTTGCCGGATCCGGTGCCGCCCGAAACCAGAATGTTGAGCCTGGAGCGCGACGCGATCTTGAGGACCGTGGCCATTTCGGGCGAGACGTTTTCCTGCCGCTGCATGACGTCCAGCGTGATTTTCTTTTTCGAGAACTTACGGATCGAGATCGACGGCCCGTCAATGGCCAGCGGCGGGATGATGATGTTGACGCGAGACCCGTCGGGCAGGCGCGCATCGCAGAGCGGCGAGGATTCATCGACCCGGCGTCCGACCCCCGACACGATCCTCGATGCAATCTGCATGACATGCCGGTTGTCGCGGAACGTGACGCCGGACAACGTCAGCTTGCCGTTCTTCTCGACGAACACCTGTTCGGGTCCGTTGACCATGATATCCGTCACCGCCTCGTCGGCGAGCAGCACCTCGAGCGGCCCGAAACCCAGCATATCGTTCAGCAGCATGGTAACGATTTCGCGCTGCTCCATCAGGTTGAGCTGAATTTTGTGATCGGTGAGGATTTCCGCGACCACGTCGCCGACTTCCTGCGCCAGTTGCTGGCGCGGCATATCGCCGGCTTCGGTAACGTCGATCCGGTCCATGAGGATCGGCTGCACCAGCGCCTTGGTCCGTTCGATCAGATTTTCCGGCGCCTCTTTCTTTTCGGCGACCCGCTTGTCGAGCAGGGTGTTGACGACCTCCGTCACGACATCGCGCCTTTCGCGTGCAGACAATCCGCCCGGCACCAGATCGCCGCTGATCGCGATTTCCATTGCCTTTGCCAGCTCGGCGCGCGGAATTGCCGCCGGGTCGTCATCGCCCAAAATCTCGTCGGCGCGTTCCAGCGTTTCACGTGCAACTTCGGCGATGATTTCCGGGCGGTACTGTTCATCCGCCCCCAACATCGCCGCGTGCATGAGCGCCGCACTGTTTTCATCGGCGGCCAGTTCACCGAGCGGCCGCACCGACGGGCGCTTCCTGTGCGCATTTATGGAAATGATATCCGTGCCTTGTCTTTTACCGAACATCCCGGCCTCCCGTGGCTTGCGCAGCCGTCTTCGGTGCGCGTCTGAATTTTGCGAACAAGCCACCCCCCGATTTACGTTCGGCACCCGTCATCAGTTCCGCAACCCCGACCAGCGCGCGGCCCAGCTTCGAGCGTCCCGCCGACTGCAAGATACATTTGCCGTCGGCCTCGCTCCGCATCGCGGATTTCGGATCGAAGGGAATACGCGCGCTCACCTTCAGCCCCGATCCTTCCTCGAAGGTTTTCACCGACAGTTCTTCGCGTGGCGCCATACCTTGGCGGCCGAGCACGACCGATACCTGCGCCGCCGGACTGACCGCACCGATCAAGCTCGCCAGACGGACGCTGTCGCGCATGGCGGCGAGGCTCGGTTCGGCAACGAGCACGATCCGCGAAAACGCTTCCAGCATACCGGGATGGGCGACGGCGGTAGCGCGCGGCATGTCGACGATCACCAGGTCGCAGGCATCGCGCACGAAATCGAGCAATTCCCCGAACGCCTGCGCATCGGCGAGGTCGCCTTTCGCCGGATCGGTTTCCGACGCCATCACGCGGAACCGCTCGCCGAGCGATACCAACGCCCGCTTGACGAACAACTCGTCCATACGGCCCGGCTCGCGCATGGCCTCGGCCAGCCCGCCGCCCGGATCGACATCGAGCATCAAGGCCTGCGTACCGAACGTCAGATCCATATCGATCAGCGTGACGTTCTTCTGCTGCTGCTCGGCGGCGAACCATGCCGCGTTGGCGGCGACGGTGCTGGCGCCGACACCGCCCCTGACGCCAATGACGCATACCGCATCCGTCTGCACCACGTCCGGTGCCATCTGCACCACTGCTTCCGCCACCTGAGGCGGGCGGGCGCGATGCAGGCACGCGGAAAATTCATGATAGGTGAAAGGCTTCGCCAGATAGTCCGTGACCCCTGCCGCCAGCACTTCGCGATAGACATGCAGGTCGTTGACCGCGCCCAATAGGATCACCTGCGCCCCGGCGTCGCACACCTCCGCCAAGCGGGCCACCTCTGTCATGATATCGCCGGACGCACCAAGATCGACGACGAGGGTCGACGGGGTCGGCATCGCCGCCAGGGACTCGATCGCCTCATCGAGCGTCGCCTCGATCACGCTTTCTGCGGGCAGGCCTTCGGCCTCGACACCCCGGCCAAGGGTCTCAGCCGTTTGCCGGTCGGCGGCGAAGGCCAGAAAGGCATGGCTCATCCCGGCATCATCCGGCGTTTCTTCTTTCCTGAGCGCGATCATTGTCCACCTCCGTTGCTGCCGCCGCCCGAGCTTCCCTTAACGCCATGGCTTTCGGCGGTGTTGGTGTCGTCGACGTCGAGCTTGCGGGTTGTGCCGGTGCGGTAACGCTGAATACCGAGAACCATGGCCTCGCCGTCGGCCAGGGTTTCGCCGCGGCCTTCCAGGATGTCGCGCGGCTCGGCGACCATGCGCCCGAGGTTGCTGGCCGTGGCGCAGCCCCAGTTCGAATGCGGGCGATTGTCGAACGTCCGTCCGGCGCGTGACGTGTAGTCCGGGCATCCCGGCAGCATCACCAGATACCGGCGGACCGTCAGGTTGACCTCGTCGTCGGCAATCCCGGCGATGTTCGAACGCACCCGGACGCGGGCCGGATCGATCCCGGCTTCGCCGACAACCCGGGCGATATTCTGACGGCGTTGCGTGGCCAGTGCCGAGGTATCGACGAACAGGCCGAAATCGACGAAGACCTCATCGGTCCGGGCAAGCTGGCGGCGCTGCAGGAAGGCGACGGCGGCGCGATGTTCGGCGTCGGTCATTGCCGCCCCGCCGCGGTCGAACTGCAACGCGAACGAGGTTTCGCTGGGAATGACCTGCACGTTCTTTTCGGCACGCGGCTGCATCTCGACCTGCATGTTCAGCGGGTCGTACCAGGGCCGGTCGGCATAGGTCTGGCAGCCGGAAAGAGCGGCGATTGAAAACAGCATCGCAGAGCTGAGTATTAAGGTTCTCATTGGCTGGCTCCTTTGGCTTCAGCAGGCTGCTCCAGCAAGAAACCAACGGGACCGATCAGGCTGTCGCCGTTGCGATCGATGGTGACAGGCTGACCGGCGGCGGGTTTCTGGCGGTGCGTGCCGCCGTTGGCGATGCGTTCGGCATCGTGCGGGTATTCAAGCCCGTCGGTCGGCTGGGCCAGCCGCTGGCGCGAAACCGGGCGCACCACATACGGCGTGACGATGATGACCAGTTCGCTTTCCTCGCGCTGGAAGCGGTCGGACTTGAACAGGCTGCCCAGCACCGGCACGTCGCCCAAACCCGGAAACTTGGAGATATCGTGCGTGACGTTGTTCTGGATCAGGCCGGCAATGGCGAACGACTGACCGGAGCCCAGTTCGACCGTGGTATCGGCGCGCCGTGTCGTCAACGACGGGATCTGGAAGTTGTTCAGCGTCACCGCATTGGTGGTCGAAAGCTGGCTGACTTCCGGGCGCACATGCAAATTGACGCGGTCGCGGCCCATCAGGGTCGGCGTGAAGCTGAGCGATACCCCGAACTTTTTGAATTCGATGGTCACGCGGCCGTCGGAATCCGGCACCAGGATCGGAAATTCGCCACCGGCCAGGAAGCTCGCCGACTCACCCGACAACGCTGTCAGGTTCGGCTCGGCGAGGACGGAAATCAGTCCCTCTTCCTCGAGTGCGTCGATCACCGCGTTCAGGTCGAAACCGCCGAAGCTCAGCCCGGATACGGAAAGCGTATGTTGCGTCACCGAGGCATTGAACGGATTGGCCGTCGCGACACCGAATGCGATCCCCGCCGCCGAGCCGGCAATCGACCAGTTGAACCCGAGCTGCTTGTCGACATCGCGCGAAACCTCGGCGATGCGGACGCGCAGATTGATCTGCGTCGGGGCATCGATGCCGATGCGCATCATCACCTTTTTCGGGTCGCCGACGGCACCGGCGGCAACGCGGCGAATGTTTTCGGCGGTCGACGCGCTGTCGACGATCCCGTCCAGCACCACCGAATCGCCGACGCTGCTGACCGTAATATCGGTTTCGGGGTGAAGCTGGCGGATGGATTCATGAATCCGGCCGACATTATGACTGACGTGAAGATCGACGCTGGCCAGCACATGTTCGGCACGGTCGACGGCGAACAGCGTGGTTTCCCCCGGGCCCTTGCCCAGCACATAAACCAGGGTCGGGCTTTTGATCTGCACGTCAGCGATTTCAGGATCGGCGACGAACACCGTCTGTGCCGGCGCGCGCAGCTTGAGGAGACGTCCCTTGTGCACTTCCAGGGACATTTCCTGATGCCCGCGCGAGACCACTTCGAGCGGCTTGCCCCAGGCATCGCCGACGGCAATCATCGTGATCGCCAGTATGGCGAGGATCGCAAGTATCTGCAGGATGTCCCAATTACGCAGCATGTCCCGGCTCCTTAAAAACTCTGGACCTGGGCATCACTGCCCCTGAGTACGTTGACTTCTCGGCTGTTA
This sequence comes from Thalassospiraceae bacterium LMO-JJ14, assembly GCA_021555105.2. Lineage (NCBI taxonomy): Bacteria > Pseudomonadati > Pseudomonadota > Alphaproteobacteria > Rhodospirillales > Thalassospiraceae > Thalassospiraceae bacterium LMO-JJ14. The sequence goes on from CP134604.1 coordinate 2,836,975, forward strand.
CCACCGCCCGGAAACAGGCGCGGATCGCCCCACATGTTGTAAACGTCGGCATCGAGGGTGTAGCTGCGGCCTTCGTTGCGGACCATTTTCGGATCGAACGGCTTTGCCCCACCGAGCAGACGTTCCTTGTGCACGGTTTCGCTTTCTGCCTGGCTCAGGCTGTTAAGGCTCAGTGTCAGGCGGCCCATTTCAAGCGCGATGGTGACGCGCTCGGCTTCCTTCGGCGTCACCTCGATGGTGGCCGTCTTGGCGACGGCGGCGCTGCCGTCTTCCTTGTCGACGTGCTGGTCGATGGCCAGCACGCGCACGCGGCGCAGCACGGTCTGCGAGAAATAGCGCTGCTGCTTGGCTTCCTTGCGCTCGTCGCGGACCTTCATAGTCATCAGGATATCGACCCAGTCACCTGGGAAGATGAAACCGGCGATGCCCGTGGTCGCGTCGACCGGCAGCGAGACGGCGCGGAACCCCGGTTCCAGCACGGCGGCGAGGAACCCCCGCTCGCCCGGATGCACGACCCGGACCTTGGTGACCGGCTCGCCGGCACGAAGCTGAACGCGGACCACCGCGCCCTGCAGTTCATTGATCGGGTCCTTGGCATCATTGTCACGGTCTTCGGCTTTTGGGCGCACGATATGCGTCTTGTGCACGCCGTCTTCGGGCCACGGCTGCCATTCCAGGTTTTCCGGCTTCAGGAAGGTGCCGGGTTGCAGATCCATTCTTGCGACCAGCACCTCGGCAGCGGCGGTCTTGACCACCTGAATTTCGGTTTTCCGCTCGGTGGCGAGACGGGTGCGCTCGCTTTCCATCCATGACTTCACATAGATCGCGGTCCCCGATGCGAACACCAGTGCGACGAAGAGAAGCAGAATATTGCGAAGCGAGAACATGTCGGATCTCCTGTTACGCCAGTTGTAAAAGCGTCACGAGCCCGCCGGCGCTGATGGCGACGCCGTACGGGAGTTTGATCATCAGGGAATTTTGCTCTTCCCTGAGACCGTTCCTGAGGCCGGCGTGATCGAAGCCGAGCGCCGGCGCGATATGGAAGTGCGTGATATAAAGAAGCGACAACAGACCGCCCGATACCGCCATGGTGACGGCAAAATCGGCAATCAGCGCCGGACCGGCCCACAACGCCGCCGCGGCAATCAGTTTGACGTCACCGCCGCCCAGGCGGTTGAGGGCATAAAACGCAAAACCGACGGCAAACGCCGTGCCCCCGACAAGCAGCGAAGCCGTCAGGTTGATATCGAGCGGCGACAACCAGACGTGCACAGGATAAAGCGCCAGCAGCGCAAGCGTGCAGCCGTGCGGGATTGTGTAGCTGCGGACATCGCTGACGACGGCAACGATATACGGCGCCACGGCCATCAGCAGTATCAGTGTATGAAGTGAAAACTGGTCGGTCATCGGTCCTCCCACCCCTTCCGTTCTTGAGGACTTCGCCCTTCCGCTTCTCTCGAGCCTATCGGGTCATGTTCACCCTTGTTGTTTGTCTTGTTACCTGCTTGAGCGTTTTCGCTTTCCGGAGCCCCCGGCGTGCCCGACCCGCGAAGATCGGCCGAGGTGGTGTCGTCCAGAACGGAGGCAAACCGTCCACGGACCCGGCAAAGCCGGAGGATCCGGAAAACGGCCGGCCCGGTTTCATGCCGGACCGGCCGCTCATGTATGGATCAGGGTCCGGCAACCGCGCCGCTGAGGATCGTCGCGACACTGTTGAACATGGTGTCGAGCGAGGCGCCCATGGCCTGCAGGGCCAGAATCGCGGCAACGGAAACGAGCGCAGCAATAAGACCGTACTCGATTGCGGTGGCGCCGCTTTCGTCTTGGAAGAATTTCTTGAGGGTGGCTTTCATAATGGCCTCCTGTTCTTATCGTCCGGTCGTCCCACACCGTGTGATGACGACACCGGCGCACCAAAGTGCATGAGCCATTAATAGATTTTTTACTTTTAGGGTCAAAATTTATATTCGCGAATATATTCGTTTTACTTTAGTGTTATTTTTTAAATACATTTTGATAAAATTTTATCTAATTTATCGATACTATAAATGCATTCGTTTGTTTAGAAATAGCCCCCTGACTTCAGTATCATGTCATCCGGTGAAATAGCCGGAGACCCGTCATGCTGCGCGCATGCACAAAGACTTTCAGACGCTTTGCAAGGAACCGGGACGGGACGACCCTGATGGAGTTCGCCTTCGGCGCACCGATTCTTATCACGGTCATGCTGGCATCCATGGAGTTCGGCACGATCATGCTGACAAACACATTGATGGAAAGCTCGCTCAGGGAAGCGGCCCGCTTCGGCATCACCGGCCAGCAGCCGGACGGCGTGACGCGCCTTGAACGCATCATCGAGATCATCGACGAACGCACGCTCGGGCTGATCGATATGACCCAGGCCCAGGTCGATGTGCTTGTCTATCCGAGTTTCTCCGACGTCGGCCGCGGCGAGGATTACGTCGACGGCAACGCCAACGGCACATACGACCCAGGTGAAACCTTCACCGACGAAAATGCAAACGGCCAGTGGGATGCCGACATCGGCGCCGCCGGCAGCGGCCAGTCCGGCGACATCGTCGTCTATCGGCTCAAGTACGACTGGCACACGATGACCCCGTTCGCGCAACACTTCATCGGCAACGGCGGCGTGCTCGGCCTGACCGCCAGCATCGTCGTGCGCAACGAACCCTGGGACGGGCTGAACAACTGATGATGACCAGACTCCGAAATTGCCTGAGCAGGTTCCGCAGCGACAAGCGCGGCATTTCCGCCCTCGAAATTGCCATCGCGGTCCCGGTTGCGCTGGCACTAACGCTGAACGGGATCGAAATGACGCGCTATGTGCTTTTACACCAGAAAACCGAGCGCGCGACGATGACCGTCGCCGATCTGGTGTCGCAGGGCGAGGTGCTGACAGCGGGCGATCTCGACAATATCTTTCAGGCCGGCGCGCTGATCACCGAGCCGTTCGATTTCGGCGCCAACGCGGCGATGATCGTCTCCAGCGTCGTCGGCCAGGCGGCCGGGCCGATCGTCGAATGGCAGCGTGTCTATGGCGCCGACCCGCAGGCAAGCGGCCTCGGCGGCCAGGGCGGCCCCGCTTCCCTGCCGGCCGGCTTCGTCGTCGCCGAAAGCGAAAGCGTGATCATGGCCGAGATCCAGTACCGTTATACGCCGATGTTCCCGGACAATCCGATCCTCGGCGGCGCCATCGCGAACAACACGGTTTATAACTACGCCATCTTCCGGCCGCGCTATACCGTCAAGGTCCGGCTGGGGTCTTAATCATCGCATTCACACAGCAATCGTCGCCCTGAAATTGATTCAGGGCCCATGCTCTTTTTTGATTAACTTATGGATCCCAAATCAAGTTTGGGATGACGGCGGCGGCATGACGCCGTCACGCCGCAGCGTCACTTAGACAGCCTGAGTTGTGACAGGTCGTTGGCGATTTCGCGGAACACGGCGCGCAGCGCGGCATCGTCGGGCGCGTAGTGATAGAACGGCGACGCGGGACCGCTGGCGACGTCCTTGAGCAGGGCCTGCAACTCGGTGCCGTTGTTGGCGAACTGGATGACATACAGCACCACGCCCGAGCTTTTGATATTTGTCGCGAGCAGACGCAGCCGGTCATTCATGCCGTTGGCCCCGGCACCGCTGCCGAGACCGAACACGGCCTTGTAGCCGTCGCCGTTACCGCCGTAGTTCTCGCCGTCGGTCAGCAAAACGATGGCGCGCTGCAGTTCGTAATCGGGGTCGGCCACGGCTTCGGTGAACGGCGCGTCCGGCATCAGCACCCGCCATGCCCAGGCCAGCCCGGCGGGAATGTTGGTGTTGCCGCCGGGGTTCGTCAGCGCGTCGATAGCATTGGTGATGGTCAGCTTCTGGTTTTGCAAAGGCGTAATGCCATGCGACAGGCAGCGGGTGCATTCCCCGCCGTTCGTCGACATGCTGCAGGTACCGCCCGAGACCGGCTCGCCCTCGATGCCGACCGGCTCCCACGCCGGCCAGTCGGCGCCGTCCAATAGCTGCGGACCCATGAAGATATCGGCATCGTCATCATCGGCGGCATTGTCGAGATAGCGGTTAAAGACGCAGCCGCGCCAATTGGCGGGCGGTGCAGACAACAACGGCACCGGTGAATTGTTGACCTGAAAGACATCGCTTTGCCCGGTGGCTGTCAGCGGATTGACGAACCCGGCGACGGGAACGGTACTGGTCAACGATGAATCGTAGGCGCTGCCTTCGAGCATGACGTTGACCTTGGCGTTCCACGGCACGAGGCCGATGTTCAACAGGTCATTGCTGCCGTTGTCGCCGTACAGGATGTCGACCAGGTCCTTGGCCGCCTGACGGGCTGCGGAAATACGTGTGCCGGCACCGCTCGATGACGACATCGAACCGGACATATCCATGGCGATCACCACGTCGAGCGCCTGCATCTGCCGGGTGATTTCGGTTTCCGCCGTCACCGTCAGTGTATCGAAGCCGAGGACTTTCATCAGCGTCGTCGGGATCTGCGCTTCCGCCGTCAGCGTCAGCCGCTCGGCCAGTTCATCGTCGACGATATGCGGACCGGAGATGGTTGAATTCATATATCCGGGCGGGAAGTTGGCGTTGAAGAACATCACGATCTCGGCATCGCGGGTCGGCGAAAAGAAATGCCGCCCGCCAGCCAGTCCTGCCGCATCGAGCGCCGAAGACATGCGCGACTTCACAAGGTAGGCCCGTGCCGTGTCGGTCCCCATGCCGACGAACGCGACCATCGGCACGGTGGCGAGCGCGAACAATACGATCGCCGCCCCGGTGTCCTGACGCGCAAAGTCCCTGAACTTTCGCCTGAGTGCCGCAAGCCATGTTTTCATCGGCCATGTTTTCATCGGAGTGCATCCAGCTTTCCAAAAGAGGATGCATAAACGTGGCGTGAAAGGCCCTGTCCGGGCAAATCTATTATTTATCTAAGTCTTTGATATAAAATAGATAAAATTTTACCGAATGAAACGTCGGTGTGCGGTCAGGTGCCGCTTCCCTGCGGTTCGGGCGGGGTGGAGGGGAACATCGCCGGCGGCGTTGCGGCGGCCGGCGCCCGGTCTGCGTCTTCGCCGTCTTCGTCGCCACCGTCTACAGCAGCGGCTTCGGCGGGGGTGTCATCTTCTTCGCCCAGCGGTTCGAGATCGTTGCGCGTCCACCAGTACCAGAACCCCTGCGAGCGCAGCCATTTTTCCAGGCGGTCGAGGTTCGACCATTCACGGCCCGCCCCCCGCGCGGAATAAATCCGTGCGAGTTGCCCGTTCACATACACAAGCACGCCCCACGTTTGCGGATTTTTGCTCTGGTCGCCGAATCCGCCACCGGCCTGCTCGCGCCACACCCGATAGACCACGGCATATTCGCCGAGCGAACCGACAGCGCGCAGGTAGGGCAAATCCGCCTGCGTGACCGTCATCGTCACGCCGAGCGCAATATCCTGCTGGGCGGCATCTGGTGCGTAGAGGGGACCGACATCTTGTGACATGGTGATAGCTACATCTTGCTTCATGATGTTGACAGGATCGAACTTTTATCGTACACCATGGTACATGTTGTGGGCCGATTCGACCAGCTTTTATTGTCCCATCCCACAGCAACGACTTTCCAGGGCGTGATGCCCAACACAAATCCAGGGCGTGATGCCCGACACAACATAGATTTCAGGAGCTTAATCATGGCTAAAAAAGTTGCCCCGGTGCCGAAAGGCTATCGCACCATTACCCCGTATCTGGTCGTTCGCGGCGCCGATGCCGCGCTGGCCTACTACGCCGATGTGTTCGGCGCCGAAGTTCTGTCGCGCGTTTACGCCGAAGACGGTGTCACCGTTCTGCATGCCGAAATGAAGATCGGCAACTCGATGGTCATCGTTTCCGACGAAATGCCGGCGTTCGGCATCTATTCGCCGTTCGCCTATGGCGGTTCGGGCGCGACACAGCACCTGTACCTGGCGAACGTCGACGAGATCTGGGAAAAAGCCGTCGAAGCCGGCTGCACCGTGCTGGTGCCGCTCGCCGACACCTTCTATGGCGAACGTTTCGCCAAGGTCGTCGACCCGTTCGGTCACATCTGGTCGATGTCGAAGCGCATCCCGGCCCAGAAACCGGAAGACATCAAGGCCCAGACCCAGGCCGAGGGCTTCTCGATCTATGAGCCGGTCGGCAACCGTGAAGACCAGCCGTATCCGACGGCCGATGCCGATGTTTCCGGCAAAACAGAAGCCGCCTGAATATGATCCAGGAAAGGGCGGCCGGCGGTCGCCCTTTTCGTTTACGATGTTTGTTCCGTTTTCTGTCTACAGGGATTTAGGAAATGACCGATAACAAATCGCTCAACCAACGCCGTGAAGCCGCAACGCCGCGCGGCGTCGGTGTCGCTACGCAGGTTTATGCCGACCGTGCCGAAAACGCCGAACTGTGGGATGTCGAAGGCAAGCGTTATGTCGACTTCGCCGGCGGCATCGCCGTTCTCAACACCGGCCACCGCAACCCCACCGTGATGGCCGAAGTTCAGAAACAGCTCGAGCGTTTCACCCACACCGCTTATCAGGTCGTTCCCTACGAGCCCTATGTCGAACTTGCCGAAAAACTCAACGAGCTGGCGCCCGGCGACACGCCGAAGAAAACCCTGTTTGTGACGACCGGCGCCGAAGCCGTCGAGAACTCGATCAAGATCGCGCGCGCCCACACCGGCCGCTCGGCGGTGATTGCATTTTCCGGCGCGTTTCACGGCCGCACCATGATGACCATGGGGCTGACCGGCAAGGTCGATCCCTACAAGCGCGGCTTCGGTCCGATGCCGGCCGGCATTTATCACCTGCCGTTCCCGATGCCGATGCACGGCGTCAGCGCACAGGATTCCATCGATGCCCTGCACCGTCTGTTCAAGTCCGACCTGGAACCGGAACAGGTCGCGGCGATCATTCTCGAGCCGGTTCAGGGCGAAGGCGGTTTTTATATCGCGCCGAAGGAACTCGTTCAGGAACTGCGCGCCGTCTGCGACAAATACGGCATCTGCCTGATCGCCGATGAAGTCCAGACCGGGTTCGCGCGGACCGGCCGTCTGTTCGCATCCGAATACTGGGCCGCCGACTGGGGCGTGGAACCGGACATGATCACCACCGCCAAGTCGCTGGCCGGCGGCTTTCCGCTTTCCGGCGTTGTCGGCAAGGCGGACATCATGGATGCCCCCGCCCCCGGCGGTCTCGGCGGTACCTACGGCGGCAGCCCGATCGGCTGCGCGGCGGCGCTCGGTGTCCTCAAGGTCATCGAGGAAGAACAGCTTCTCGGCCGCAGCCGCATTCTCGGCGAACGCCTCATCGAACGCGTTCAGAAAATGAAGGCGCGTCCAGACACGCACCCGATCGGCGACATTCGCGGTCTCGGTGCCATGGTCGCGTTCGAGCTGGTAACGGAAAAAGGCACCAACACGCCGGACGCCGACGCCACCAAGGCACTGTGCGCCAAAGCGCTTGAACACGGCCTGATCCTGCTGTCGTGCGGCGTCTACGCCAACACGATCAGGATCCTGGTGCCGCTGACCGCATCCGACGCCATCGTCGACGAGGGCCTCGATATCATCGAGCGCTGCCTCGCCGAACTCGGCACCTCGGCGGCTGCCGCTGAATAAGAATACCCGGATTCCCCATGTGGGGATTCCGGGCCTAGCTTGACCTGAAGGTCGCAGCACGCGACCATTGTGGAGTAATTTTTTGATGGCCAAAAAGGTCTTTTGTATATGACGCCCTTCGCGATTGCCGGTGTGCAGATGCACGTATCTGCCACCCATGAAAACGTCACCGCGATGTCGCACCGTATCGATCATGTGATGGTGCGCTTTCCGTGGGTACAGATGATCGTTTTCAGCGAACTGGCGCCTTACGGGCCTCTGACCGGCAATCATCCCGAGAGTCTCGAACCGGCCATCGACGTATTCCGTGAAGCGGCAATACGCCATAACGTCTGGGTGCTGCCGGGGTCCATGTTCGAGCGTTCCGAAGCCGGGCTGCATAACGTTGCCACGGTCATCAATCCGCAAGGCGAGGTTGTTGCCAAATACGCCAAGATGTTTCCGTTCCAGCCGTACGAATCCGGTGTCGAGGGCGGCACCGAGTTCTGCGTCTTCGATGTCCCGGGCGCCGGACGTTTCGGGGTTTCGATCTGCTATGACATCTGGTTCCCGGAAACCACACGGACCCTGGTCTCGATGGGTGCGGAAGTCCTTCTGCACCCGGTGCTGACCGGCACCATCGACCGCGACATCGAGCTTTCCATCGCGCGTTCCACCGCCGCGATGTTCCAGACCTATATCTTCGATATCAACGGCCTCGGCCCGGGCGGCACGGGGCGCTCATGCGTCGTCGATCCGTCCGGCACGTTCCTTTATCAGGCCGCCGGCCAGGAAGAAGTGATCCCGGTCGAAGTCGATTTCGATCTGGTCCGCCGTCAGCGCGCCGTCGGGCTGCGCGGTCTCGGCCAGACACTGAAGAGTTTCCGCGACCGCAACGCCTATTTCGGGGTCTACGACCCGGCGATCCACGACCCGAGCTATCTGTACAGCCTGGGCCCGCTCGAGATGCCGACACAAGGCACGCAGGAAGGTCTGCACGCATCGTCCCCCGCCGACATCACAGGCCACCGCGGACACAGCAATATTATGGTGCTCGACACCCACAAAAGCGCGAAAGACGCATAAATAAAATGAAAAGCCACAGGGAGCTAAAAAATCATGCCGGACGAAGGAGCGCAGGCTAAGGGCGTATCGCTGGGTCGATACTACAACGCAACCCAGTTACGCATCGATACCTGGAACAAGCTGAAGAACATCACCCTGCGCCTCGTCGAGGGGCGCGAACGGGCGGATGATTACGCCAAAGCGCGCGCGTTGCTGGATGAACTGGCGCCGTTCGAGACCTATTGGGCGTTCCCGGGCCTGCAAGATTTCCGCCAGCTTTATCATCTTGTCGAAAGCCGTGACGCGCGGACCCTGGGCCGTGCCGTATCGCGCATCGTCGGCGCCATGATGAGCGGCACGTACCGGCGCAAGCACGTCAATCTGGGACTGCACGGCGATGAGGAGCATCTCGACGACGAAGAGATGGAGTCGCCCGAGGAACGCAACCGCCGCCGTCCCTATTTCGAGGTTCTGTTCGTCGACGACCTGAACTATGCGCAACAGCACCAGCAGCGCGAAGGCCTGACGGCCATGCGCCGCGAGGAAGACCCGTTCACCTATGAGCCGGTTTTCGTCTCGAGCTTCGAAGACGCAATCATTGCCTCGCTTTTCAATCACAACATTCAGGCGATCGTCATCCGCTTCGGCTTTCCGTTCAAATCCATGAACGACCTGCCGGTGCTGAGCCGCTATCTGAAACTGGCGCACGTCGATGACGTCGACTCCCTTGAGCCGCAGGACTACGGCGCCGTGCTGGCCGACGTGATTGCCCGCATCCGCCCCGAACTGGACCTTTATCTGGTCACCGACCAGAACGTCGAGGATGTCGCCGGACGCGTCGGCGATTGCTGCCGCCGGATTTTCTATAACCAGGAGGATTTCCTGGAACTGCATCTGAACATCCTGCGCGGCGTCGATCAGCGCTATCAGTCGCCGTTCTTCACGGCGCTCAGGAACTATGCCAAGCAGCCGACCGGCGTGTTCCATGCCCTGCCGATTTCGCGCGGCAAGTCGATTTCCAAATCGAACTGGATCCGCGACATGGGCGAGTTCTATGGCATGAACATCTTCCTTGCCGAAACGTCGGCGACATCGGGCGGGCTGGACTCGCTGCTGGAGCCGCACGGTCCGCTCAAGAAAGCACAGGAACTGGCGTCCAGGGCCTTCGGGTCGCGCAAGACGTTCTTCGCCACCAACGGCACCTCGACCTGCAACAAGATTGTCGTCCAGGCCATCGTGCGGCCCGGCGACATCGTGCTGGTCGACCGCGACTGTCACAAGTCGCACCACTACGGGATGGTGCTGTGCGGCGCCCACGTCGTCTATCTCGACAGCTATCCGCTCAGCGAATATTCCATGTACGGCGCCGTGCCGCTGCGTGAAATCAAGAAAGAGCTGCTGGAACTCAAGGCCGCCGGCAAGCTCGACAAGGTGCGCATGCTTTTGCTCACCAACTGCACCTTCGACGGACTTGTCTATAATGTCGAACGGGTCATGGAAGAATGTCTGGCGATCAAGCCGGACCTGGTCTTTTTATGGGATGAAGCATGGTTCGGCTTTGCCCGTTTCGGCCCGACCTATCGCCAGCGCACCGGCATGTACCAGGCCAAGCACTTGCGCGAAAAATTCAAGTCCGAGGAATACCGCGAAGAATATGCGGTCCATAAGGCCAAGCTGGACGAAGCCGGTGACGACATCGACACGCTGCTCGACATGCGCCTGATGCCGGACCCGAATCAGGCGCGGGTCCGCGTTTATTCCACGCAATCGACGCATAAGACCCTGACCTCGCTCCGCCAAGGATCGATGATCCATGTGCACGATCAGGATTATTCGTCGAAGGTCGAAGAACCGTTCCACGAAGCGTTCATGACGCATACCTCGACATCGCCGAACTACCAGATTCTGGCCTCGCTCGACGTCGGCCGGCGTCAGGTCGAACTGGAAGGGTTCGAACTGGTACAAAAGCAGGTCGAAATGGCCATGGTGCTGCGCCAGAAGGTCCGGACCCATCCGCTTTTGTCGAAATACTTCAAGATCCTCACCGTCGGCGACATGATCCCCGCGGCATACCGCCAGTCTGGCATCGAAAGCTATTACGAACCCGACAAGGGCTGGAACGATATCTGGGAAGCCTGGGCGGGGGACGAATTCGCCCTCGATGCGACACGGATTACGCTGCTCGTCGGCGGCACCGGTCTTGACGGCGACACCTTCAAGAATGACGAGTTGATGGACAAGTACGGCATCCAGATCAACAAGACGTCACGCAACACCGTACTGTTCATGACCAATATCGGCACGACCCGCTCGTCCATCGCGTATCTGATCGAGGTTCTGGTCAAGATCGCCACGGAACAGGACGAACGCCTCGAGGACATGAACGCGCCGGAGAAAAAGGCGCACGAGAAAAAGGTCAACGCGCTGCTCAACGAACTGCCGCCGCTGCCCGATTTCTCGCGTTTCCACAATGCATTCCGGCCCGACCCCAAGGGGGATACCCGCGAAGGCGTGATGCGCGATGCGTATTTCCTCTCCTACGACGAGGATTCCTGCGAATACCTGACGATGGAAGACGGCAGCATCGACGACGCCATGAACGCCGGCCGCGAGGTCGTCTCGGCGACGTTCATCATCCCCTACCCGCCCGGCTTCCCGATCCTCGTGCCGGGTCAGGTCGTCAGCAAGGAAATCATCGGATTTTTCCGCGCCCTCGACGTCAAGGAAATCCACGGCTACCGCCCGGACCTGGGGCTTCGCGTGTTTACCGAAGCCGCCCTCAAGGCACGCCTTAAATAATCAAAATCGCGGCAAAAATCGCCGCCGCTTAAAAGTTAAACAGGGAGAATAAAACAATGGCCAAAGCCACGACGAAAAAAACCGCCGCGAAGAAAGCCCCGGCTAAGAAAGCAGCCGCCAAGAAAGCGCCAGCAAAGAAAGCCGCTGCAAAAAAAGCAGCCGTTAAAAAGGCGCCCGCCAAAAAGACAACCGCCAGGAAAGCCCTGGCAAAGAAAGCCACGGCAAAGAAACCGGTGGCGAAAAAAGCAGCCGTGCGCCGTCCGCGCCAGAAGAAGCTCAAGAATATTTCGGAAATCCGCCGCTTCTTCCATCGCAACGAGGATCCGATCTTCTTCATCAGCGCGACGAACTTCAACCTGCTCGGCATTGACGAGTGGTGCCGGAACTTCAAGTACATCTGCTACATCGATTGCTACGACGGGCGTCACCCGAATGTCTTTGTACCGGACGAAGCGGCGCATCCTGAATTCGAATCGATCGAAGACATCGTCGCCTACCTGCTCGAGCACAAGGAAGTGATCGACTACGTCCGCTCCAAGGGCGGCAAGCCGAAAGCCGTGTTCCTGATGTTCGACAAGCGCGTCGAGAAAGTCTGCAAGGAACTGGGTCTGGAAATCTGGTTCCCGAAAGCAGCGCTTCGCGGCGCCATCGACGACAAGATCGAAACCGTGCGCATCGGGAACAAGGCCGGTGTGCCCTCCGTTCCCAACACGCTCGGCAAGATCGACAGCTGGGCCGACCTGCAGAAGCTTGCCAAGCCGCTCGGCAACGATCTGGTGCTGCAATCCGCGTTCGGCGACAGCGGCCACACCACGTTCTTCATCAAGAGCGAAAAAGACTATCGCCGCTACGAGCACGACATCGTCGGTCAGGGCGAAATCAAGGTCATGAAGCGGATCGACTGCCGCGGCTCGGCGATCGAGGCCTGCGCCACGTCGAAGGGGACCATCGTCGGCCCGTTGATGACGGAACTGGTCGGCTTCAAGGAACTGACGCCGTATCGTGGCGGCTGGTGCGGTAACGAAATCTTCCCCGAAGCCTTCGATGCCAAAATCCGCAAGAAAGCCCGCGAATACACGTTCCAGTTCGGGAACCAGCTGGTCAAGGAAGGCTACCGCGGCTATTTCGAATTGGACTTCCTGATCGATCAGAACGACGGCAACATCTATCTGGGCGAGTGCAACCCGCGTGTCACGGGCGCCAGCTCGATGACCAACCACGCCGCGTTCGCCCACGCCGATGCGCCGCTGTTCCTGTTCCACCTGCTGGAATTCTCCGGCGTGCCGTTCGACATCGACGTCAACGAATTGAACAACCGCTGGGCCGATGCCGACAATATCGACGGCTGGTGCCAGATGGTCATCAAACACACCGAGGACAACGTCGACATCATCACCGAAGCGCCGGAATCCGGTATCTGGAAACTCGCCAAGGACGGTAGTGTCAGCTATGACCGCTTCGACTACCACCGCCGCGCGGTGGAAAGCGAAAACGAGGCGTTCTTCCTGCGTATCTCCGACAAGGGAGATTACCGTTACGAGGGCGCTGATCTCGGCATCCTGATCACCCGCGGCCGGGCGATGGACGACAAGTTCAAGCTGACCAAGCGTTCCAAGCAGTGGATTGCCGGGATCAAGGCGAGCTACAAGGCGAAGCCGCTGCCCAAGGCACAGGCAGTGGAAATGTCGGATCCTGCGTTCAAGATTCTTTGACCGTTGCCCTGTTTGGGCGTAACGAGGATGCATGGATTTAGTTTTCGAAACGGTAAGTGAGGCCAAGGCCGGCCCCAAGTGGCAGTCTTTGTTCGCGACTCTGTGGCCCGCTTACCAGCAATGGTTCATGTCCGATGGCATCGAGGCCCGCCAGACGTATCTGGCGGGTCATCGGGCCTTCAAGAAATACATGCCCGAAATGCTGCCGATGTACGCGCATCTCTGCGAGCTTGCCGGCGGCGGCGATCTTGCGTCGCGGTTTCTCAGCTTTTACTGCCCGCCGGCCTATCTGTCGGGCTGCTCGCAGGCGATCTGGCCCGGTAACGAGCCGATGCTGGTGCGCAACTACGATTACGCGCCGGCGCTCTGTGACGGGCTGATCCTGCATTCAAAATGGCACGATCGCTGGGTCATGGGCATGTCGGACGGCCTGTTCGGGCTTGTCGACGGTATCAACGACCGCGGCCTTGCGGTGTCGCTGACCTTCGGCGGACGGACCATCGTCGGCGACGGCTTCGGCGTGCCGATCATCCTCAGATACATTCTGGAATTCTGCGACACCGCCGGGGACGCCATCGCCGCACTGCAACGCATCCCCTGCCACATGACCTATAACGTCACCGTGGTCGACAAGCAGGGCAAGTATGCGACCGTCTATCTGGCCCCGGATCGAAAGGCCATCGTGACCGACCAGCGCGTCGCCACCAATCACCAGGAACGCGTCGAATGGCACCGCCATGCCCGCGCCACGGCGACGGTCGAACGCGAGCGGTTTCTGTTGCAGCGCCTGACGCTGCACGACGAACCGGCCGACCGCTTCATCGGTGCTTTCCAGAAACCGCCGTTGTATTCGACCGCCTTCGGGCGCGGTTTCGGCACCGTTTATACGGCGATATACTGGCCCAAGCGCGGCATCGCCGAATATCGCTGGCCGGGCGTGCACTGGACACAACGCCTCAAGGCCCCGCTCGAAGGGCAACGGCACATCCGCTTCCCGATGTCCGATGAAGCGCTCGCGTAGTGTCATAAAACTTTGATGATTTCCCCGCTGTCCTGATTTGTTAAGGTGTGTCTTGGTTTAGCCGGACGGAAGCGATCATTGAAAAAAGTCTACAAGCGCATCTTCAAGGATTTCACGGCCAACGTCGTGCCGCTGGACTGTGGCGAGAAGTGCCGTCATCTGAACGACGGAATCCCGGTCTGCTGCGATATCGAACAGGCCGTGCCGATCATGGACAAGCGCGAGTTCAAGCTTTTGCGCGGACGTTCCGATCTGTGGCGCAAGTACCGGCCGCCGAACAAGCATGGCGAGGAACTGGTTGAATCCCTGCATCACGATTGCGTGGCGGCGGAATGCAAGGGGGCGCAATTCTGCGAGCGCGATAACCGCTCGCTGTCATGCCGGGCCTTTCCGTTCTTTCCCTACATCACCAGGGAAGGCGATTTCATCGGCATGGCGACGTATTGGACGTTCGAGGACCGCTGCTGGGTGATCAGTAACCTGAAAAAGGTCACGCGCGAATTCATTGCCGAATTCCATGACGTGTACGAACGCCTGTTCGAGAAGAAATCCGACGAATTCGAGGTCTTCAAGGACTACTCGGCGACCATGCGGCGCGTGTTCTCACGTAAGGGCCGGCCGATCCACATCATCGACCGCGACAAGAAATTCCATGCCATTCTGCCCAAGGGCGCAGGCATGCACCGGGTCAAGAAAAGCGAACTGCCGACGTTCGAGCCCTACGCGGAATAGGATTTCCCCCTCTCCCGGCGCGCAAGCACGCCACCCTCTCCCCAGGGAGAGGGGCTGGCCCTACTTCACCTCAGCGTAGACACTCTCCAGCGCCTTCGAGACGGCGCCGACGATTTCGTCGACCTCGCCCCTGGTGATGCAGAACGGCGGCGCGAAGCCCAGCATGTCGCCGTGCGGCATGGCGCGTGCGATGACGCCGTTTTCCAGCGCCGCTGCGGACATCTTCGCACCGACCTTGAGCGCCGGATCGAAGAACGTCTTTGTGTCCTTGTCGGCAACGAACTCGATTGCCGCCAGCAGACCCTCGCCCCTGACTTCGCCGACCATCGGGTGGTCTGCGAACGCGGCGCGCAGGCTTTCCTGAAAATAGGCCCCGGTTGAACGCACGTTGGCGATCATGTCCTCGTTCTCGATCAGAGTCAGGTTGGCGAGACCGGCGGCGGCCCCGATCGGGTGCGCCGAATAGGTCCAGCCGTGGCCGATCGGTCCGATATCTTCCGATCCCCGGTCGAGAATTTCACAGACGCGTTCGCTCAGGATCGACCCTGACAGCGGCGCATAGGCGCTGGTCAGGCCCTTGGCGATGGTGATGATGTCCGGCTTCATGCCGTAGTGTTCGGAACCGAACCACGACCCCAGACGGCCAAAGCCCGTCACCACTTCGTCGGCGATCAGCATCACGTCGTGCTTGTCGAGCACCTTCTGGATCGCCGGCCAGTAGCCCGCGGGCGGCGGGATCAGCCCGCCGGTTCCCATGAACGGTTCGCCGATGAAGGCCGCAACCGTATCCGGGCCTTCGGCGACGATCATCGCGTCGAGCTTGGCGGCGCAGTCGTCGACGAACGCCTGCTCGCTCATGCCGTCCGGGGCGAATTTCCAGTAATGCGGACATTGCGTGTGTAGCACCTTGTCCAGCGGCAGGTCGAATGCCTTGTGGAACAACGGCAGACCGGTGAGGCTGCCGGTCATCAGCCCGGAGCCGTGATAGCCGCGGTCGCGCGAGATGATCTTCTTTTTTTCCGGCCGGCCGAGCACGTTGTTCATGTACCAGACGAGCTTGATGTTGGTTTCGTTGGCATCCGATCCGGACAATCCGAAATAGACCCGGCTCATGTGATCAGGGGCCAGTTCGACGACTTTCGCGGCGAGGCGGATCGAGGCTTCGGTGCCGTGCCCGACATAGGCGTGATAGTACGCCAGCTTGTGCGCCTGTTCGGCGATGGCGTCGGCGACTTCGCTGCGCCCGTAACCGATATTGACGCAATAAAGACCGGCAAACGCATCGAGGCTCTTTTTCCCGTCACGGTCGGTGATGTAGACCCCCTTGCCGCTTTCGATGACACGGGTCGGCGTGGTGCCGTTGGCGTGTCCCTTGATGTCCGAAGACGCATGCACGAAATGCGCCCGGTCCAGGGTTTCAAGTTCGTCCATGTTGCGGCGCTCGGTCATAACAGCCTCCTCGGATAATTCGTTCACGCCGCTTGATAGCGGCTATGGCGCAGGACTTACAACCCCCCTGCCGCTGTTATTTATCCCGAGGGGCATCTATGGTTTAGTGAAGCCCACGACACCCCACCTATGGCCCCTCGACGGAGAAAAAATTATGGGAGACACACGCCGCACCGCCCTGATCACGGGCTCGGGACGCAATATCGGACGCGCATCCGCATTGGCACTGGCCAAGAACGGCATCAACGTGATCGTCAACGGATCAAGCAATCGGGCAAATTGCGACATCGTCGCCGACGAAGTCCGCGCCTTGGGCGTGGAGGCGCTGGTGTGCATGGCCGATGTCGGCAACCCGGCCGATCTTGAAAAGATGGTCACCGACGGCACCAAGGCCTTCGGGTGCATCGACATTCTCGTCAACAATGCCGCCGTGCGTCCGAACAGCCCGTTTCTGGAAACCGGCGAGGACGAGTGGGAACGCATCCTGAATATCGATTTCCATGCCGCGCGCAGGCTGGCCAGATTGTGCCTGCCGGGGATGCTGGAAAACGGCTGGGGGCGGATCGTCAATTTCGCCGGCATGAACGCCATTCACGGCTATAACGGCCGCGCCCCGGTCAGTGTCTCGAAGCATGCGTCCTGGGGCCTGACCAAATCGCTGGCCAAGGAATTCGGCAAGCAGGGCGTGACCACGAACATCATTTCCCCCGGCCCAATCGCGCCGGACGAAGCCGAGCCGGAAATGCGCGAACACATCGAAAGCATGGTCGGCCGTGTGCCGGTCGGACGTCTCGGCAGGAACGAGGAAATCGGCGCCATGGTGGCGCTGCTGGCGTCCGACGACGGCGCCTTCATCAACGGCCAGTTGCTGCAGGTCAACGGCGGCGCGGAGACTTAAGCTCCCCCCTCTCCCTGGAGGCGAGTATCGCGAGCCGGGAGAGAGGAAATCCCCTCAAGCCGCCGGGCGTTCCCCGGCCGCCGTGGTGCGGTGCATGCGGCGGTGATCGTCCGGCGCGTAATCGTACTCGGCGAAATGCATGGTGCAGCGGTTATCCCACATCAGGGCGTCGCCGGGCTGCCACTTGTGGCGGTAGATATTGTCTTCGCGGGTCGCCGATGCTTCGATCGCATCCATGACGTCGGCGTTCTCGGCCTCGCTCAGCCCCAGGATGCGGGTCGTGAAGAACTTGTTCACATAAAGCGCGCGGCGGCCGGTCTCGGCGTGGCGGCGCACCACCGGGTGGCGTTCCGGTGCAGGCACATCCATCTCGCGATTGCCGTCCGTCTCAGCCGACAGGTTGCGCCGGCGGATGGCCTCGCCGGAATGTTCCGCTTCGGCGGCATCCAGTTTCGCCTTCAACGCCGGGTCCAGATCGTCCCAGGCCCGGTACATGTTGCAGATCAACGTATCGCCGCGCCCGACGGGAACGGTGATGGCGTGCAGGAACGTCGCCGACGGCGGTCGCGCCACGCAACTGATATCGGAATGCCAGAAATCGTTTCTGGCACCGCGGCGCTGGGCATTGTTCTCGAGCACCAGAAGGTTCTCGTATTCGGGATGACCGGCGCGGGCACGTAGCGGATGCGGCTCGACGGCGCCGAAGCGTTCGGTGTAGGCGATCTGTTCGGCAGGGCTGATATCCTGATCGCGAAAAACCAGAACCAGATGATCAAGATACGCCTGCTTGATGACGGCGAAGTCTTCATCGCTGAGGTCCGGGCCGATCTTCACGCCCAGGACCTCTGCGCCGATATGCGGTGTCAGTTTTCTGATTTCGATGGTCATTTTTGGCCCTCCCAATCCGGGAGTTTAGACCTGAGAATTCAGGGGGCTCAAGTCCCCTCTTCCGGCTCGCCATGATCTTCCCCTCTCCCCAAGGAGAGGGTGAAGCCCGCGCACCAGTGCATGGGAGGGAGAGGGACCGGTGATTGAAATCAGCACCCTATGACGTCGTTAGTGAGGTCACCTTGACGGCGGTGTTCCCCTCATGAAAACATCAGACGTGGTATTAGCGAATTACGACAATCGATAAACGTGAATTGAATGTCCCTTAGCTTACATTACCGAACTTGCGATCCTAAACCGACCCGATAACGCCGATAAAAGTGGGAGACTTTATGAATACCCCTGCACCTTTTCGACTGCCCGAAGCGTTCAAAATCGGCATATCATCCATCGATGATGATCATCTAAATCTGGTCGAGTCCATCAATCGCAGTCTGCTCACTCAAGACGGCAACAACATCAAAGATTTCAAGAAGGTATTCGAAAGTTTTATTTCAGATCTGAAGCAGCATTTCGAAAACGAGGAAGAACTCATGCGCGAGGCCGGATATCCAGGCCTTGATGATCATGCAAATCATCACAAAGCCTGTTTGAATCAGCTCAACATGTCACTTGAAACCTGCAACAGACGCGGATATGCCGACCGCAAAGACATTACCGGATTGTTCCACAATCTTATCGGCATTATCGCAAAGGCGGACTTGAAATTCGTTGAATATCTGTGGAACGAAGACTTGGTCGACTCCTTCAAGGGCCGCTGACCCGGGTCAGCACTCCGTGACGTTGACGGCAAGACCGCCTTCGGACGTTTCCTTGTACTTCGAGAGCATGTCGACACCGGTCTGGCGCATGGTTTCGATGGCGCTGTCGAGCGGCACGAAATGCGTCCCGTCACCCAGCAGTGCCAGCGATGCCGCGTTGACTGCCTTGACCGCCCCCATGGCGTTGCGTTCGATGCACGGCACCTGCACCAGGCCACCGACCGGGTCGCAGGTCATACCCAGGTGATGTTCGATGGCGATTTCGGCGGCGTTTTCGATCTGCTCATTGGTGCCGCCGAGCACTGCGCACAGCCCCGCCGCCGCCATCGCCGCCGCCGAGCCGACCTCGCCCTGGCAGCCGACCTCGGCACCGGAAATCGAGGCCTTGGTCTTGATGATCCCGCCGATCGCCGCCGCTGTCAGCAGGAAGTCATCGACCGTGTCTTCGGATGCGTCCGGGCAGAATTCCAGATAATAGCGGATCGTCGCCGGGATGACGCCGGCGGCCCCGTTGGTCGGCGCCGTGACGATGCGCCCGCCAGCGGCGTTTTCCTCGTTCACGGCAATAGCGTACAAGCTGATCCAGTCCATCACCGAATGCGCATATTTGACGTTCCGGGTCTGATCCGCTTGCAGCGTGTTTGAAATCTGCCGTGCACGCCGTTTGACCCTGAGCCCGCCCGGCAACTGCCCGTCGGTGGCGATGCCCCGCTCCATGCAATCCTTCATGACCGCCCAGATGCGGTCCAGGCCGGTACGCACATCGTGCTCGGTGCGCAAAACGTTTTCATTCGCCAGCTTCATCTCGGCGATCGACATCTTTGCCGCCTTGCCCATCGCCAGCATCTCGGCGGCACTTTCGAAGGGATACGGGACGTCGGGATATTCGATACCGCTGTCGACATAATCCGCGAACTCGGAACGGGTGACGACGAACCCGCCGCCGACGGAAAAATAAGTATTGCTGTGCAGCGGATTGCCGGCGGCGTCATAGGTGACCGCGAGCATGCCGTTGGTGTGCTCGTCCAGCGGGGCGTCGAAATCGAAAATAATATCGTGATCGACGTCGAACGCATGCCCCGCCAGCGGCCCGGCATGCAAAGCCTTGTCGTCGATCACCCGGTCGACCAGGGCGCCGGCTGCCGCAGGATCGATGCTGTCGGGCTTTTCTCCCAAAAGACCCAACACCACGGCGCGGTCAGTGCCGTGCCCCTTGCCGGTATAGGCCAGCGAGCCGTACAACGTAACGACGATGCGCCGGACGTCAGCCGTCTTTGCGGCCGTTTCCAGTTCATCCAGAAAGCGGCCCATCGCGACCATCGGCCCGACCGTATGCGAGCTGGACGGCCCGATACCGATTTTAAACAAGTCAAATACGCTCAGAAACATGATCGATACTCCACAACGGCTGGACGGTACTTACTCGTCCTGAGTACGGCAAGCGATGCATCGACATGAAATATCGCCCGGGCGACGTCAGTACTGTAATTTTCGAGACAGATGAGAGGGTTACGTGATTGGACACACCCCCCGCCACTCTGTAAGTTTGACCCTACGAACGATCCGATGCCCTGCACCGTGTGGAGGAATTTCTGATGATACCGATGCCCGTCGTCAAGGAGACGGCGCTCACCCTCATGGACAAGGCGGCAATCGAAATCCCGGACGATTATCTGACGGGTCTCGAAAAAGCCGCCGACGCCGAAGATGGCGATCTGTCATCTTTCGTGCTGCATGCCATGCTCGACAACTACAAGGCCGCCAAGGAAGACCGCCGCGCCATGTGCGCCGACACCGGTGTGCCGCGCTGGTACGTGAAGATGGGCAACGAGGCCCGGCTGGAGGGCGGCCCGGTGGCGCTGGAGGAAGCGCTGCGCGGCGCCACGGCCGAGGCCACCAACGGCGTGCCGCTCAGGCCCAACCGCGTGCACCCGTTGTGGCGCACGGATCACAACAACAACGTCGGCCTGAATGCACCGGAAATCGAGTATTCGTTCGAGCCGGACGGCGACTGGATCGACATCATCACCGTGCACAAGGGCGGGCTGTTCGGGACCGACTACCGGATGCTGTTCCCGGGCGACGGGATCGAGGGTATCAAGCGCTTCTATCTGGATTGCCTCGTCGCCTTCGGCAAGCGCGGCCTTGCCTGTCAGCCGGCAATCATCGGCGTCGGGCTTGGCGGGTCGAAGGACATCTGCTCGGTACTCGGCAAGCAGGCGGCATGTCTCAGGACCGTCGGCGACCGCAATCCGGACCCACGCACGGCGGCACTGGAGCTGGAACTGATGGAGCTCGGCAATTCCATCGGTATGGGCGCCATGGGGTTCGTTGGCAAGTCGATGGTCATCGACTGTCATATCGAATGCGGCTACACGCACACCGGCGGCATGCCGATGAGCGTGCATGCCTTTTGCCTGTCATCGAGGCGCGCCGTGGCGCGTATCCATGCAGACGGCCGGGTCGAATTTCGTACCGACCCGAACTGGTTTACCCCTTACATGAGACGGGAGACGGTCGGATGGGAACCGAACACGGAAACCTTAAGACAGTCAGTCTGAACCTGCCGGTTACGACGGACGACCTGAAGGACATCGAAATCGGCACGGTGGTGTACCTCAACGGCGTCGTCTATACGGCGCGCGAAGGCGTGTACCAGAAAGTCATCGCCGACGGCGAACAACTGCCGGCGCATCTGGATGAAATCTCCAACGCTAATTTTCACTGCTCCCCTGCGGCGCGGCAAAACGATGACGGCAGTTTCACCATCGGCGCCATGACCGGCACCGCGTCGTTCCGCTTTTCCAAGTGGCTCGACAAATGGTTCACGGTGTCCGGCGCCAAGATCATCATCGGCAAGGGCGGCATGTCGTCGGCGGACTACAAGAAATATTTCGTGCCGCACGGCGCGATCTACCTGACCACGGTCGGCTACGGCACCGGCGCGTTGCTGGGACGCGGCATCAAGGGGATCCGCGACGTACACTGGTACGATCAGCTTGGCGTCGCGCAAGCGATGTGGATGGTCGAGGTGGAGAATTTCGGCCCCTTCATCGCCGACAGCGACCTTGAAGGGAATTCCCTGTTCGAACGCGAAAACGCCAAGACCAGAGCCGGCATCGACAAGCTGTATGAGGGCACGAAATCCCCCGCCCTGCATCGCTACGGCGAGACCGACGACCGCGGCGAAGAGGTGATCTGAACGCTGCAATTACGTGCGGTAATTTCGTTGCGGGTGTATAATCGGCGCTCCGCTTTCATGCAGGAGAGCCCACGATGTTCAAATATACCATCTGCTTCGTTATTGCTCTGAGCGCATTCATTTCTGCGGCGCCCCGTGAAGCCACCGCGCAAATGACACCGGAGAGATTCATCAAGAAATTCGATGCCGACAAGGACGGCAACGTCTCGAAGGAGGAATATACCGGCAGACGGCGCCCGTTCAGTTTTTTCGATGCCGACGGCAACGACATTGCGACAGGTGATGAAATCAATGCCGCCCTCGGTGGCGTGGCAAGCAAGTTGAAACAGAAGCCGATGCTTGACGGGCAGGTGCCGCCCGACACGATCGACGCCCGGACCCGCTGTGGGCTCGGCCGCTTCAAACACGACTGCTCGATCAAGGTCGCTATTGAAAAAGGCCTGTTCGAGACGGGCCTGAAACCGAAGTTCCCGGATGGGCTCGGCTGCCGGCGCATCGACGAGGCATGGGCGATATCTTATTCCGCGAAACGCGATCAGGAACAGTATCATGGCGGCATCGACATGCCGGCCCCCTTCGGCACACCGATGCTGGCCGCCGCGGACGGCACGGTCGTCTCAAAAACCGCGGATCCCATGAGCTACCGGGGTATCGAGCTGATCTTGCGGCACAGCCCCGAAGAAACCGGCCTGCCGGTCTGGACCTATACGCAGTACGCCCATTTCAACGAACCCCCCACGGTCAATGTCGGGGACCGGGTCCGCATGGGACAGAACCTCGGCCCGACCGGCAATTCCGGTTTTCAGAAATCCCAGGGCTCCAGGTCAAGGCCACGCCGCCCTGCGATCCACTTCGCGGTGTGGTTTTCGGACAAGCCCGGATTTGCCGCCGACCACAACCGCATCATCCCCGTCGACGGCTGGTGGATGGACCCCAACGCCATGTACCGGTTGAAGCCGCCGTTCGATTCCGCGTCCCTGAAGGCGCTGCCGGATGCGGAAAAGGACGTCGCCATTCCGGTGATGCTGGAAAGCGGCGAGACGGTCCCGGCGAACACCAAGCTGATCTGGCCGTATGCCTGCCGGCGTTGAGGCCTAATAATCCCGCCCCGGCCTGGCCTTGTAGGATGGTAGCGACAACCCTTTGACGATGCCCAGCGCGCGCAGTGCAAAGCCCGCGCCGAACCCGGCCGCCGCAGACATTTCGAACGTCACGCCCATCTGGTTCAACAGTATATGCGTCGCCGCTGCCAGTGCGGCACAGGTGGCGTAGACTTCCTTTCTGAGGATCAACGGCGTCTCCGCACAGACAACATCCCTGAGCAGCCCGCCGAACGTCGCCGTCATCATACCCATGACGATGGCGACCAGCGGCCCGGCGCCGCTGCGGCGCGCCAGTTCGGCGCCCATGACGCCATACAGCGCAATCCCCAGCGCATCCGCCCACAGCAACACCGGATAGCGCCGCTGCACCCGGTGCGCCGTGAAGAACAGCAACACGGCAATCGCCAGACAAATCCAGATAGCCAGCGGATCGGCGATCCAGAACACGGTCCGGTCGAGCAGGACATCCCTGAGCGTACCGCCGCCGACACCTGTCAGGCACGCCATCAGGCCGAAGCCGATCAGGTCCATTTCCTTGCGGCTGGCGACCAGCGCGCCCGACGCCGCAAAGACGATGACCCCCATGATATCGAGAACGGAAATGATTGTGTGCATGCCTGGCGCTCCTCCCCCGTCATCCTGAATTTAATTCAGGATCCATATATACGCACGCAAATGGTGCCGGGGCTTATGGGTCCTTAATCAAGTTCAGGACGACGAACCCGCTAAATCACCATGCACAGTCTGAGCGCGTCATAGATGGCGGCGTGGATATTGCGGCTGGCGACCGCATCGCCGATACGGAACAACTGGAACGCACCGTCCTTGTTGGGCGACAGAATCTGCGGCCGGCCGGCGACGAAAGCATCCATGTCGACGGCGCCGAGATTGCGGCTCAACGGCTTAAGGGCGAAATAGAGATCGTCCAGGGGCAGTGTGCCGTGCTCGATCACCACCTGGTCGACGCGGCGCCGTTCCCGGCGGTCGGAATAATCCGAACCGATCACCGCCGTCAGCGTATTGCCATCCTTTTCAATCGCCATCAGCCGTTTGTTGATGGTCAGCGTGACGCCGTGCGCATCGAAGCATTCGGCGTACTTGACGTGGTTGAGGCCACCGATCTCGACGGCGAAGAAACGCTCCGGCGTGACGATCTCCAGCTCGCTGCCCGAAAGCGCAATCATCTCGGCCGCCGCCAATCCCGGATGCGCCGCGTTATCATCGAACAGCAACACCCGTTCCGCCGGCTTCACGTCGCCGGACAGGATATCCCAGCCCGATATGGCATGCTGGGCGCCGGACACGATGTCGGTGTTCGGCAGACCGCCCGTGGCGACGATCACCACGTCGGGGTCAAGCGCCTCCACATCGGCCACCTCCGCGAACGTGTTGAAGCGGAACGTGACGCCCGCCTTTTCGCACTGTGCCATGCGCCAGTCGACAATGCCGATCAGTTCCGACCGCCGTTTGACGCGCGCCGCAAGTTGCACCTGTCCGCCCGGCTGATCGGCGGCTTCGAGCACAGTAACCTTGTGTCCGCGCGCGGCCAGCACCCGCGCCGCCTCCAAACCCGCCGGGCCGGCGCCGACGACGACACAGAACTTGTGCGCGCCCGTGCTCGCCGGTACGAGGTGCGGGATCGTTCCCTCGCGCCCCGTCGCCGGGTTGTGGATACAAAGCGCCTCGTTCCCTTCGTAGATCCGGTCCAGGCAATAGGTCGCGCCGACGCAGGGGCGGATATCGTCCTCCGTTCCCGCCGCGACCTTGTTGGCGATGTGCGGGTCGGCGATATGGGCCCGGGTCATGCCGACCATATCCAGCTTGCCCTCGGCGACGGCGTGACGGGCCGTCGCCACGTCCGAGATACGCGCCGCATGGAACACCGGGAATTTCGTCCGCGCCCGAACCTCGCCGCAAAAATCCAGATGCGGCGCCGACGGCATGCCGCCGACGGGAATGACCTTGGTCAGTGCGGCGTCGGTCTCGATGTGGCCGCGGATGAGGTTGAGGAAGTCGATCTTGCCGGTGGCGACGAGGCATTCGGCGATTTTTACCCCCTCTTCCTTGCTGATCCCGGCATCCCAGTCTTCGTCAGCGACCATACGGATACCGACAATGAAATCGGGGCCGACGCGGTCGCGGACGGCATCGATCACGCGCCTGGAAAACCGCATGCGGTTTTCCAGGCTACCGCCCCATTCGTCGTCGCGCATGTTCGTGGCGGGCGACCAGAACTGATCCATCAGATGGCCGGAGGCTTCGATCTCGATCCCATCGAGACCGCCCGTCTTCATCCGCTCCGCGGCATCGGCGTATTCGCCGATGATACGTTCGATTTCCCAATCTTCGATTGTTTTCGGGAAGGCCCGGTGCGCCGCCTCGCGGACCGGGCTCGGCGCCAGCACCGGCAGCCAGTCGGAATGGTTCCAGTTTGTGCGCCTTCCCAGGTGCGTGATCTGCATCATGACCGCCGCGCCGTGCCCGTGGCACGCATCGGACAACTCGCGCAGCCACGGCACGATCTCGTCCTTGTAGGCGTGCAGGTTGCCGAATGCGGGCGGGCTGTCCGGGGACACCACGGCGGAGCCTGCGGTCATGGTGAGCGCAATGCCGCCTTTGGCCTTTTCCTCGTGATACAGCCGGTAGCGCGCTTTCGGCATGCCGTCCTCGGAATATGCCGGCTCGTGCGCCGTCGACATGATGCGATTGCGAAGCGTCAGATGCTTCAGCCGGTAGGGCTGAAGAAGCGGGTCATTTGCGGACATATGCACTCTCGTATCAGTAACAGGCATCTTCCATTTTGCGCTACTTCCGGTCAATAAGTCTCGGAATGCTTGATCGACATGGCGGGAGGTTCATACGTCTCGTGCCGCTCTTGCCAAAGTGCATTGGCACGCTTCTGGACGGGCCAGTTGTATTGTGAGCACCGCACTCGGCTGGCGGCATTTGGTCAAAGGGCTGGTCGAGTTTGTGCAAAAGTGAAATTTTAATCAACTTGTGGTATAGTTCCATTGCACGACGTGATTATCCGTACACATAACCTCAAGGAGTTGCACATGGGTAAGTATCACGACAAAGCACAGCAGGACTATTCATCCTCAAACGGTCGGCGCCCCGAAGCGCCGAGCATTACAAGCAGCTTCGGCAGTTCTGAGCAATTGGAACGTGAAGTTGCGGACCGCAAAGATTATGAGGATGGTTGGCGAAATGCCGATAAGCAGGACAGGAAGAACAAAAAGGGCTGGTAAACTTCTACCACCGATAATTCCTGCCCGTCTGACTTGGTGAAGGCGGATTCAACTGTAAATGTACGCATTCACTTCCTAGCGGATAGAAAATACTCTATTCGCGCCGTTCGTGCGCGAACTTGATCAGCGCGCCGAGGCGATAGACGGCATGCACCATCTTGCCATACGGGAAGGTCGCGAACATCGCCAGCACGATCCCAAGGTGCACGGCCAAGAGCGTACCCATGGCCGACGTTTCGCGCAGCCCCAGCAGCGCCAACCCCGTGACACCGGTAAGGATCAGCAGCCACAGAAAGGCGATGTCCATACCTGTGCGTTTCGTGTCCTGCGGCGCGGGGTCGGCTTTCTTCTTGATCATCAACAGGCCGACCGGGCCGATGACGATGCCGATACCGCCGAGCGTCCCCAGGATCACCGGGATCGAAAGATAGTCATACGGCGCTTCCCAGCCGAACGCGTAATGATAGAGCGTCGCCACGGAGGTCGCCGCGAAGCACAGCATGAAGCCCCACATGGTCATCTGGTGCGCATGGCGCCGGGCCATGGAGAAGTTGTCGTCGGGATAATTGCAGCCATGCCCGCCGCCGGCCATGTACTTCATCTGCCCGGCGTCCTTGAGCGCCTGCGCGAGCGCCCCCGGATGCACCAGATCGGCGGGCCTGGCGCCGATATCGCGCCAGAACTTCAGCAACCCGATCAGGAACGCGAGCCCCGCAAACGCGAACGGCACGATCGCCAGATAGACAATGACGTTGTGCGGGATGACGTTATAGAACGCCCCCGGTCCCGTATGCACGCCGCCCAGCACGTCCGCGCCCTGCACCAGATAGACACCGGCCAACACCGCAACCGCCAGCACAGCGGTGATCAGCGCGATCCACTTCGCATTACCCTCGAACAGGCCCTTGAAGATACCGGGCCAGGCGTAATCGCGGTAGGTCTCTGCCCGTAGCTCGGCGAAAACCTTCGGCACGTTGACCGCGAACTCGTGCGGCGGAGCGTACTGGCAGGCGTAATAGCAGCCCTGGCAGCCGTGGCACAGGTTGGCCAGATACGTCACGTCCCCTTCCGAAAACGTGAGCCGCTTGTTCATTGCCGGGAACACGGCGCAATAGCCCTCGCAGTATCTGCAGGCGTTGCAGATCTGCATGACGCGCTTGGCTTCTTCCAATGTCTCAGTTGCGGGCATGGCGTGCGGCCTCCTCACCGGCGATGCGGCCGAACACGTTGCCGATGGCCATGCCGGTACCGCCGGCATAGCCCTGACCGAGAATGTTCCCGGCCATGATCTCGCCGGCCGCCCATATATTGTCGGCGGGCTTGCCGTCGTTCATGAAAACCTGTGCGCTTTTGTTCACCTCGAGCCCCAGATACGTAAAGGTAATGCCCATCTTCACCGGATAGCCGTAATAAGGCGGCGTATCGATCTTTCGCGCCCAGTTGGATTTCTTCGGTTCCAGCCCCTCGGTATGGCAGCCATCCGGCTCCGTCGCGTTGAATTCACCCGGCTGCACCGCAGCGTTGAAGTCGGCGATGGTCTTTTCCATGGTCGGCGCATCGACGCCCAACTGTTCGGCAAGGTCGCCCAGCGTATCGGCCTGAAACGGCGCGTAGACCGTCGGCATGAACAGCCCCATGGATTTGCTGTCGATGATCGCATAGGCGACCTGATCGGGCTGCTTGGCGACGAGGCGGCCCCAGATGGCATAACGCTTGGGCCAGATGTCCTCGCCCTCGTCATAGAACCGTTCGCCGTTCTTGTTCACCACGGCGGAGAAAATGACGCAATCGATGCGCGTCGAGATACCGCCGTCGAACTTCGGTGCACGGCCATCGATGGCAACGGCGTGGCACTGATCGGGCGCGCCGATTGGCTTGGCGCCATTGTCCAGCATCGATCTGAGCACCTTGCCGGTGTTCATCGGCGAGCCGCGCACCAGAAAATTCTCGGCGATCTCGCCCCAGCCTTCCTTGAGCCATTCGATGTTGGCCTCGAAGCCGCCCGACGCCAGTACGACCGTGCGCGCTTCGACCCGGTGCAGTTCGCCCCCGTGGCGGACCATGGCGGCCTTGAACGTGCTGCCGTCCAGCTCCATTTCCTCGACCTCGGCCTCGTAGACGATGTCTATTCCGGCTTTTTCGGCGGCTTTGAAATAACTGTTCATCATCGCTCTGCCGCCGCCCAGGAAGAAAGCGTTGGTGCGGGCCAGGCCGAGCGTGCCGGAAAGCGGCGGCTGGAACTTGATGCCCTGCGCCAGCATCCAGTCGGCGCAGTCTTCGGACGCGTCGATCATGAAGCGCATCAGCTCTTCGTTGGTGTTGCCGTCGGTGACACGCATCAAATCCTTGAAGTATTCGTCGGCGTCGTAGCGCCCGGTGACGTAATCCGTCGCGGCGTTGTGGGTATAGCGGATGTTGCGAACATGGCGGCTGTTGCCGCCGCGCAGGTCCTTGTTCGCGCTTTCGATCATCAAAACGCTGGCGCCCCGCGCGCGCGCCGTCAGCGCCGCCGACATCGCAGCGTTTCCAGCGCCGAGCACAAGCACGTCATGCGGCTGCAAAAATTCTTTGGGGGGCAAGATCAACTCCCGGAAACGTCAAAAGGGGCGAATATTCGGTGTCATCAAACATAGCCGCCGGGATCGGGGGCGGCAAAAGAATTCAGCTTAACGGGCAATACCGGACAGGTGTTTCTCGCCGCGATTCACACACACCTCACGTCACCCTGAACTTGATTGGGGGTCCATGCTTCGAGACGCTCTCAGTCGAACGCCGGCTCCACGCCCGACGGCAGGCCGACCTCGAAGGCGTTCAGGATGTGCGAGATGGTCGCATAGTATCCGGCGAGGAATACAAGCTCCGTAAGGCCTTGTTCGCCCAGAAGCTCGAACGTTTCGGCATAAAGAGAATCGTCGACGCGTGTCTCTGTCTGCAGATCCGAAACAAACCGGTAGACAATCGCCTCGGCCGCATCCACCGGCACCAACCCGTTCATCACACGCTCGATGGTATCGTCGGAAAGCCCTTCCTTCTTGCCCACCTTGACGTGCGCCCACCATTCGTATTCGGCATTGAAATGCCGGCCGACAGTGATGATCGCAAGCTCGCGAAGCGGCGCCGGTATAACCGTCTCGTAACGAAGCTTGCCGCCCAGTTGCTGCAGCAGATCGCCCATTTCCGGCGAATACAGCATGGCATTGAAGGGACCGCGAAGTGCCCCTTCCTCGTTCAGAAACTCCGCCGGATCGCCCTTGGCGCGGGGGCCGCCGGTAATACCGTCAAAAACGCGGCGCTGCGCGTCGCTCATCGTGTCGGTGGGGATCGGTCCTAGTCTGCTCATCATTTACCTGCCGCTTTTGCTACCTGTTCGGGGGAAGGCGGATTGCCGGGCACCGGCTCGCCGGACAAAGCCGGATGCGAGCGCTGATACTGCGGCGGGAAAGCCGCATTGGCGCGGAGCACCTCGGCGGCATGCCAGGCCCAGTGCGGATCATACAGCATGCCCCGGGCCAGGGCGACCATATCGGCCTGCCCGGACTTGACGATGTGCTCGGCCTGGACCGGATCGGTGATCTTGCCTACCGCCATCACCGGAATTTCGCTCTCGCGGCGGATATCGGCGGCGAAATGCGTTTGATAACCCGGTCCGACGGGAATTTCCTGCTTCGGCGAATTGCCGCCCGAAGACACGTCGATGAAGTCACAACCCGCGGCCTTGAGCAGCTTCGTATAGGCGATGCTGCCGGCGATATCCCAGCCGCCTTCGACCCAGTCGGATGCCGAGATCCTAACGCCGACGGCGATGTCGTCGGGCACGACGGCGCGAACCGCCTCGAAGATTTCCAGGGGATAGCGCATCCGCCCTTCCAATGAGCCGCCGTAGGCATCGTTGCGCTTGTTCGACAGCGGCGAGAGGAACTGATGCAGCAGATAGCCGTGCGCGTTGTGCAACTCGATCACGCGAAATCCCATTCGCACGGCCCGCTTGGCGGCTTCGACAAAGCTGACGCGCACCCGCTCCAGGGTCTCGTCCGTCATCGCCTCGGGTGTATGCCAGCCATCGGCATAGGGTTCCGCCGACGGGCCGACCGTCTGCCAGGCGCCGTCATCCGCCCCGAGCGGCGTGCCGCCCTTCCAAGGCACCTTGCACGATGCCTTGCGCCCGGCATGCGCGAGCTGGATGCCGAGCGGGGAATTGCCGTACGCATTGCAGAAATCGAGTACCCGCTTGAGCGCCGCTTCGTTCTCATCGGAATACAGGCCGACACAGCCGGGCGTGATGCGGCCTTCGGCTTCGGTCGCCGTCGCCTCGACGAACA
Organism: Thalassospiraceae bacterium LMO-JJ14; assembly: GCA_021555105.2. Classification (NCBI taxonomy): domain Bacteria; kingdom Pseudomonadati; phylum Pseudomonadota; class Alphaproteobacteria; order Rhodospirillales; family Thalassospiraceae; species Thalassospiraceae bacterium LMO-JJ14. The sequence continues at coordinate 2,867,810 of CP134604.1, forward strand.
GCAGGCCGACACCGGAAACGGCGAACTGGCCCAGATGCATGATGTGCCAGTCGCCGACGGTGCCGTCCGCGGCCGAATACTGGCACATCGGGGCGACGACAATGCGGTTGGGCATTTCCAGACCGCGCAAGTGAATGGGCGTGAAGAGTTCGCTGCTCATGTTTCCCCCGGGAATAAACACTGGATGGTAGGTGCACCCTATGTTGGCACGCCACGCCCGTGCGTCAATAACCGGAGGGGGTCAGACAAGTATTATGCCGCGGCCGAGTGCAGCCCGGCGGCGTGGTTGCCGCCTTCGTCCGCCTTTTCAACCAGTACCTGGTGCAGGATCTTGACCGCATCGCCGTATGAGCCGTCGGCGAACACGAACTGGATATCCACACCGCGCCCCGATGCATGCGTGGCAATCAGCTCCAACGGGCTGTCGGCCAGTGCCGACAGCGCTGTATCGAGAAACCGTTTGTCGCGCATGTTGGTGCCGATGGCCGATACGATGTCGACCTTGCGGGTCTGAATCGCGGCTTCCGGCTGTCGCTTCTGAATGAGTTCGATCACCCGGCGCACCTGTTTCAGCGGCGCCGAAACATAGAACGACATGGTGTTGGCGTTCAGGCTCCAGTTGACCAGCGGCAGCTTGAAGCGGCGGAACGCGGCCAGTGCGTCCTCGCCGGCACCCGGAATCCCGACCATGTCCTGATCGAAGACCTCGACCTCGATGGCATTTTCAAGACCGGTAACGATTTCGATGCGCGGCTCATCGGTGCTCCAGCTCTCGTCGATAACGGTGCCGGGGTGCTCGGGCTCGAAGGTGTTGACGATCCTGAGCGGGATACCCTGCTTGCGCAGCCCTTTGGCGGCGCGGGGATGAATGGCCTCCATTCCCATGTTGGAAAGCTGATCGGCAACGTCGTAATTGGTGTGGCCGATGGGCGCAACCTTGTCGATGCCGACGATATTCGGGTCGGCGCTGGACAGGTGAAATTCCTTGTGAATGACCGCTTCCCTGGCGTTGGTGACGCAGGCGACGGCCGAAAACGTGACTTCCGAATAGCCGCGCCCGTATATCCCCATCAGGCCGTCCGCCGCCTGCGTATAGCCGGTGACGATCGGCAGCACGTTCGCGACGTCGATTTCGGCGAAGCCCTCGCGGATACGCTCCTCAAGGCTTAGGCTTTCGCTTTCGCGCCAGCCCGACAGGTCGACGAATTCCGCGTTCACGCCGCGCCGGCGCAACAGCAGCATGGTATTGTGCGCGCTGTGCGCCTCACCGATTCCGCTGATCATTTCACGCACCGTCATCAGGTGCTCTTCGAGCTTGAAGTGGCCATAGCCGCAGATCCGCTGCAGGTCGATCAGGCAATTGCGCACACCTTCGATGCGTTCCTGCACGAAACGGTCCGCGAGTTTGCGGTCCGCCTCGTCATCGAAGGCCTTGGCGTTCAGGTCCAGCATGTGGTCCTGCACCTTCGACAGGGCATCGCCCCACGCCCAGTCGTTTTCCGAACCGGCATAAAGCGCATACACACCCTGTTCGCCGGTCTTCTTGTTTTCCAGCAGCATGTCGGTGATCCCGCCATAGGCGGAAACGACAAAGATGCGGTTATACAGGTCTGGACCGCTTCTGGAACCGATCAGGATATTGTCGAAGACGGCGTCGATTTCCGTCATCGACGTGCCGCCGATCTTGTGAACGGTGTGATTTCCGCCCGCTGTTCCTTCAGCTCTTTCTTCAGGCATCTGCAAGGGCCTCTTCGTTCAGTTTGTAGGCGCCGTCCGCGTCATGCACTTCGCGGCCGTTCAGTGCCGGGTTGAAGGCACAGGCCAGATGCATGTCTTCGGTGCCGCCGCGCAGAATATGCTGGTCGTTCTTATCAAGGATATAAACCGTGCCGGGCTCGATCTTGTAGACTTTGCCGTCGGCGACGGTTTCGACCTCGCCGTTGCCGGACATGCAGTAAACGGTCTCAAGATGGTTCTTGTACCAGATCGGCGTTTCCGTACCGGCATAGATGGTGGTGATGTGGAACGAGAACCCCATCCCGTCATCGGCCAGCGACAGGCGCACGCTTTTCCAGGTGTCGGTTTTGACGGTGCGGTTGGAATCTTCACACGCGGCAAGGGTGCGGACGATCATCGGTGTATCTCCTGGTTCGTTGATTTCTGTTATGCGTCTGTCGGCTTCAGGCAGGCTTATTCAGCCGCGACCTGTGCAGCCGTCATATCGCAGATCGCCGCATCGAAAGCCTGACCCAGGATATCGATCCCGCGCTTCAGTTCATCCTCGGTGATGGTCAGCGAGGCCAGGCACTTCACGACCTCGTCGTGTGCGCCGGAGGTTTCGATGACCAGCCCGCGTTTGAAGGACTCTGCGACGATACGCCCGGCCAGTTCGCCGGATTCGACGACGATGCCCTGCATCATGCCCCGGCCGCGCAGTTCAACGACGCTATCGCCGTATTTGTCCTGCAAGGCCTTGAAGCCGTCACGCAGCAGATCGCCCTTGGCCCGGACAGACGCGGCAAAGGCGTCGTCTTTCCAGAATTTCTCGATCGCCACCGTGGCGGTGACGAATGCATGGTTGTTGCCGCGGAAGGTGCCGTTGTGCTCGCCCGGTCCCCAGACATCAAGATCACGCTTGATCAACGTCACCGCGAACGGCAGGCCGAAGCCCGAAAGCGATTTCGACAGGGTCACGATATCCGGCTTGATGCCCGCCGGCTCGAAGCTGAAGAATGAGCCGGTCCGACCGCAGCCGGCCTGAATGTCATCGACGATCAGCATCACGTTATACTTGCGGCAGACCTTTTCGAGATTTTTGAGCCAATCCGTACGGGCCGCGGTCAGGCCGCCCTCGCCCTGCACGCACTCGACGATGACGGCCGCCGGCATATCGACACCGCTCGACGGGTCGCCAAGCACGCGGTCCAGATATTCGGTGCTGTCGGTGTCTTGGCCGAGATAGCCGTCATACGGCATGCGCGTCACGCCCGGCATGCCGACACCTGCGGCGCCGCGATGGTGCTGATTGCCGGTCGCCGCCAATGCGCCCAGCGTCACGCCGTGAAAGCCGTTGGTGAAGGATATGATGTTGCTGCGTCCGGTAATCTTGCGCGCCAGCTTCAATGCCGCTTCGACGGCGTTGGCGCCGGTCGGGCCGGTGAACTGCAGCACGTAATCCATGTCTCGCGGTTCAAGAATATATTTCTCGAACGTCGTCAGGAATTTTTCCTTGGCCCGCGTATGCATATCAAGGCCGTGCGTGATCCCGCCCGAACCGAGGTAATCGACGAGCGCGTCGCGCATGTCGGGATCGTTGTGTCCATAGTTCAGGCTGCCGGCACCGGCCAGAAAATCGATGTATTCATTCCCCTTCTCGTCGGCAAGGATCGCACCATGCGCCTTGTCGAAGGTCACCGGAAATGAACGTGCATAGCTCTGCACCTGTGATTCGCGTCTTTCGAAAATAGACATACTGAAGGACCTCGTTTCTCGTCGTCAGTTAAAAGTCACCGTTTCATGGCTGTGTCGAAAACCGGCGCCGCCGATGCGACATCCGATGAAACGGGGGATTGATTGATTTGTTGTCGCCCGGTTAGGCGATCAGGCGGCGCGGCTCAGCACCGGCATCAGATCGGACCGCTTGAACGGACCGATGTTCCACAGCATCTCGGTTTTTTGCTGGCCGTCGAAATGCTCTTCACGGTCGAACAGAACATCCCTTTCGATATCCGCGCCAAGTTCGCGGGCAATCGACTTGAAAACGCCGTGCGATGCCTTGTTATCCGGCGTGATCGTCGTCTTGATGTGGCGGATGCCCTTGATCGAAGGGCGCCGCAGAATATCGAACACCATCCGTTTGGCCAACGACAGGCCGCGTGCTTCGGGCGCCACGGCAACCTGCCAGACGAACAGGCTGTCTTCGTGTTCAGGCATCACATAGCCCGAAACAAAGCCGGCAACGTCGCCATCCAGTTCGGCAAGCGCGCTGGTCTGGCTGAAATGCGAACATTGCAGCAGATTGCAGTAGACCGAGTTCTCGTCGAGCGGCTTGCACTGTTCAACCAGTTCATTCACCGCCACCCCGTCTTCGGGGGTCGGGCGGCGCAGAATCAGGTCGCTGTCAATACGGTCAAGGCGTTCGGAAATCGTCATGGTTCTTGCTGTTCCTCTTATTTATATCAATTACCGATATAATTTTCTTGCGCATGACATAGCTTTTCATACGAGGGGCGTCAACAGGTGCGCCATAAATTCATGAATTAATTTAAATATTTCAATTTTCCGCAACATTCTGAGAGAATGCGCTATCAGAGAGTACTATAATTACATTGTATTTTGATGGTTTTAGGCTTATCTCCCATTTCATGCAGGAAGACATGTCATTTCTGGGGTATGTTTCGCTGTCTGGCCCTGATTCGGGCCTTCGGGGAGCGGGAAACATGGATCAACTGAACGAAGCGCTGGTCTCGATCAGACAGATTCTCCGCGCCACGGAACTGCACGGCAAGGCGCTGCGCGTGGCCACCGGGCTCAAAACATCGCAACTACTGGTGTTGCAGGCGCTGGAAGACACGCCGGAAATGACCGTCGGCAAAATTACCGCCCAGGTACACATGGCCCAGGCCACGGTGACCATGATCGTCGTCAGACTTGAAGAGCTGGGCCTTGTCGTCCGCAGCCGCGGCACGACGGACAAGCGCAAGGTCTTCGTCAGCCTGACCAAAGCCGGCCATGAAATTCTGGAGCAGGCACCGGAAGCGCTGCACCAGCGGTTCGCGGAACAGTTCGTCCCCCTGAAGGAATGGGAAAAGACCATGCTCGTCGCATCCCTGCAACGGGTCGCATCCATGCTGGATGCATCCGACATAGACGCCGCACCAATCTTGCAGTTTGGATCAACCGATCAATCGGAAAGCTGAAACAAGCTCCGTCATTGACAAATAAGGGGCCTGCCAGTAAACCCGCGCATGGTTTGGAGCACCTGCCGCTCGCGGGCACTGCCTTGGTGAAGCTCCGGTTTTGTTCTGTCCTACTGATCTTTGCAGTCAGCGGATCGATGGAAATGCGAGCCCCGTCAAGTATCCGGCACTGACTAGGGGATTGAGCAATGGACAAATCGAACCTATTACCACCTATTGAAGATATCAAAAGCCAGGCGAAAGCCCTGCGCCGAGCACTCAATGACGATGGCTCAGACATCAGTCATAGCCGTTCACTTGAGCTTGTCGCAAAGACTTATGGGTATCGAGATTGGAACACCCTGTACGCAACAGCCGGCAATCGTCGTGATCTGAAATTACGGCCCGGGCAGCGCGTATCCGGCGAATACCTCGGTCAACGATTTGCCGCCGAGATCATTGGTATTGTCCGCCATTCCGAAGACCGGCAGCGGATAACGCTCCAATTCGATCGCCCTGTTGACGTCATTACCTTCGAAGGTATGTCCAACTACAGATCGCGTGTTTCGTGCGTCATTAACAACGACGGTGTGACGGCAGAAAAAACGTCGAACGGCCGCCATCACCTACGTCTTGAGCGGCCGTGATCTTGACGGAGAAGACATCGCCTTAAGAAAACGCCTCTTTCAAAGCGTCACCGACATGCACGGGCGTCGACAGCACGTTGACGCCGGCCGCTTCGAGCGCGGTTTTCTTCGACGCATACGTTCCCTTGTCACCCATGACGATGGCGCCCGCATGGCCCATTTTCTTGCCCGGCGGGGCGGCGCCCCCGGCAATAAAGGCAATGACCGGCTTCGACATCGCCTTTGCATATTCGGCTGCGTCTTCTTCCATCGCGCCGCCGATCTCGCCGACCATGACGACGGCTTCGGTACCGGGGAAATTATCGAGCGCTTCCAGGGCATTACGGGTCGTCGTGCCGATCACCGGGTCGCCGCCTATACCAACGAACGCCGTCTGGCCATAACCCGCCGAGACGATGTTCTGGCACATCAGCGTGCCGAGCGAGCCTGAGCGCGACAGTACGCCGACCGTCCCCTTCTTGAAGATGCGCTGATTGAACGCCGGCATGAAGCCCATGAAGGTTTCGTCGACCGTGACGCCACCCGCGGTGTTGGGACCGACGATCTGCGTGCCGGCTTCTTTTGCCGCCGCCATGACGTACATGACGTCGTGCACCGGCACGTGTTCGGTCAGGCACAGGATCATTTTCGCACCGGCCTCGATGGCGTCGAGCGCTGCGGCTTTGACGCCCAGCGGCGGAATGAACAGCAACGAAGCATCGAAGCCCGTATCGTTCTGGGCATCGACGGCGGACGCGTGCACCGGCACGCCACAGTGTTCGGTCCCTGCCTTTTTCGGGTTCACGCCGCCGACCACGGTGGCGCCGTATTCCTGCATCCGTTCGGTCCAGAAGGTGCCCTGCTTGCCGGTGATGCCCTGCACCAGAATGCGCGTTTCCTTGCGTGGGATAATCATGTCATGCACTCCCTTTCGCGGCGTCCACGGCGGCCTTGCAGGCCTCGCTCATGTTGGGCAGCGGATCCATGCCGAGCTTTTCCTTCAGCATCCGGATCGCTTCCTCGTCGCCGGTTCCGGCGATGGAAAAGAACACCGGGATATCGGGTTTCAGCTCTTCCCAGGCGCCCAGCAGCCCTTCCATCATCACGTCGCAACGCGCGAAGGCGCCGCAGAAATTGACGACCAGACTTTTGATGCCGGGCTTGGCCAGCACCATTTCCAGGGCGAATTTCGCTTTCGTATAGGCCTCGCCGCCGATCTCGCAGAAGTTGGCGGGCGCGCCGCCGTGGTGGCGGACAACATCCATCGTCGTCATTGTCAGACCGGCGCCGTTGGCCAGTACACAGACGTCGCCGTCGAGTTCGATGTATTTGATCCCGGCAGCCTCACCGCGCGCTTCAAGTTCCGTCAGCTTTTCCGGCGCACCTTTGGTGGCCAGGTCCTCCTGACGTTTGATGGCGCTGTCATCGAGCGTGAACTTGCAGTCCAGCGCCACGACCGAACCGTCGCCGGTGACGATCAGCGGATTGATTTCCAGCAGCTCCGCATCGTTGACCATGTAGGCGTCGTAGAGTTTCACCAGCGTGTCCGCGACGCCCGCTTCGGCGCCCGACAGATCGAGACCGGCGATCAGCGCCGCCGCGTCATCGAGGCTGAAGCCTTTGCGGATGTCGACAGCGTGGGATTTCAGTTTCTCCGGCGTATCGGCGGCGATCTCCTCGATATCCATGCCGCCCTCGGTCGAGAACATGACCATCGGTCCCTTGGACACCGGATCGTTCAGCACCGCGGCATAGAACTCTCGGCGGATATCGGATTTTTCCTCGACCAGCACCTTTTCGACGGTGTGTGTGCCGATGGTCATGCCGAGGATCGCCTTGGCGTGCGCCCTGGCTTCATCCGGGCTGTCGGCGAGTTTGATGCCGCCCGCCTTGCCGCGCTTGCCGGTCGGCACCTGCGCCTTGACGACGCAGCCGCCCAGCCGCTCGGCCGCTTCCGCCGCCGCATCCGGATGATATACCAGCATGCTTTCCGGTACCTTGATGCCGCTTTGCGCCAAAAGCGGCTTCGCCGCATATTCCTCGAAGTTCATTTGGATATTTCCCTTGGTCTTCGTTTGTTATGGCTTCACGTCATTCCGGCGAAGGCCGGAATCCAGAGAGGGAGTGACACCCATGAGACAGCAGGCCCGCCGTTCTGGACCCCGGCCTGCGCCGGGGTGACGCAAAAGTGTTATCGCCCGAATTTTTCCCAATAGCCGCCGAACAGCTCTTCTTCGGAAGGCTTGTCCTCGGGAATGGTTTTGACGAGATGCGTGATGTTGATGAAGTGCGTGTAGTTCAGGTTGTCGGAAATCGAGTTCCCGGCCCACGTCCCGCCGCCCATGGAAAGCGTGAAGTTGAGGCCGTTGTTGAAGCCGCCGCCGTTTCCGAACGTGTGCGCCTGATTGACCAGCACGCGGACCACGTCGATTTCCTCGGCCAGGCGTGTCGCATGCTCTGGCACGTTGGTGTGGATACCGACCGAATGGCCCTTGCCGCAGACATCGAGGATCGTATTCAACTGGCGGATGACGTCGTCCATGTCCTTGGCGCGGTAAACGGTCAGCACCAGCGAGAGTTTCTCGTCGATAAACGGGCTGTCGGCATCGGCCGAGCCTTCCTCGACCATGAAGAACTTGTTGCCCTTGGCCTGCTCGCCCAAGCCGAAGACATCGGCCAGCACGTCGGCATCCTTGGCGATGACGTGGCGGTTCAGATGCCCGTCGACCCAAAGGTTTTCCTCGACCTTGTCCTTTTCCTCGGCCGAGCAGAGATAGCCCCCGGCGCGCTTGAGCGCATCCATCGCCTTGTCATAGACGCTGTCGAGAATGATCAGAGAGTTTTCCGACGAGCACGAGGTTGAGTTGTCGAAGATCTTCGACATGGTGATCTTTTCCGCCGCATCGTCGAAATCCGCCGTCTCGTCGATGATCACCGGGACGTTCCCGGCGCCGACGCCAATGGCCGGCGTGCCCGATGAATAGGCGCGTTTCACGTTGTTCTGCGAGCCGGTGACGATGACCAGATCGGACTGGTTCATGAGCTGCTGCGTCAGTTCCTTGTTCACGGGCGCCGGCAGGACCTGCACCAGATCGGCGGGAAGGCCGATTTTTTCAAGTTCGGCGCGCATGTAGCTGACGGTTTTCGTCGTCGTGCCGAGACCGGCCGGCGACGGCGCAATGATCACCGCGTTGCGGCCCTTGATGGCAAACATTGCCTTGTTGACCGGGGTCGCGGCCGGGTTGGTCGACGGCGTCACGGCAGCGACGACACCGACCGGCTTGGCGTATTTGACGAGGCCCTTTTCGGGAATTTCCTCGATGATGCCGACCGATTTGACGCGGCTGAGATCGCGCAGGCAACCGAAGGTCTTGCGCGTGTTCTTGATGACCTTGCTTTCGACGTTGCCGAGGCCCGTATCCTCAACCGCCAGCTCGGCAAGCTCGCGCGCCCGGCCCGGCTCGTAAATCGACCACGCCAGCGCCGTCACCGCTTCATCGACGCGGGCCTGGTCGGCATTGGCGAACTGCGCCATCGCGGCGCGGGCCTTGGCGACCAATCCACGGATGATTTCTTTTTCAGGTCCTTGTTCAGATGCTTTTGCAGCAGCTTGGGTGCTCATGACGTTTCCTCTGGGCAGATTTTCTCGGGAACCGGATTGAGTATAAAGCATACGCAAATCGAATCATAAATCAACAATTAATGAGATTAATCGTCCCATAAAATGAGATCAAAGCATATTCTAGTCGTGACTGCAGGCACCGCAATGTCCATGCAATTCGACGACGGCGCGCTCGGTCACGAAGCCGTTGCCTCCCGCCAGTGCGCCCAGGGTTTTCACGGCTTTCGGGACCGGAATTTCCGAAACCGCGCCGCAGTCGTCACAAATCGCAAACGCGACGGCGGCGTTATGGCGGTGTTCGTGCCCACCGCTGTCATGTTCATGTGCACACGCGACAAAGGCGTTCATGCTTTCAATACGATGTACGAGCGACAGTTCCATCAGGCTTTCGAGGGCGCGGTAGACCTGCGCCGGGGCGCGGATGCCCTGTGCGCGGACATCGTCGAGGATTTCGTACGCCGTCATCGCCCTACCCGCCTTTTCAAGGCGACCGAGCACGGCCTTCTGGTTCTTCGTCAGGCGGTCCGCATCGGTCATCGCCGCCCCCCGTCACCTAAGGCCACCCGGCGAAACCGGCGGGGCAGCAAACTGACCAGAAAAATAACGGCCGCCGCAACGACGATGCTGGGTCCCGATGGCGTATCCCATGCCAGCGAGCCGCCAAGACCGGCAAAAACAGCGCCACTCCCCGCGAGCGCGGCAAGGACGGCCATGATCTCTGGCCCGGACGCATACCGCCTGGCCGTTGCCGCGGGAATGATCAGCAAGGACGTAATCAGCAAGATTCCCACCACCTTCATGGCGATGGCGATCACCGCAGCCATCAAAAGCATGAAGACGACCCGCGCACGTTCCGGGTGCAGGCCTTCGGCTGCCGCCAGTTCGCTACTGATGGTGCCGGCCAGCAAAGGCCGCCAGATTATGGCGAGAACGCCCAGGACAACGGCACCGCCGCCGTAAATCATCACGATATCGGTCCACGACACGGCAAGGATATCGCCGAACAGAAACGCCATCAGATCGATCCTGAGCCAGGTCATCATGGCAACGATGACGATCCCCAGCGCCAGCGTCGAATGCGAAAGAATCCCCAGCAGCGCATCGCTGGACAGGGTTGCGCGCCGCTGCAGGGCGATCAGCGCCAAGGCACCGAGGGCGGCGACGGCAAACACGGCCCCCGTGATTGAGACATCGAAAAGCACGGCCAGTGCGACGCCGAGCAGCGCCGAATGTGCCATGGTATCGCCGAAATACGCCATCCTCCGCCAGATGATGAAACAGCCGAGCGGCCCCGCGACCAGCGCAACGCCGATCCCGGCCAACAGGGCGCGGAGCAGAAAATCATCCATGCGGCTCGTGCTCCGGGTGCGTACAGGCCGAATGATCGTCGGCGCCGTCGGTATGAACCACCGTACCGTCGGGTAGGTGCCGGTGATCGTGATGATGGTGATAGACGGCCAGCGCCTCGGCGGCGCGGGCACCGAACAAGGAGCGGTATTCGGGACTTTCCGATACCGTCTGCGGCGTCCCGGAGCAGCACACATGCCCGTTCAGACAAACAACGGTATCCGTCGCCGCCATGACGATGTGCAGATCGTGCGATATCAGCAAGATGCCGCAATCGTGCCGGTTGCGGAGTTCGGCGATAAGTTCGTAAAGCGCGATTTCCCCCGTCGCGTCGACACCCTGCACCGGCTCATCGAGAACCAGCAGTTCCGGCTCTGCAATGATCGCGCGGGCCAGCAAAAGGCGCTGGAATTCACCACCGGACAGAACCTGGACGTCGCGATTGGAAAATCCGTTCAGACCGACCTCGTCCAGGGCACGGTCGATGGCCTGGGCGGCATGTTGCGCGGTCAGCGTCATGAAACGGCGCACCGTCAGCGGCATTGTCCAGTCGATGGCAAGTTTCTGCGGTACATAACCGACCCTGAGCCCCGGCGCCCGCTCAATGCGCCCGGCATCGTGCGCAATCAACCCGAGCAGGGCGCGTACCGTGGTGCTCTTGCCGGAACCGTTCGGACCGATCAACGTAACGATCTCGCCGGCATGCACTTGCAGATCGACATGGTCGATCAGCCAACGCTGGCCATGGCGTACACCGACCCCGGCCGAGGCAATCAGCAGACGGGCAGACGATGCATTTGTTTGACCGGTAAAATTCATGATGTTATATCATAACAACATCTGCATTCCCGAAACAACATTAAAAGCGAGTTTTCCGACGATGCGTACCCCTTTTGTTATCGGCGTTCTGGCACTGTGTCTGTCCTTGCGTGCCGTTTCCGCAACCGCCGAACCGGTGCGCGTCGTTACCACGATAAAACCCGTCCACTCTCTGGTTTCGATGGTGCTGGCGGGTGTGGCTGAGCCTTATCTGATCGTGCGCGGTGCCAGTTCGCCGCACGGCTTCGCGATGCGCCCGTCGGATGCCAGGGCATTGGCGCATGCCGATGTCATTTTCTGGGTCGGCCCGGAACTGGAAACGTTCATGATCAAGCCGCTTGAAACCCTGCCCGCCTCTGCACGCGTGGTTGCTTTCGTCGACGATGACGATGCGCACGGCAAGGAAAACGGCGCACACGAACACCAAGGCCACCTGCACAGCGATGGCGAGGATTTACATATCTGGCTCGACCCGGCGCAAGCCGTGGAAATGATCGAGCAGATCGCCGCCACCATGTCGGCCGCATTGCCGGCGCAAGCACCCAGAATTAAGAAGAACACTGCCGACGCCATCGAACAACTGATCAGTGTCGATGCCGAGGTCCGCCGTCTTGTCGCGCCGCTGCAAGACGATTATCTGGTCGTCCTGCACGACGCTTATGACCACTTCACACATCATTTCGGGCTACTGGAATTCATCGCACTTTCGGTAACGCCCGAACACGAACCGGGACCGGGAAAGATCAGCGAAATCCGCAGGAAAATCAGCGACTACAATGTCCGCTGTGTCTTCGCTGAACCGCAGTTCTCAGACACCTTCGTCCGCCTCCTGATCGAGGGCACGGGCGCGAAGGCGGCCGAGATCGATCCGCTGGGCGCACAGTTGATGCCTGGTCCGGAACTTTACCTGCAACTCCTCCGGCACATGGGTTTTGCGCTCAGGGGATGTTTCGAAGAGACCTCGTAAGCGGTTTCTCAGGCCAGAACGCGGGCGAAGGTCCGCACCTCGATCGAGCGGCGCGGCGGCATATCCGCCGTCGTTTCCGGATGCTCGAACGCGGAATGCGGCGTAAAGCGCGCACGGCCGTCCAGCAAACTGTCGTAACCCTTGATCAGAATTGCCTCGGACATGGTCATTTCCGGGAAATAGAACCAGCGATGCCCTTCACGGTGCGCGACACTGTAGATCCTGCCGACACGCCCGTTCTGGCGTTGGTTGACGATACGGGTGTCGACCAGGTCGCGCGCGTCCATGCTTGAGGCATCAAGCAGCGCCAGCGGCATGCGCCGCACCGGCTCGGCAATCGGCCGCCATACATTGACCTGCACCAGACGGTCCTTGCGCCAGGCCTGGGCACGTTCCTCGCCGATCATGTCGCTGAGCCGGTCCGGACCGGATTCCTCGGTATAGTCATTATGCGCATGGCTGGCCGGGCGGCGGTAAGACGTCTGCGGATCGGTGACGCGCAGGGTGTGATCGAAAATCTCGACCTCGGCGGCACCGGTGGCAGCGGTGACGAGCTTTCTGATTTCGGGGTAGTACACTCGCTCGATTTCGGCGTCGTCTTCGAAATTCCTGACCGCGCTGGCCCCGCTGACAAAGGCGAAGCCTTCCTTGTCGAGGGAGAAGCTCGCCGCCGCATCGCGTCCGCTGGCGATCAGCACCTCGCGCAGATCGAGCCCACCCCGGCACGTCGTCCCCTGGTCATCCTTCGGAATGATGACGCTCGGCGTTTCGCCATCGGGATCGGCAAACAGCAACTCGGCCCTGACGTGGCGTAGATCGGCAATCTGTCTGAGTATCTTGCTCATGGTCTCCTCCTCAAATGGAAGGCCAAGCTTATTATATTCTAAAATGGAAACAATAAGATCATTTTACCGAGTGTTGTTCCTCACAGGAATTAATACAAGGTAATAACATTTTTACAATGTGGTAGGATTCATTTCTACGCATGAAACATATCACCGACCCTGAATATATCTGGCAAATGCCCGGGAAAGTTATTACACTGCAATGCAATATACGATTCGTAGCGTTCGGGGTTATTCCCGCTAAAGGATAAATGAGATGGTAGATCAAGCAATGCTCGCAGGCGCCTCACAGGCGGCGGATTTTCTTAAGGCGCTCGGCAATGAGAACAGACTTCTTATTCTGTGTCACCTGAGTGAAGGCGAACTGTCGGTTTCCGAGCTTGAAACCGCGCTGGGGCTGCGTCAGCCGACCCTGTCGCAACAGCTTGCCCGGCTACGCGCCGACGGTCTTGTGGAAACTCGCCGCGACGGCAAAACCATCTATTACTCGCTCGCCAGCGATGACGTCGGCCAGATTCTCGAACTGATGTACAACCTGTTCTGCTCGGCCGAAGCAAAAGCCGCACGCGAAAAGATGTCTGCACAACGTAAAAGCGCCGCAGCCTGATTTCCCTGTAAATTTAAATGCTGTTTCCGCAAGACGGTTACGTCCCCGAAACCTTTGCCATGAGCAAATTTCGGCACGATCCAGGCGCCGACGTCATCCCGCGGACTGGGCGCGCACGAATTCGTGGAATTTCTGCTTGGTGTAGGCTTTTGCCTCGACATATTTAAACATGGCGAGAAAATGCGCCGGTTTGAAATAACCGGGGATCCGCGCCACTTCATTTTCACGCCCATTCTTGCCGTCCGCGGCTTCCGCATCGTCGGTAAAGAACTGAATAGTCGGTGTAAAACGAACCTGCCACTTGCGCGCCAGTTCCTTTTCCGACAGTTCCTCGCCATCGAAATCGGTCACCATACGCGACCCGATAACATTCAGCTGCAGGATCGTGAAATTGCTTTTCACATAGTCGAGGATTTCAGGCTGCGCCAGGTTGACGCGGTGCGTCTCCTTGCAATACGGGCAGCCTTTGAGTTCCCAGAACACCGCAAACCGCTTGCCGTTCGACGTCGCCTCAGCCAGATCCTCTTTCAGGATCAGAAACGATTCCAGAAACCACGGCTGAATAATCAGCCCGTCATCGTTGTATTTCAGATCATCGGCAAGAAGCCTACCCGGCCACGTGCCGATCGCCGTAGCGGCGGTGGCCAGTCCAAGTTGGTGAAAACGTCGGCGCGTCAGTGTATTTTTTTGCACGGTAACCTCTAAACGCATTCCCATTATCGAATGTGTAGATTAGTCTAGACGTTGTCGTTCGCCAAGATGGCAAATGCATTCTCAACAGGATACAGCACGATGTTTCGTTTCATACTCGTCCTCGGCCTTTTTGTATTCATGACAGGCACGTCCGCACGTGCCGACAGGAATACCGCGTTCCACGATGCCCTGAGTGAGGCATACGGCGGCTACCGGGCAGCGACGAGTTATCTCAGAACGGAAAACCCGGGTCTCGCCTCTCTGGAAATCGCCGGCGCGCTGGATGTCTGGCGCGATATTGTCCAGACCTACGCCGGATCGCCGCCGCCCGCCTATGCCAAGGACAGCAGCTTCAGGGACACGCTCAGCGGAATCGGAAAGGTACTCGAGGCCGCCCTCGCCGCGGCTGAAGAAGGCGACACCAAAGCTGCCGCCAAGTACCTGACCCCGGTTCGCGACACGCTTTACGATCTTCGCAAACGCAACGGCGTGCGGCTTTATGCGGATTGCATTACCGAGCTGAACCGCGCCGTCGAGCCGCTCTACAAGCATCGGCACCTGACACCCGAGCTGGGAATTCCAAAAGTCCGCGAACAGATCACCGGGGAAAGCCGGACTTACGAAACGCTCTTGTTGGATTGCCGGGGCATGGCGCCGAAAAAATACACCGAAGACCCTGAATTCATCCGCCTTTTCGACGGCACAACCGATTCCATCCGTTCCATGTACCCGGCCATCAAAAGCGAAGACCCAGTCCGAGTCATCAACGTGCTGCGTGAACTGCGCTCGTTCGACCGGATCAT
Source organism: Thalassospiraceae bacterium LMO-JJ14 (assembly GCA_021555105.2). Taxonomy (NCBI): domain Bacteria; kingdom Pseudomonadati; phylum Pseudomonadota; class Alphaproteobacteria; order Rhodospirillales; family Thalassospiraceae; species Thalassospiraceae bacterium LMO-JJ14. The sequence continues at coordinate 2,883,037 of CP134604.1, forward strand.
ATACTTCCGCTTCGGCGGCTGACGATCAACCTCCCCATGCTTCGAGACGAGCGCAATGCGCTCTCCTCAGCATGAGGGCGGTAAAAAGCTGCGCCTCATCCTGAGGAACGGCGCAGCCGTGTCTCGAAGGATGGGGTGAAGACTCAGCCGACCTTGCCGAGTGACGGGAAGGCTTCGAGAAGCCAATAGGCGACGTCGGCAATATTCCCGGTCAGGAACAGTATGCCGGTCAGAATCAGGAATACCCCGATCACCTTTTCCACCGTCCCCATATGCTTGCGGACACCCGGCATGAGCCGGAGGAACGGCCCGATCCCGAGTGCCGCAATCAGAAATGGAATACCGATCCCGGCCGCGTAACTGGCCAGCAAAAGCGTACCACGGGACACGGATTCCTCGCTACCCGCCATCATGAGGATCGCCGCCAGCACCGGCCCGACGCAGGGCGTCCAGCCGAACGCGAACGCCAGGCCCATCAGGAAAGCCCCGAAAAAGCCGACCGGCTTGGCCGGTCCCTGAAACCGCGCTTCACGGTACAGCAGCGGAATTTTGACGATGCCGAGGAAGTGCACCCCCATGACGATGACCAGCACGCCGGCAAAGCGGCCGATCCAGATCATGTTTTCAGCCAGCAGTTGGCCAAGGAAGGATGCCGTCGCGCCGAACAGGATAAAGACCAGTGAAAAGCCGATGACGAAGAACAGCGCCGACATGAACACGCGGCGGTTGGCGCCTGGCGGCGGCCCGTCATCCCCTGTCATCTCCGTCAGGCTGACACCGCCAATGAAACAGAGATACGGCGGCACCAGCGGCAGCACGCACGGTGACAGAAAGCTCAGCAATCCGGCGATAAACGCACCGGCAAACCCGATATCAAGACCTGCCATGGCCAGTCCACCCTTAGATGTTCACATGGGCCGCCCCGACGGAACGGCGTTTATCAGGCGCCCCGGACCGTTACGGTCTGGTTCTCCGGTATGTTAACCGTCTTTTTCTTGGCAATATAGCCGGCAACAAGATCGTACGCGGGCGGCCCCTCGGTGCCTTCGTTGACCGAAGCCCAGCCGGACACAACATAGTTGCGGTTGGGATCGATCGGCTTGCCGTCCTTGTTGGTGGTCATGTTGGAAATACGCGAACCGATTTTCTTGCCGACATCGATGGTGTAGCTCATGCCGCCGACGCGCACCATGTCTCCGCCCTGTTGATAATACGGATCGGGGTTGAACAGGTTATCGGCAACATCTTCGAGGATTTCCTTGATGAAGGATCCCTTCATTTCGGTCCGGTACACGTTCGGATAAGTGATCGAGGTGTGGTGGTGCACATGCTCGACGGTGATTTCCTGACCCGGTAACAGGCTTGAGCCCCAGCGGAAGCCCGGCGACAAGGCGATTTCCGCATCGCGTTCTTCCAAAAGCGCCTGACAGATCAGATCGTCGAAGGTGCCGTTGAAATTGCCGCGGCGGTAAAGCGTGGTGTCGGCCGTCCCGAGAACCTTTTCGATCTCGTCCTTGTGCGGCGCGCGGATTTTCTCGACCAGTGCCGCCATTTCCGCATCCGGCGTGATGACATCCGAAAAAACGGGGATCAGCTTGAAGCGGTAGGCATTGACCTTGCCGCCCTGCACATCGAGATCGAGGCGGGACAGGAACTTGCCGTGACTGCCCGAGGCGACGAGGATCGCGTTGTTGACGATCTCGACCTTCGGCAGCGCGTCGTGCGTATGCCCGGTCAGGATTACATCGATGCCGTTGACCCGGCTGGCCAGCTTGCGATCGACGTCAAAGCCGTTGTGCGACAGCAGCACCACAAGCCCGGCGCCCTGGGCGCGTGCATTGTCGACGTGCTTTTGGACTGTCTTTTCATTGATCCCGAACGACCAGTCGGGCATCAGGTAGCGCGGGTTGGCAACCGGCGTATAGGGGAATGCCTGGCCGATGACCGCAACCTTGACGCCGCCGCGGTCGAAATAGGCGGTCGATTCGAATACCGGCTCTTTCCATTCCGTATCGGTGACGTTCCCGGCGAGGAACGGAAACGCGAGCATGTCCTTCAGCTCGTTGACACGGTCCTGCCCATAGGTGAATTCCCAGTGCGCCGTCATGGCATCGAGGCCGAGCGCATTTTGTACCTGAACCATATCCTCGCCCTGGGTTTCAAGCGACGTAAATGATCCTTGCCAGGTGTCGCCGCCGTCCAGGAACAGGGTGTTGTTCGGCCGTTCGGCGCGGATCGCCTTTACCAGGGTCGCCATGCGGTCGATACCGCCGACCTTGCCGTATTCCTTGGCCAGGGATGTGAAGTCCTGGCTGGACATGGCATAGGCTTCGGGCGTGCCGGGCTTGATGCCGTAATGGCCGAGGAAATCCTTGCCGGTAATATGCGGCGGCAGTCCGTTAACCTCGCCGACACCGATGTTGACGGACGGCTCGCGGAAATAAACCGGGGTCAATTGCGCATGGAGATCGGTGAAATGCAGAAGCGTCACCTGGCCCAGAGCGTCGAACTCCAGAAGGCTGGACTGATCGATTTTCTGCTGTGCCATGGCACGGCCGAACGGCATGCTGGTACCGGTAACGGCTGCCGTTGCGGCGGCAAGATGGAAGAATTCGCGACGGGAGATCACGGCGCAGACCCTCTGTACTGGAATTTGAAAATTAGACCGGAGGGACGATCACGCCCCTCCGGTCCAGGCTGTGGTTTGCTAGTTGCGAACTGCCGGCGTTTCGACCGGAAGTCCCATGCCACGAGATTTCACGTAAAGTTCGAGGTTCACATACTCATCCGAACCATAGGCATACGGTTTCGCGCGAACCATCTTGTTACATCCGCGGAAGCGGCGGTGTACGGAACCCACCTTCTGCCATTTCAGACGGTACGTCGGGAACCCGTTGATCTGCCCCTGTGTCAGGGTATTGGCACGGATGATCCCGCCGGCATAGTCTTCGTGGCAATGCTTGCACGCCAGATCGAGCTGGCCACGGCGCTCGTAATAGAACGCCTTGCCCTTTTCGAATGCGGCGGCAGCGGGGCCGTCGATCTTGACGTTGACCGGCATGCCGAGCGACTGGTTGTTGATGAACACCGTCATCGACAACATTTCACCCGATTCCCACTTGTACGGCTTGGCTTCCATGCGGTTCTCGAGGCAGTAGTTGATCTGCTGCTCAACGGTCTGCACTTTGCCGAGTTCCTGATCGTACTCAGGATAGCTCGCCGCAACGCCCTTCATGGTTTCTCCAGAATCGCCGTGACAACTGGCGCAGGATTTACCGGCCTTGCCGTCAACCTTGCTCCAAAGTTCGGCACCCTGTTCAGCCCAGAGCATGCCCGGGTTCTGGAAGTTGTCGACCTGCATGGCCCGGCTTTCGTCGGTCATGTAGGTGAAACCGCTTCGGCGGTCATCGACTTGATATTGTCCCCAATCCGCAGCATCGGCGGTAGCGGCGAACACGCTTAAACCGACAGCAACGGCAGCCGACAGAAACGTGATCTGTTTCCAGTTCATTTTCATAGGTGTTTGCCTCCCAATGTTTTGTTAGCCGCTTATGCTACGGTGATGCTCGCGGTTTTCTTATAAACGGAACCGTCGTCATCAGTCCAAGCGAAGGCAAACTCACCACTTTCTTCGACCTTCGCAAAGAAGGACATGTATGGATTTGCCGAAATAGCCGGAGCCCAGTCAGAACTGAACAACGGCTTGCCGTTAAACGTGACTTCCATCTTGTTGATGATGCTCCGGGGGATCAGCTTGCCGTCCTTACCTTTACGGCGACCGGATTCCATCTTGTGCGAAATCAGTGTCTTGATTTCGACGATCTCGCCTTTCGCAGCCTTCTTCTGGACACGAACGCGGGGTTTTACATTTTTAGCCATGATATTCTCCTTTTGCTCGCGTCAGCCGCCGCAGCCGCCGATTGTGACTTTAACTTCCTGCTGGAAACGGAACGCACTGCCGTCGCTCATTTCGGCGACTGCAACAACGTTCTGCGTACCGGCAAGACGCATACGCGTCGACGCCGAAGCTTTCCCGCTCATCGGTGTGAAGTACATCGAAGCGACTGCCGGCGCCGGGTTGCCGTCAGCGAACAGGTGCACGGCTTTCACATAGTTATCGGCGGTCATTGGGCTTTCGACCGTGAAACCGACCGGAACCGTGTTGCCGTTTTCGGCGATTTGCGGAAGATCGAGCGTGATCTTGCCTTCGGCCGGTTTTTTACCGACCAGTTTCATGACTGCTTCATCGACCATTTTCTGGTCTGCATTTGCGGTGCCGCTCGTCAAAACGACGCCCCCGGCGGCGACCATCGTCGCTCCGGCAGCCAGCAACAGTGCCTCGCGGCGCGTCAATGCTGAAAGTGCTTGTTTCGTGGACATGTCTGTTCCTCTTGGTTTTTTATGCTTACTTGAGGGTTTTCAGATAAGCGACGACATCCTCGACCTCTTCGGCGTTGAGGATCGGCTTATCCTTGAATTTATCGAGTACTCGGTGAAAACCGTTAACGCGATAAAATGCCGGCATGATGGTGTCGGGGTTGATCACCTTTGCGTTGATGACCTGCATACGAAGCTGTCCTTCGCTGTAACGCCCCGCAACACCGTCTAGTGACGGGCCGATCTCACCGTGGAACGGCTGAGCCGACAATGCAGTCACTTGATGACACGCCAGACAGTTCCCAAGCTTGCGGTTGGTGAACGTCTTAACCCCCTTTTGGGGATCGCCGGCTTTGCCGGTCAGTGATTTGTTTACGGAATTATCGACGACCTCGTATTTCACGAGATCGGCGGCATAGGCCGTCCCTGCCAGCAAAAATGCAGCAGCAAGGGCCGGAACAAATGTTCTCAACTTTGGCATAGGGCAATCGCCTCCCAATAAAATGTGCCTCATTCAGGAGCGATCATTTTCCTTGTATTCGGAATCATATTCCACACGTGGTGAATTATGATCGTCGCTCCAATTCCCTTAATCATATTCAAAATATATTATATATCAACATTGAATACGATTCCTAAATAACACATCCTAGTGTGAACAGGGTTGGGGGAGTTTGACAAGTTCCTGTGCCAGAAGCGGCCAGAAAAAATCTTCCCCCGCATAACCGACGAGACGGGCAACTTCCTTGCCCTCATGGAAAAGGACGAAGGTCGGAGTGTATACGATGGCGGAAACACCACTAAGATCGTCGGGCCGCTGATCGTGAATATCCACACGGCGCAAAGGCGCACACTTGGATTCCGGCGTGTTAGGATAGGCTGGGCCGATTTCATCATGCCAGCGCTTGCACCACGCGCAAGTCTCGCTTTCGAACATCACCAGCTCTGCACTTCCGGCTGTTCCGGAGATACCGCACAGCATCAAAGCAATCGCAAAACAGCGCCCCGCAGCCAGGATCGATTTTGTACCCATGGATTGTATTATACCCTTCATTGACCGGCCCCACAGCTGCAACAATCGCTACAGGAATTCATACTAAATGACCAAAACTCCGTACACACGCCGGAACATGCTGATAGGCAGTGCGGCTTTTCTTGCTACGGGCGGTGCCGTGCTTGCCGATGGCAAAAGCCCCAGAATGTCGCAGGCAAAGGTGCGGATCGTTATCATCGGCGGCGGCTTCGGCGGTGCAACGGCGGCGCGCGCGGCGCGGGCCAACATGCCGGCGGCCGAGGTGACCCTGCTGACCGACCAGCCGAAATTCTGGATGTGCCCGGGCAGCAATTCCGTCATCGCCGGATATCATGAACTTGCCTCGGTCGAAGTCGGCTACGACAGCATCAAGGCGCACGGCATCGCCGTCGAGCTTGACCCCGCCGTCGGCATCGACGCCACCGCCCACACCGTCACCACGGCCAGCGGCCGCAAGCTTGTCTATGACAAGCTGATCCTTTCGCCTGGCGTTGCCTTTAATTACGATTCCATCGACGGCATCTCGCTCGACACCGCCGAGCGCGTGCCGCATGCCTGGAAGGCCGGCCCGCAGACACTGCTTCTCAGAAGCCAGTTGCAAGCCATGCCCGACGGCGGGTTGTTTGTCATGACCATGCCGCCGGCGCCATACCGCTGCCCCCCGGCGCCGGCCGAGCGGGCCTGCCTTGTCGCGGATTATATCAAGAACAACAAACCCGGTGCGCGGTTGCTGATCCTCGACGCCAAGGACGAATTTCCGTTTCAGGACCTTTTCAGCGAAGCCTGGGATCAGCTTTATCCGGATATTATCGAATACCGCTCGATCGCCGATGACGGCGTGGTGCGCGAGGTCGACCCCGAGACCCTGACCGCAATTACCGATTTCGAAGAGATCAAGGCCGACGTGCTCAACGTTATTCCGCCGCAGACCGCCGGTCGTATCGCCATCGATGCCGGGGCCACCGATGAAACCGGCTGGTGTCCGGTCGACATCCGTACCTTTGCCTCGACGCTGCTCGACGACGTGTACGTCATCGGCGATGCCGCCCTCGCCGATCCGCTGCCCAAGGCGGGGTCTACGGCCGCCAGCCAGGCGCATGTCGCCATCGAGGCTATTGCCGCCGAACTCAACGGCGATCCGGTCCCCCAGCCGTCGTGGATTGCCAACTGCTATTCGCTGGCCGCGCCGGATTACGGTGTGCGTCTCGGCGCGACATATACATACGAAACGGATCACGTCATCCGCAACAGCACCAACTTCTCCGAGCTGGGCGCCAGCGCCGGTGACCGCAAGGCCGACGCGGAATACACCGATGCATGGCTGCAGCAGATCAAGCTCGAAGTCTGGGGCTGAAAACACGTCGAAATTCCCTTCTTAACTCATCCAGAGGGGCGGCTGGTTGCGCCTCGTAGGATGAGACCCGCGCCACTGTCCGGGGCCGCGTTCTATTCGAACTCCATCTGTACGAACACACGGCCTGCATTGCGGGTCGCCAGCTGTTCATAGGTATCGAGATGCTTGTACGGTGTCTGATCGACGTAATACGCCTGTTCAAGCGTGCCGCCGTTCTCCAGATGCGCCGCGATCTTGCCGCGAAGATAAACCAGATAATCATGGGTATAGCGGCGCACCTGCGCCATGTTCGTCGGGTGCCCGTGGCCCGGAATGACGTAGGTCGCTTTCAAGGCCTCGAACGGGCCCTCCCAGGTTTCCAGCCAGCCCTTGGTGTCGGTGTCGTCGAAGATCGGCAGCATGCGTTCGTGAAACGCCATGTCCCCGGCGATGACCAGCGACTGTTCCGGCAACCAGACCTGAATATCGCCGGGGCTGTGTGCGGGGCCGAGATGCAGGACCTCGATCCTGAAGTTGCCCATCTCGATCTCGTATTTGTCCTCGAAGGTTTCCGTCGGCCCCTGGATTTTCGTGCCCTGGGCACGCTCCCTCAGCTGCCGCTTGGCGCTATCCATAATTTGCCCGGCACGGTCGTTGAATTCGTGTGCGGCATCGGCATGCGCGAGAATCTTCACGTTCTGCTCGATCCAATAGCTGTTGCCGAGCATGGCGTGACCCTGACCGTTTTCATTGATCACCAGTTTCACCGGCTGATCGGTGATCAGTTTTATTTCGTCATGCAACGCCTTGGCCAGCAGGTATGCCCCGCCGCCGTTGACGACGATCACCCCGTCGCCGGTGACGATGAAGCTCAGATTATTGTTATGCCCGGTGTTGTCGTAACCAGGCGGGGCCGTGGCGCCGATCGCCGACCAGACATGCGGGATCACCTCGACCGGTTTCGAATACAGCATTGATGCCGGATATTGATCGGGGATGTCCTCGCTGGCGAATGCCGTCAACGGCACTATCAGAGCCATGAATAAACAGATGACTGAACGCATGAATTCCTCCGGTACTTTTTTGCTTACGGGAAGTATGCCTAAACAATTAAGAAAAATCGAATATGAAAATCCGATGTACGCGGCGGGCTGGATTTCGGCGGCACGGGACATGATTTCAAGGCGCACCGGGGTGCTGCTCTGAGGCACGGATTTTCCGCAAATCCATTGTGCTACAAGGGAGGGTTGGCCATCATTGCATGACCGTCCCCTATGGGCCGGCAACAACTCCGGGAGACTCTGCTGAATGACGGATACCCTACCCGAAGTCGCCGTCAGCGACGCCGATACGGAAACCCGCGACATCTACGAGCGTATCATGACCGCCACGGGGGTCGGCTCACCGGCGCTGATATACAGGCACTTTGCCGTGTATCCCGGCATGCTCGCCTGGGTCTGGTCGATCGTCGGCGCGTCCCTGGAAAGCGGACAGATCACCGCACACGCGCTCAAGGCCGTCGGCGACACTCCTATTGTCCCCTTGCCCGCCGTCAGCGCCGCTGAGATGCAGGCCACAGGAGTCGATGCCGACGGGCACCGGCTGATCGAGGCCATGATCGCCACCTATAATCGCATGAATCCGGTCAACCTGAGCCTGATCACGGCGATCCGAAATCTGCTCGACCCGACTCAACCGCCGGCACCGGCGGCATCGCTTCCACCTGTTGCCGTGCAGCCACCACCCGTCGCGCACAAGCTGCCGGCGCCCTTGAGTCTGAATGCCATGCGCGGTGACGTGCGCGACGCGGTACTGGACCTCAGCGCCGCCATTCCAAGCGCGCTCCCCTCATCCGGGACGCAGGTGATCCCGACGCTGTACCGTCACCTGGCGATCTGGCCGGATTTTCTGATGCATGTGGCGCCGGGCCTTTTGCAGGCAATGCACCGCGGCGAGGTCGAGGCCCGCATGGCCGACCTGAACGCCGCCATGCAGCCGCTCATCGACAGCGTGACGGCTGCGGCCCGCGATGCAAACCCGCCGGCACCGCCGCTCGACGATCCGCAGGCGATGGTGACGACGCTGAATTCGTTTCTGTACACAATCCCGCAACTGGTTGTCGTCGGCACCGCATTACGCGCCGCCATTCCCACCGCGAAAACCACCTGACAGGATTCAGGCCGGCGCGTCGACCCGGCGGAACGTCGATGGATCGGCACGCCGCCAGTGCATGGCGTATTCCTCGGGACAGTCGTCGCGCAGCAGCTGACCCGGCTCCAGCGTCACCATGGTGGTGCCGCTCAGATGCGGTTCGCGGAAATTGATCATGTTCAGCGTGATCTGATCCGGCGCGGTCAGGCCCATGGCACCCAGCATCTCGGCAAAGCCGAGCAGTGTGTTGCCGTGGAAATTGGCGACGCGTCGGGCCTTGTCGCCGACGTGCAGACCGGACTGGCGCATCTGATCCTGCGTTGCGACCCCGGTCGGGCAGCGGTTGGTATGGCAAGCCCGGGCCTGGATGCAGCCGATCGAGAACATGAAACCGCGCGCCGAGTTACACCAGTCCGCACCGAGCGCGAGCGCCCGCGCCATGTCGGCACCGGAGACGATCTTGCCGCTGGCGCCGAGCTTGACCTTGTCGCGGATACCGGCGCCGACCAGCGCCTGATGCACGAAATGCAGCCCGTCCCTGAGCGGCAGGCCGAGAGAGTTGGAAAATTCGACTGGTGCGGCCCCGGTGCCGCCTTCCTTGCCGTCGATGACGATGAAGTCGGGATAACAGTCATTGGCCAGCATCGCCTTGATCATGGCCATGAATTCGCGCCGGTGTCCGACGCAGAGCTTGAAACCGACCGGTTTGCCTTCGGCGTTATCGCGAAGCAGTTGAATGAAATCGACCAGACCCTGCGGGCTTGAAAATGCCGAATGCGCCGACGGCGAGATGCAGTTGACCCCAATCGGAACCCCCCGCGCTTCCGAGATTTCCTCGGTCACCTTGGCCCCCGGCAGCATGCCGCCATGCCCCGGCTTGGCACCCTGCGACAGCTTGATCTCGATCATCTTGATCTGATTGTCGGCGGCCTTCTCCCTGAAGGTGTCGAGACAGAAACGGCCGTCCGCCGTGCGACAGCCGAAATACCCCGAGCCGATTTCCCAGATAATGTCGCCGCCGTTCTCGCGATGATAACGCGAAATGCCGCCTTCCCCGGTGTCATGCGCAAAACCGCCCATCGCCGCGCCACGGTTCAGTGCCGCAATGGCATTGCCGCTGAGCGCACCGAAACTCATTGCCGAGACGTTCAGCAACGAGCAGCTATAGGGCTGTTTGCAGGCGTCCCCACCGATGCTGACCCTGAGCGTTTTCGGATCGACGTGTTCGGGCAGCATGGAATGGCTGAAGTACGTATAACCCGGCGCATACACATCTTGCTGGGTACCGAAGGGAATGGTCTGCAGATCGTTCTTGGCGCGCTGGTAAACCAGCGAACGTTGCTCGCGGTTGAACGGAAAAGCGTCGGCATCGCTTTCGATCAGGTACTGGCGGATTTCCGGGCGGATGCCTTCGAACAGCCAGCGCATATGCGATATGATCGGGTAGTTGCGCCACAACGTATGCCGCGTCTGGATCAGGTCGTAGACCCCGAGTGCCGCCAGCGGCGCACAGACGCCAAGAACCCACCAGCCGATAAAGCTGCCGGCGACCAGCAACACAAACCCGGCCCCGATGCCGATACCGGCACCGATCAATGCGAAAAACCTCCCCATGGGTAACGTCTCCCCTCTACCCGAGCGATCACAAACGCTCCCCGATCATAAGTCGGGCAACGGTCATATTCTAATTTTATCAACGGCGTTGGTGAAGAAACCCTAAAAGCCTGCGACGTCGCCGTCGCTGCGCGGGTTGCTGGCCCCTTCGAGCAGACCGTTCTCATGCCGGCAAACCGCCTCGGCGTGTCCCATGATGGACGTGAACGGCGCCATGATGTCGACGGCATGCCCGGAATCGCGCAACGCCTTGACGGTATCCGGGTCGAAGCGGCTTTCGAGCTTGAACGTGGTGTTGTCCTCGCCCCAGGTCCGCCCGAGCAGCCAACGCGGCGAGGTGATCATCCCGCGTGTTGCCGTGGGCGTATAGAGCATCCAGATCTCCCGATTGCGGCATTGCGCCGGCGCTGCTGTGTCAGCGCATATATGAGGCTCAGGGCCATTGCATCAAGCGAAGATGCCCAAAAACGCCCGCATAGCGGAATAGGCAGGTCTGAATTCCATGCTTTACGAGGCGGCCGGGGATGGTCGATCCTAGCCCCAGGACAAGATTAACGGAGAATATTTGCATGATCCGCACCAGCCAAAGACAGCCCGGCACACAAACGGGAGGCGGCATATGACATTTTCCATCGTCGCCCGATGCCGCAATACCGGCATGTTCGGCGTTGCCGTCACATCGTCGAGCCCAGCCGTTACGGCACGCTGCGCATTCGCCGAAGCCGGCGTCGGCGCCGTCGCCACGCAGAATATTACCGATCCGTCTCTCGGCCCCCGCGGACTCGGACTGCTGCGCGCCGAAGCCGACGCACTGGAAACCATCGAAACGCTATTGAGCAGTTCCCAACACATGGAATTTCGCCAGGTCATGGTCATTGATCGTAGCGGCGACACAGCGATCCATTCGGGTACGGAAATTCTCGGCGCATGGGGCGAAGCGGCGACAAAAAATGCCGCCGCGGCGGGCAACCTTCTCGGCGACAAGTCCGTGCCGCGATCCATGATCCTTGCCTTCGAGGAATCGGAAAACAGCGCGATGCATCTTGCCGACAGGCTGATCGATGCCCTGAAATCGGGTCTTGCGGCAGGTGGCGAAGCGGGGCCGGTGCATTCCGCCGGCATCAAGGTCGTCGACCGTGTCTCGTGGCCGATCGTCGATCTCCGTATTGACTGGACGGATGGCTGCCCGATCAACGAGCTGGAAGCGCTGTGGCAGCGTTACAAGCCGCAGATGGATGATTACGTGACCCGTGCCCTCGACCCGTCCGCGGCGCCGAGTTACGGCGTACCGGGCGACGCGTAGGCTTTTTCCTTCCGTCACCCTGAACTCGATTCAGGGTCCATGCATACCAACCGAAATCACGCCGGAAATTATGGATCCTGAATCAAGTTCAGGATGTCTGCGGAAATTCTCCGGTATCAGTCCTTTAGAATAATCGGCTCCGGTGGCGCGATACCGCGGATCATGTCGGCGGCTTTTTCGGCAATCATGATGGTCGGCGCATTCAGATTGGCCGACGGCATCATCGGCATCACCGAAGCATCGACGACGCGCAGCCCTTCCAGCCCGTGAACCCGAAGCCGGTCATCGACGACCGCCGTCGGGTCGGTATCGGGCGCCATGCGGCAGGTCCCCATCGGATGGAACGTCGTCGTGCCGCGTTCCTTGGCAACCTGCAGCAGTTCGTCATCCGACTGCACGTCCGCACCGGGATAGATCCAGTGATCGAAATAGCGTTGCATGGGTTCGGTCGTCAGCATCCTGCGTGCCAGCTTCATCGCCGCCAGCAGGACCCGGCGGTCTGTTTCGTGTTCCAGATAACGCGGTTGAATAACCGGTTTTTCGAACGGGTCGGATGACTTCGCGCGCACGTATCCGCTGCTTTCCGGACGCTGCTGCCAGGATGCAATGGTCATACCCGGGAAGTCGTCGAGTTCGGACTGCACCCCTTCCTTGTAGCTGGCGGGCGTGAAGGTGAACTGCACGTCGTTATAGTCGATATCCGGATGCGAGCGCCAGAAGCAATAGACCAGGGTCGGGCTCAGCGACAGGATGCCCTTACGCGACATGCCCCAGCGCGCGATCTCGCTGAGCAGACGCAATCCCTTGGTCCGTTCGTTGAGGCTCTGGACATTCTTGACCCGCGCCGTGAAGCGGGGTGCGTAATGATCGCGGAGGTTTTCACCAACCCCCGGCAGGGCGTGCATGACCTCGATGCCGAGCGATTTCAGGAAATCGGGCGCACCGATCCCGGAAACCTGCAGTAGTTGCGGCGAATTGATGGACCCGCCGGACAGAATTACTTCCTTTCGCGCAATGACCTGCATCGGTTTGCCGTTGCGACCGCCCTTGTTATAGGCGACCCCGGTCGCGCGCTTGCCGTCGAGAATGACACGGGTGGCATGCGCATTTGTAATGACACGGACATTGCCGCGCTTCACCGCCGGGCGCAGGAAAGCCCGCGCCGTCGACATCCGCCGGCCGCCTGCGATGGTCCTTTGCGAGTACGTCGCACCTTCCTGCTTGGCGCCGTTGTAGTCGTCCGCCTTGGGAATGCCGATGGTCTGCACGCCTTCGATAAAGGCATCCGTCAGCGGGTGCGACCAGTCGATATCAGTGACCGTCAACGGCCCGCCCCGGCCACGAAAAGTGTCATCGCCCGCACCGACCCGGTTTTCGGAACGCTTGAAGTACGGCAACACGTCGGCATAGCCCCAGCCCCGGTTGCCGCGTTGCGCCCAGCCGTCGTAATCCATGCGGTTGCCGCGCGTATAGATATGCCCGTTGATCGAGCTTGAGCCGCCCAGCGTCTTGCCGCGCGGCTGCTGTATGGCGCGCCCGGCGGTCCATTCCGTCGGTTCGGTTTCATACAGCCAGTTAATGCGCGGGTTCTTGATGGTATAGATAAACCCGGCCGGAATATGGATGAAGGGATCCCAGTCCGACGGCCCGGCTTCGAGCACGCAGATGCTGACGTTCGAGTCTTCGCCGAGCCTGTTGGCGAGAACGCTGCCCGCCGAACCCGCACCGACGATCACATAATCAAAAGTTTCCATCCCGCACCCATTTCAATACCGGTTTATCCCGGCATTATGAAAATACTAGGCACCGGACCGGAGCTTGAAAAGCGTCTACAGGTGTGACGGCAAACCGCCGGGATCGAGCATAGGATAGTCGAAGGCGGCAAAATCCTCTGCATACAGATCGTTGACCAGTTGAACCGTCGCACGGTTGTATCGGGACAAGTATTTCGGCTGCTCTGGCGTACCTGCGGCGGGCTCACGCATATTGAACTTCTCCACCGTGCCGATTTCGATCCCGAGTTTATCCGCAAGCGCATGCAGGTCGCGCTCCAGATGCTCGGTGCGGCCGATCCAGTCGAGCGCGAAGGCCCCGTTCAGGTGCGAGAACGCGACCATCGGACAAAAGCAGACCCAGTCCCAGGCATGGACGATATCGGCCTTGGCGACGTATTCGTGCATGTAGAGGTTAAAGTCATCGCCGATCGCATCGAAGATCGGCTTCTTGGCGGCAATCCACGATGTCCATGTCTTCGACGCCAGCATGTCCTGGCGGAAACCGGAATACAGCCGGTCATAGGGATTGCGCACAAAGGTGAACTTGAAATATCGCTCGAAACGGTTTTCGCAATCGTATTGCCCGAGGAATTTTTCGATCGTCACATGCTGTTCGAAATCCGTCACCGGATAGCCAATGTCCGTATACGGCGCCATCGCGTGCCGCACCGATGCCGAACCGCATTTGGGGATGACGAAATACAGGTAACGATAGCAGTCCGAAATCACCATCCCGTCACCGGCTTGTCATGTCGCGGGCGCGGCGCGCTTGTGCATCGGATGATCCGCGAAGCTTTCAAGTTTATGCAGTCCGGCAGTGTCGAGCGGTTTCGACGCATGGCAGCACAGCAGGCTGAACGAATAGATGTTCGGGAAAATGTTTTCCGCCTGCCCGGCCAGATTATCGGGGCGGAACAACGGCACCTGATGCCACCACACGTCATAGCCGAAACCGCGCACCGTTTCGTACAGTTCCTGCGACAGTGCCGGGCGGTCGTCTTCCAGATAAAGGACCGGCTTGTCCCGTTCGATCAGCCGGCGCGCGCCTTCAATGACCCGTACCTCCATCCCCTCGGCATCGCACTTGATCAGGGCGGTTTTCAGCTCTGGTCCAATGATGTCGTCAAGCCGGACAATCGGCGTTTTCCCGAGCGCCATGCCGCCGCCGGCCTCGATACGATCCTGATTGACGCCGATGCCGCCGAAGTTAAGCGGCATGGCCGGATCGGCATCCATCATGACGGTATTGCCGGCGACATCGCCGACAGCAGCGTTGAAGGTGGCGACATTGATGCAGTCGTTATTGATGACGTTCGCGCCCAGCATCTGAAAGCAGATGCGTTGCGGTTCGAAGGCAATGACCCGCCCCGCCGTCACATGGCGGGCCAGCGGCACCGTGTGCGCGCCGATGTTGGCGCCGACCTCGACGACATTGGCATTGCGGTCTAGATAGCCGCACAACAGGTCGATTTCGCCATACGACCATTCGCCATAGGTCAGCAGCGATTTGCCGATGTACTGATCGTTCGGGTTTGCCGTCCAGTGAAAACCGGCAATGTCGGCATGAGCAAATTGCATAGCGTTCTCACCCTGCCCGATGGCGGCCGGTCAACACACACGGGACAAGCGTGTCACATGCCGTTCCGGAAGGGCGACCATTTCCTGCGCGGACATGTTCTTGCACAGGCAAACCTTGGCACCGCCGATCACCCGCAATTAAAGCAGCGTCGCAGTTAAACGAAAAGCCCCGAAACCAACAAGGTTCCGGGGCTTGTCTTAACGCCGGGTACAGGGTCGGCGTTAGTTTGCACCCTCTTGCGGGCACATGTCGGCGGGGTCGATGCCGGCGACCTGAACTGGCGCCTTCATGGCATCGCGGCGGAACGGCTCGCCCAGTTCCTGGTTAAGCACCACTTCGATGAAGGTGGTTTCACCGTTCTTCATCTGCGCATCGACGGCGGCGGCAAGCTGCTCGGTCAGTTCCGCCATCGTCGTCACCTGGACGCCTTTGACGCCACAGGCCTTGGCGATATCTGCGTACTTCACATCGAGATCAAGCTCGGTGCCGACGAAGTTGTCCGCATACCACAGTGTGGTGTTGCGTTTTTCCGCACCCCACTGGTAGTTGCGGAAGATTACCATCGTGACCGGCGGCCACGGATCGCGGCCGATCGCCGTCATCTCGTTCATGGAGATGCCGAATGCGCCGTCACCGGCAAAGCCGATCACCGGCATGTCCGGTTTTGCTATCTTGGCACCGACAATCGACGGCAGACCGTATCCGCAGGGGCCGAACAGGCCTGGTGCCAGATAGCGGCGACCATGTTCGAAGGTCGGATAAGCGTTACCGATGGCACAGTTGTTACCGATGTCCGACGAAATGATCACATCCTTCGGCATTGCCGCCTGAATGGCGCGCCACGCCATGCGCGGCGACATCCGTTCGGGCTGGCTGTTACGGGCACGCTCGTTCCAGGTGGTGCCCGGATCGTCGTCTTCGTGATCCATCGACGACAGTTGCTGCAGCCAGGCCGAACGGGTCTGGTGGATCAGCTTTTCACGGTCTTCGCGGTCGGCATTACCGGCATCTGCAGAAAGCTGCGACAGCAGGCTTTCGGCAACCAGCTTGGCATCGCCCTGAATGGCGACGGTAACTTTCTTGGTCAGACCGATGCGATCCGCGTTCATATCGACCTGGATCACCTTGGCATCCTTGGGCCAGTAATCGATACCATACCCCGGCAGGGTCGAGAACGGGTTGAGGCGCGTCCCCAGCGCGAGAACAACATCGGCCTTGGAGATCAGTTCCATCGCTGCCTTCGAGCCGTTGTAGCCGAGCGGCCCGGCGAATAGCGGATGCGAGCCCGGGAAGGCGTCATTGTGCTGATAGCCGCAGCAGACCGGCGCGCTCAGTTTTTCGGCCAGCGCCGCGGATGCCGGGATGCCCCCCGACAGCACCACGCCGGCGCCGTTCAGGATGACCGGGAACTTGGCTTCCGACAGCAGCTTGGCAGCATCGGCGATGGCGGCGGCGCCACCGGCCGGGCGTTCCAGCTTCACGGTGTCGGGAATTTCGATATCGACGACCTGGGTCCAGAAATCGCGCGGTACGTTGATCTGTGCCGGGCCGCTACCGCGCCAGGCCTGTTCGATGACGCGGTTCAGTACTTCGGCGATCCGCGTCGGATCGCGCACTTCTTCCTGATAGCAGACCATGTCCTCGAACAGGGCCATCTGCGGGATTTCCTGAAAACCGCCCTGACCGATGGTCTTGTTGGCAGCCTGCGGCGTCACCAGAAGCAACGGCGTATGGTTCCAGTATGCGGTTTTGACCGGCGTCACGAAGTTGGTAATGCCCGGGCCGTTCTGCGCGATCATCATGCTCATCTTGCCGCTGGATCGGGTGAACCCGTCGGCCATCATGCCGGCATTGCACTCATGCGCGCAGTCCCAGAACGTGATCCCGGCCTTCGGGAAAATATCGGACACCGGCATCATGGCCGAGCCAATAATCCCGAACGCATGTTCGATACCATGCTTTTGCAGAACTTTTACGAATGCTTCCTCGGTTGTCATTTTCATAGTTTCGGCTCCTTGCTTGCCAACTTTCCGGCCTTTTCGTCGGCCAGGTTTGAGCGATTATCAAAAAACAATAAAATTCATTAATGAGACGTTATGTCCTAATTTTTCATATTTATGCATCGCCGTCAAATCTATTTATCAGCCCTGGCGCGGCATGGTCCTTTAGGTAAAAAGCCCTGTATTCCCAGTCCTCCCCTGTATGGGGTAGTAGTCATTGCAGATATGAGAAAGGGCCAGCACCGTGCGGATCATGGTGCCAGTTCCCTGCCCCGGCATTTCCCGGGAGAGAATACCTGCCTAAAAAACCAAAGGCGGCGTCCGCCGGCTTGCACCGTCAAACGCCGCCTTATCGGCGGGACAAGTCCGTCAGGGATTGCTTAGCCTTTTGCGGCGCGGTTCGTCTGCAGACGCTTGTTGACCAGTTCGACCGTGTCTTCGACCATTTTCGAGTGCATACCGATCCCGTCCGACAGGGTCTTCACGAGAAGGTCCAGCCGCTCAATGTTCGGCGCACCGGCAAACAGTGCGCGCGCCGCCGACGACGGTTTCGACAGGCCCTGGGCGGCGTTCGCGTACTTTTCGAACGGTACCATGTCGGCCGGATCCGCACCCATCGTCTGGCACAGCTGATGCACCCAGTTGTAGACCTCCTTCGAGGCTTCCAGGTTGGAGTGCACGGCTTCCTTGATCGAGCGGGCCTCGTCCTCCATGACGCAGCGGTAATTGCCGGTCATCAGCATCGCCCATTTCGCCAGCGGCACGAAAACCGACTCATAGACCTTGAGCTTCACCGGCAGCTCGATCGGCGTGCCGTCACCCGGATCGAAGCGAATGTCCATAATGTCCTGTTCGATCTGGCGCAGCATGTCGGTGTGCGCGTCGGACGCAAAGCGTGCGACCTTGAAGTTGGTCGGCAGGCTGACCTGCAGAACGTTGACCGGCTCGTCCGGCGGGCGGAAAGCCTGCGGGTCGGGACTGGCCAGCGTCATCAGGTCGCTGTCGAAGTTTTCCCACACCGTCGGATCGGTATAGCAATGCTTGATGGCATCGGCCTGAATGCCCGGGAGGCGCAACAGGTACGGCAGCGGCGGCATGTTCATGATCGACATGCACGGCACGCCGGATGTGGCGACCTTGTCGAGAAGCTCGCGCACCCCGGGAGAGCGGTATTGCGGCTCCTGCATCGCCAGCGCGACGAGATCGTAATCCTTGGGATCGACGTCGCCGGGGCCGGCGGCATTCAGCTTGCCGGGTGAATTGACGGAATCCACCTGCACAAGTTCATCTCGGCCGCGAACAGGTATGCGGACATGAATGCCGTCCTTATTGATCAGGTCGGCCTCTTCCGGCAAGCAGATCAGGGTGGTGTTGTGACCCGCCAACAGAAGTTTTGTCGCCAGCAATGAGCCGTATGACGCCCCAAGGATCAGGACGTTATATTTTTTACCAGACATGTTTCCTCCAAAGTTCAGGAAAAACGGCGGCGCTCCTTTTTTTCGCGAGAAGCGTCTCATCCGCACATAGATTTAATGTTTGAAACCGGTGTTCGGCCAGTCCCCTTTAGTATCTTGATCTTCATTGCAGCACTTGGGCATTCACGGTGCCAGTACCAATAAAAAATTCAAAATATACAGGGCCACTTTTAGCCCGCCCAGCATCCGGATTCAACCTTTCACGGAGGACGGTGCTGAAATAAACTCGCCGCCGCATCAACATCGATCAAAGCACGACCAGGCGGAAGCGATTGCCAGGAAAAACCGCAAAGGTGAAGCCGTGACACAAAACCGCCCACTACAGTTCGACGTCATCGTCATCGGTGCCGGGGCCGCCGGCTTGATGTGCGCATTGACCGCAGGTGCCAGGGGGCGGCGCGTGCTGTTGCTGGATCACGCCGACGCGGCGGGCAAGAAAATCCTGATTTCCGGCGGCGGGCGGTGCAACTTCACCAACACTCACTGCCGACCCGATAACTTCATTTCCACAAACCGGCATTTCTGCAAATCCGCCCTCGCCCGCTACACGCCTGCGGATTTCATACAAATGGTCGAAAAGCACGATATTGCCTGGCACGAAAAGACCCTGGGCCAGTTGTTTTGCGACGGGCGCGCCGGGGCAGTCGTCGAAATGCTGCTCAGGGAATGCCGCGCCGGGGCGGTCGATATCCGCCTCAACCACAACGTCACCGATGTTACCCGTGCCGAGCGTTTCAAGGTCGCGACCGACAAGGGGGACTTCGAAGCCGCATCGCTGGTGCTGGCCAGCGGCGGCCTGTCGATCCCGAAAATGGGTGCCAGCGATTTCGCGCACCGCACCGCGCGCCGGTTCGGCCTGACGCTGATCCATCCCCGCCCGGCCCTGGTGCCGCTGAAGGTCGGCGCCGACGATCTCGCGTTGATGAACCCCTTGAGCGGCGTCGCCACCGAATGCATCGCCCGACACGGCAAGACAAGCTTCCGCGAAGCCATGCTGCTGACGCACCGCGGCCTGTCCGGCCCGGCAATCCTGCAGATTTCATCATACTGGCGCGAAGGCGATGCGATCTCGCTCAACATCATTCCCGACACCGACGCCGCCGGGTATCTGCTGGCTGCCAAGCAGTCCGGCGCCAAGGCCAAGCCCGGCAACGTCCTCGGCCGTCTGCTGCCGGCGCGCCTGGCGACGGCGCTGGCCGCCGCCGACCTGCCTGACCGGCCCATCGGCGAGATCACCGATCGCGATCTGTCGCAGTTCGGCCACAAACTCAACAACTGGCAGGTCGTGCCGACCGGCAGCGAGGGCTTTGCCAAGGCCGAGGTTACGCTCGGCGGCATCGACACCAAGCACCTTTCCTCGCAGACCATGGAAGCCAAGAACGTGCCCGGTCTTTTCATCATCGGCGAGGCGGTCGACGTGACCGGCTGGCTCGGCGGCTATAATTTCCAGTGGGCCTGGGCCAGCGGCCGCGCTGCGGGCGAAGCGGTGTAGGCATTTCACGCCGTATCAAAACCGTTATACTCGCGACAACATAGACCGGAGGATACCATGACCGAGACCTGGACATTCAGCCACAGCATGGCCACCGACGCCGAATGGACACCGGGGCTTCGCGATATATTCGACTATCGTGACCTGGGCCTGAAGGCGTCCACCGACGGCGATTACGTGGCACACCTGATCCGCGCCAACGGCCGCAAGGAAGCAGACGCCGTGCAACAGTGGCACTGCCATCACTGCAGGTTCCAGGTTGTCCTGGTGCTGAACGGCTGGGCCGAATTCGAATACGAGGGCGAAGGCGTGCACCGCATCGAAAAAGGCGACTTCATCCATCAGCGCCCAGGCATCCGCCACCGCGAAATCGCCTGCTCGGATGATTTCGAAGTGCTCGAGATTGTCTCGCCGGCCGACTTCAAGACCGAAATCACCGACCCGCCCGCCTGACCGGCGTCATGACGTTGTCACGAATTTGTTACATGGGCGGGGTGCCATTTCCGTGGCCGACGCGCTAGGCTTTGTGCCACAAGCAGGAGATTCCCCATGTTGAAGTCACAGGCGCATGGCCTGAAAGCGCCGGATCCCGCCGAAATCGCCAAGCGTTTCAGCGCCATCCGCGAACAAACGCAAAACCTGGCCCAGCCGCTCAGCGCCGAGGATCAGTGCATCCAGTCGATGCCAGATACCAGCCCGACGAAATGGCATCTGGCACATACCACATGGTTTTTCGAAACGTTTATCCTGAAATCATACGTCGACGGCTACGCGGTATTCGATCCGAACTACAATTACCTGTTCAATTCCTATTACGAGCAGATCGGCGCCCGCCATGCGCGGCCCGAACGCGGCATGCTGACGCGCCCGCCGCTCAGTGACATTCATGCCTTTCGTGCGCATGTCGATGCCGGGATGAAGGCCTATCTGGAAACCTCCCCGGCGCCCGACGTGCTCAACCTGATCGAGCTTGGCCTGCAGCACGAGCAGCAACATCAGGAACTTCTGCTCACCGACATCAAACACGCGCTTTCGATGAACCCGCTTTTCCCCGCCTACCACCGGCCCAGGCCGATGGATGCGACGCGCAACCGCGAAACAGGCTGGGCCGATCATCCGGGCGGCCTTGTCGAAATCGGCCACAAGGAAGGCGGCTTCGCTTTCGATTGCGAGGGGCCGCGCCACAAGGTCTGGCTGGAGCCGTTCCGTCTGGCGACGCACCCGGTGTCCAACGGCGAATATGTTCGCTTCATCGAGGACGGCGGTTATCGAACCGCGGAGCTATGGCTGTCGGACGGCTGGGCGAAGTGTCAGGAAGACGGCTGGCAGGCCCCGATGTACTGGCAGAAAGGCGATGATGGCGCGT
Source organism: Thalassospiraceae bacterium LMO-JJ14 (assembly GCA_021555105.2). NCBI lineage: Bacteria > Pseudomonadati > Pseudomonadota > Alphaproteobacteria > Rhodospirillales > Thalassospiraceae > Thalassospiraceae bacterium LMO-JJ14. The sequence continues at coordinate 2,904,535 of CP134604.1, forward strand.
GGCGGATTTTCACGCTCGCGGGCCTGCGCCCCGTCGATCCGGATTCCCCGGTGTGTCACGTCAGCTATTACGAGGCCGACGCCTTCGCCCGCTGGGCCGGCGCGCGGCTGGCGCGCGAGGCGGAATGGGAAGCCGTCGCCGCCGAACAGCATATGACCGGGAATTTCGCCGGCACCGGAATCTATCACCCGATGCCCGCGCCCACCGGCGGGCTGGCGCAGATGTTCGGTGATGTCTGGGAATGGACGGGGAGCGCCTACGACGCCTACCCGGGCTACCGTCCGGCCGAAGGTGCGGTCGGCGAATACAACGGCAAGTTCATGTCGGGACAGATGGTGCTGCGGGGCGGCTCCTGCGTCACGCCCGAAGCGCACATCCGCGCATCGTACCGGAACTTCTTTCATCCCTGGGCACGCTGGCAGTTTTCGGGCATCCGCCTCGCCGACGATGCCCCGGCGTCCCGCGTCGGCGCGGACGCCCCGGCAGACGGCAGCGAAGCGACGTTTCTGCACGATGTCGTCACCGGCCTTTCCGCGACGCCGAAGCGTTTGTCGCCGAAATATTTCTACGATGCCGAGGGGGCGCGGCTGTTTACGGAAATCTGCGAACTGGACGAGTATTATCCGACACGCACCGAAATGGGCATCCTGAGCAGTAACGCGGACGACATCGCGGCCAAGCTCGGCCCCGACGTGATGCTGATCGAATACGGCTCCGGCGCGCTCGACAAGGTGCGTATCCTGCTCGATGCGCTGCACGATCCGGTGTCGCTGTGCGCGATCGACATTTCCGCCGAGCAACTGCAACAGGCGGCCGATGACGTCCGCGCCGCTTATCCAGATCTTGAAGTCCTCGCTGTCGAGGCTGACTTCACCCATGCCGTCGATCTGCCGCTGCCGAAGCGCAGCCCGAAAGCACGGGTCGCGTTCTTCCCCGGCTCGACCATCGGCAATTTCGACCCCGCCGACGCCGAAGCCTTTCTTGCCGGTATCCGCCAGACCGTCGGGCGCCACGGCATGCTGGTGATCGGTGTCGATCTGAAAAAGGACGCAGGCCGCCTCGTCGATGCCTATGACGACGCTCAGGGGATCACGGAAGCATTCAACAAGAACCTGCTGACGCGCATCAACAATGAACTGGATGGTGATTTCAACCCGTCGCTGTTCCGCCATATCGCGCGTTACAATGCGCTCGCCGGCCGGGTCGAGATGCATCTCGAAAGCTGCACCGACCAGACCGTCCACGTCGGCGGGACCGGCTTTCACTTCAGCGCCGGCGAGACCATACACACCGAGAATTCATACAAGTTCACGCCTGAGGAATTCGAGGCCATGGCGCAGGCGGCGGGCTTCGCCAAGCTCGCCATGTGGTGCGATGCGGACAATCTGTTCGCGGTCATGCTGCTGCGCGTCAGGACATAAAAACACGTCGGATCATCCTTCGAGACGGCCTGTCGGCCTCCTCATGACGAGGGTCAATTTAATCTCGGGTCCCACCTTATGCTGAGGAGGATGCGGTGCATCCGTCTCGAAGCATGAGCTTTTGCTACAACTTGCCGGTATTGTTCTCGGCGCCGTGATACAGGACTTCGCGGAATGCCTGCGTGGCGCGTTCATGGAAAGCCACCGCGGCGGCGTCGAAGTCGTGCGCCGGGACCGGTGTCGGCTCGAAGTGACCGAACGGATCTTCGCCCCGCACCAGCGCCGCGCTGTCCCATGAGCCGACGATCTGTTCCGTTTCCGGCGGCATGAAGTGCATGGAAACGCCGATCCGCCGGTCGGGCGCATTGTTCGGCCCCGACGCGTGCGCGATCCGGTAGTTGTGAATCGACATCTGACCGGGTTGGAGCGGCATGAACACCGCATCCTCGTCGCGGGGCACGTTCGAGAGTTCCTGCCCGCGAGTCAGCATATTGTCCTCGTTGTAACGTTCGTCGTGTTCCAGAATATCGCCCCGGTGCGAGCCCGGCAGCACTTTCATGCACCCGGCTTCGATGCTTGCCGGGGACAGCGCCACCCAGGCGGTCACCACCTTGTCGCTGGAAAGCCCCCAGTACTTGGTGTCCTGATGCCAGCCGACAAAAGACCTGTGATCGGCTTCCTTGATCCAGAAAAGCGTGTTCCAGCAGAGGATATTCGGGCCGATCAGTTGTTCGACCGGATCGAGAACGCGCGGATCGCGGATCAGGTCATCGAGCCACTTGAAAAGAAGGTGCCCTTTCGAGCGCTGCCCGGGCAACAGCTTGCCGCCGTGCTTCGCTTCTTCCGCCTGAAGTTGCGCACGAATATCCGCAACCTCGGAAGAATCAAGGATATCGACGGGAAAAACATACCCGTCGCGGTGAAACTGTTCGATATCGGATGCTGTCAGCGTCATACCGGTCCTCCCAAACCTGCAGGGATTTTAAGTGGCCCTGTCGCCGTATCACAACCATTACCCGCCGATCCGTGATATTTATGTTGCAATGCAGCATAAATGCTTTATCACCACCGCAACAACTCTTCCCCGGCTCAGGCCTGATATTGGATTTTCAAAACGTGGTTAAGCTTTCTCTGGCGACCCTCACGGGTCGTTTTTCTTTTGCCCGGCATGAAGGCGGCTGGGCCGCTTCGATGTCGCCCCTCATCATCAAGACCGAAATACTGGCCGGACTGACCGTTGCCCTGGCCATGGTACCGGAAGCCGTGGCGTTTTCGTTCGTCGCCGGGGTGCACCCGCTGGTCGGCCTGTATGCGGCGTTTATCGTCGGTCTGGTGACGGCCTTGATCGGCGGCCGTCCCGGCATGATTTCCGGCGCCACAGGCGCACTGGCCGTGGTCATGGTCGCGCTGGTTGCCCGCCACGGCGTCGAATATTTGTTCGCAACCGTGATTCTGATGGGCATCATCCAGGTTTTTGCCGGTGTCTTTCACCTCGGCAAGTTCATCCGTCTGGTGCCGCACCCGGTGATGCTGGGATTCGTCAACGGCCTCGCCATCATCATTTTCCTGGCGCAAATGTCACAATTTCAGCTTCCCGGCACAGACGGCCGGATGCAATGGATGACCGGCATGCCGCTTGCCGTGATGCTGGGTCTGGTCGCTCTGACGATGGCCATCATCTGGCTGATGCCGAAGCTGACAAAGGCCGTGCCCGCGCCACTCTGCGCGATTGCCGTGGTCGCCGGTATCGTTATCGCCTTCGGCATCGATGTGCCGCGCGTCGGCGATCTGGCGTCGATCAAGGGCGGACTGCCTTCCCTGCACATCCCGATGGTGCCGCTGACACTGGAGACGCTGAAGATCATCTTGCCGTTCGCGCTGATCCTGTCGGCCATCGGCCTGATTGAAAGTCTGCTCACGCTCAACCTTGTCGGCGACATCGTCAACAAGCGCGGCGGCGCCTCGCAGGAATGTATCGCCCAAGGCATCGCCAACACGCTGACCGGATTCTTTGGTGGCATGGGCGGTTGCGCCATGATCGGCCAGTCTATCATCAACGTGAAATCCGGCGGCCGGCATCGCTTGTCGGGCATTTCCGCGGCGCTGTTCCTGCTGGCGTTTATTCTCGTCGCTTCGAGCATGATCGAGCAGATCCCGCTGGCCGCCCTGGTCGGCGTCATGTTCATGGTCGTCATCGGCACCTTCGCGTGGCAGAGCATCACCATCCTCAGGAAAATTCCGCTGACGGATGCATTCGTCATGCTGCTGGTCACCGCCGTCACGGTGATGAGCGATCTGGCCGTCGCCGTCGTCGTCGGCGTGATCGTCTCGGCGCTGGCCTATGCGTGGAACAATTCCAAGCGCATCCATGCCAAAATCCACACCACGCCCGAAGGCGCCAAGGTCTACCGCATCGACGGGCCGCTGTTCTTCGGATCGGTGGACGGATTTACAGAACTGTTCGAGCCGGCATCGGACCCAAGCCTGGTTATCGTCGACTTCATCGACAGCCGGGTCGTCGACCAGTCCGCCCTGCAGGCGATAGAAGCGCTGGCGATGAAGTACGAGACGCAGGGCAAGACGCTGCAGCTCAGGCACCTGTCACAGGACTGCCACCGGCTGCTGAACCGCGCCGGTCAGCTGATGGTCGATTCAGACGACGACCCGAGCTACGGCCTGGCCGTCGATTACGATGTGAAGACCGGTATTCTCGGCAGCGGTCACTAAGGCACCGCAGATTCGCGGCCTAGGGAACGATTGCCGCGCGCAAAACCGAACGGTCCGATGCCCGTGCGAACGCTTCGTCCAGTTGATCGAGCGAAAACTTGGAATCGACAAGATCGCCGAACGGAAAGCGGTCGCGATTGCTCATCACGAAATCAAGCGCCTGTATCAGGTGGCGCGGATGATAATTGTGGACCCCCTTGATATTGATCCAGCCGCGCAGGATCTGATTGCCGTCGATCGTGAATGTTGCATCCGGATTGACCAATCCGCCGATAACGTAACAGCCGCCGACCCTGAGCATGCGGATGCCAATCGGCACCACATCCGGATAGCCGCAGACCTCGATACCGACATCCGCACCGTCGGGCGGGCATTCGGCCCGCACGGCAGCGACCAGTTCGTCATCGCTCATTTTCGAAACATCGAATGTCACATCGGCGCCGAAGCGCTCCGCGATTTCCAGCCGGCTGGCCACGGTATCCAGACCGATGACCCGCCTTGCACCGCGCGCCTTGGCAATCGCGCAGCCGTAAAGCCCGAGAAGGCCGAGCCCCTGCACCACAACGGTATCGCCGATATCGATGGCCGCGGCTTCGGTCACCGAAATCATCGTCGCCACGCCGCAGTTGAGCGGCGTCGCCTCTTCGTCGCTGATCTCGTCGGGCAATTTGAGAATCCCCGTCCCCGGCAGGATGTAGCAGTACTCGGCGAACCCGCCGAGGAAATGCGGATCATCTTCCGCCAAATCGTGACCGTATTTACGCAGGCCCTTGGATTTCTGCGGCATGTCGTGAACATCGCGGTAATACGACGGCCCATGATGAAAGAACTCGGTCCAGGTAACCCGGTCGCCGATATTCAGCGTATCGCCTCGCATGTCGTGGGTAATCGTGTGCCCAAGCTGCTCTATAACGCCGACGATCTCATGGCCGAGAATACCGGGACACGGGTTCGGCCGGTGCCCCTGATAGGAATGAATATCGGAGCGGCAGATCGTCGACATGGTGATCCGTACCAGCACCTCGTCAGGCGTGACATCGCGAACCGGATAGTCGCGGACTTTGAACGGTGCATTGGGAGCGTCATATACGACGGCGCGTCCTGTTTTTGACATTTTGGTTACTCCAGCTTCTGTAAGGCACACCGCCACATGAACTTCGGTCGTGAATTCAGGCTTCCGGCGGCACACCCGCCGGCAAGTTAAAGTGAAAGAAAGCTATTTCATCTTCATCACAGCATTTCTTGCCCAGGCGGAAAGCGCTTCCGAGATGATCACCAGCACAATGATCGACAGGATGATTGCCGCCACGCGCTCGGTTTCGATCTGCAGAACGTTACGCTTGAGATACCAGCCCATACCGCCGGCGCCGAAGAACCCGACCACCGTCGCCGCACGAAACGCCACATCCCAGGTGTATATCGCGATCCCGGTGAAGGCGACGCGGACCTGCGGCCAGACACCGAACACCATCACCTGAAACAGATTTGCGCCGGTTGCCCGCATGGCCTCGACTGGCCCCATATCGACGGATTCGATTTCCTCGGCAAACAGCTTGGCCGCGAAACCGGCACTGAACAGTGTCAGTGCAAGAACGCCGGGCAGCATCCCGAAGCCCAGGATCGACACAAACAGGATTGCCCAGATGGTTTCGTGCACGGCGCGGCACGACATACCGAAAAGACGCGCAACCGGGTACACGAACAGACGGCTTGGCGTCATGTTATATGACGCGAACCAGGCAACCGGAATCGTGATGATGAGACCGAACAACGCGCCCAGGTACGCCATCTGGATGGTCTCGACGACATATTCGAAATAGTCGCGGTCCATGATGTATTCGATATCCGGCGGATAGTAACGCGACGCCAGAATGTCGCCCATCCGGCCCAGCATGCCGAACAGCCGGTCGAGTGGAATGTCCAGATACTCGATACTGAACACCACCACCGTGAACGCGAGCAGCCAGGCACCATAGGCGTAAAGGGAATCCGGATAGCGAAAGCGGCGCCATTTAAGGCGTTTGCCGTCGCCGAACAGGGTGATCGTTTCGTTTTCAGCCATCGTCGCGGGTTCCTATATCAGACGCCGGCGGATGAAATACGACACCGCCTCGCCCAGCAGAATGATGATCAGAATGGCAAGGATGACCGTCGTCACCCCGTGATAATTGAACGTGTTCATCTGCCGGAAGAACACCAGCCCGAGGCCGCCGGCCCCGACCAGACCGAGGATCGCCGAACGGCGGATATTAATTTCCCATTCGAAGATGACGACGCTGACGATTTGCGGCAGCACTTGCGGCAGAATGGCGTAGATTATGATCTGCAAGGGCGAACCGCCGACGGCGCGGATTGCTTCGACCGGGCCATGATCGATATCCTCGATCGCTTCTGCCGACATCTTGGCGATAAACCCGACCGAGCGGACGGCAATTGCCATCACGCCGGCCATGGCGCCAAGTCCGACCACGGCAACGAAGAACAATGCCCAGACGATCTCATGGATCGAGCGACTGAGCGTCATCATGAGGCGCGCCAGCGGATAGGTAACGGGCTTGTACGGCGTGATGTTCATGGCCCCGAACCACGCAGCCGGCACACACAGGATAAGACCGAAAAACGTCCCCAGACAGGCAATCAGCAGGGTTTCCAGCGCCGGCACCATGAGTGTGCCGAAAAGCTCGAAATCGATGCCGATGAAGCGGCTTGTCGCTTCCCATACCTTTTCAACGCTGCCGATGCGTTCCCAGTCCGTGTCCTGGATGACCGTAACGTCGATACTCCACGCAACCAGCGCCAGCAGAACAACGGTGGCGCCTGCCGAGAACATACGGCTGCGCCGCCGCTTTTCGACGACACCGTCCGCGACCGCGGCCAGCGAGCCTTTGAGATTGGGTTTCAGGGGTGCTGATGCCATGATGATCCCTCAGAGCACTTCCATGGCATAAATCTCGCCAAGTTTTTCTTCGTTCATCAGTTCCGTCACGCCCGAGAACATGGTCACGCCGTCCTGCAGACCGATGATCTTGTTACAGAACTCCTGTGCCAGCTTGACGTCGTGAATATTGCAAAGGCACGGCACCTTGAGTTCCTGCGCCATCTGCTTGATCAGTGCCATGACCTCGCGCGAAATCTTCGGATCGAGCGCCGAGGTTGGCTCGTCGAGCAGCATCAGTTTCGGATTCTGCATCAATGCACGCGCGATTCCGACCCGCTGGCGTTGACCGCCGGACAGCTCGTCGGCGCGTTTGTCGACGTGATCGATCAGGCCGACACGTTCGAGCAGCATCAACGCATGGTCGATATCCTTGCGCGGAAAGGCCCGGAACAGGGTGCGCAGATCGGACGTATACCCGAGGCGGCCGGACAACACGTTGTCCATGACGCTCATCCGGTTGATGAGATTGAATTCCTGGAAAATCATGCCGATGTCACGGCGCAGACGCCTAAGCTCTCGCCGGCGTAGTGCCGTCACGTTGCGCCCGTCGAAAACGATACTGCCGGACGTCGGCTCGACAAGCCGGTTGATGCAGCGGATCAGGGTCGACTTGCCGGCGCCGCTGGGGCCGATAATCGCAAAGAAATCATTGTCTTCGACTTCGAATGAGATCCCCTTGAGGATTTCCGGGCCTGAGGCGCTGTAGCGCGCGCGTAGATCGCTGACTTGTAGGACAGCCATGTCAATAGTTCCTGTCGTCTCGAATGAGGCGGATAGATTAATTCAAGGCAAGATTGCGGGCGACCGGTTTCGGATTGCAACCAGGGTTAAACCGGCCGCCCGTGGGAGCTGGCGTTAATCAGCTCTTCTTTTTCTTGCGTTCGTCTTTCGCTTTCTTCAGCGCGCGAATGATGTCGTAATCCTCGGACGTCATCGGAACGAATTTGTTCGACTTCACGTTGGCGAGGAATTTTTTCGCGGAAGCTTCCTTCGAGAGACCGAGGAACGTTTCGCGGACGTTCTTTTTAATGTCTTCGCAAAGCGTGTTGCGATAGACGAACGGATCCTGCGGGATCGGCTTCGACTGCCAGAGAATATTGACGTCGTCGAGTTTCGCTTCGCCCTTGGAAACGACATTGTCGAAACGGTGCGTGGCGACAAACGCGGCATCGACCTTGCCCTGGACGACAGCGACCGACGACAGTTCATGCGACCCGGTATAAGCGACCTTGCCGAAGAATTTGTCGATATCCATGCCGACGACCTGCGAGAACACGACACGCGGCATCAGGTTGCCGGACGTGCTGCCCGGGTCGGTCAGACCGACGGTGGCGCCCTTCAGTGAATCGATGGTCGTGAACTTCGAGCCTTTTTTGGAAATCAGCGCAGCGCGATAGCCGGGGCCTTCTTCCTGCATATGCCCCTTCTTCTTGGCATAAGTCGCAAAAACCTCGACGCTCGGATCTTTCTCGCTGGCGATCACGTACGAGTACGGACCAAGCACGGCGACATCGACAAACTTGCTAAGCAGCCCTTCGACCACCGACGCATAAGATGTCGGCATGAAGAACTGAATTTTCTTGCCGGTCAGCTTGGCCATACGGTCGGTCACGGGCTTGTAAAGCTGCAACTCGGCAACGGATTCCTCGGTCGGTACGATGGCGAACGTCAACGCATCGGGGTTTTCACATTCGGCAGCCTTTACTGCACCGCTGAATGCGAGTCCGGCAATCGCCGCGATACCCAGAACGCCAATTGCCTGTTTACAGGCGCCGACGCAGGATTTGGTAAGTTTGGATCTGGACTTCATTGGATGTCTCCTCATTGATGACTATTACGTCCACCGGCAACATGGCCGACGAACATTGCCCCGTCTCATTTCCATTTTCGGATTATTGGACGTGACCGGGGACCTGGGAAATCTCCGGGCATCGCCGTTTCGGCATGTTTTTCCGTGAATTTGCCGCCTTTGAAAAAAGGCAGCACACAGCAAAGTACAAAATCATGTGCAGAGTTATTCATCGCTTCTCCCAGCCATCGCTTGCCGATTATATTTACTGTTCGGCTTGGCGATCAGGCAAGATGATGATCCTATGAAGCTATCTATTGGACAAATTCATATTTAAGATGTTATCCATTTAAATAAGCAATGATATTTACACAGCTCAGATCCTTTCACGCCGTCGCTGCCGAGCATGGGTTCACCGCTGCTTCGCGGGTGCTGAATGTCGGCCAGCCGACATTGACCAGTCAGGTCCGCGCACTCGAGGAAATGTTCCAGGTCGAGCTTTTCCACCGCCGCGGCCGCGAGATCGCATTGACCGATGCCGGAAAAGCGCTGTTCGTGATCACCCGGCGTATCATGGATCTGGAAGGGGAAGCCCGAGATGTGCTGAATGCCTTCGGCGGGTTTCACACCGGCACGCTCAGGGTCGGTGCGGTCGGCCCGTTCCATGCGACGGAAATGCTCAGCGCCTTTAGCGAACGCTATCCCGGGATACGTTTGGCCGTGACCGTCGGGAACTCACGCGAGATGGTGAACAAGCTTCTGGATTACTCAGCCGATGTCGCTGTTCTCGCGCATGTCGAAGATGACCCGCATATCTTCGCTATGCCCTACAGCCGTCACAAGGTCGTTATCTTCAGCAATAAATCGCATCGCTTTGCCAGACGCCGAAGCATCCGCATTGCCGAGCTTGAAGGCGAACGCATGGTGCTGCGCGAACGTGGCTCGACGACACGCCTCGCTCTTGAAGCCGCCCTTAAGGATCACGGCGTTTCAATCAACCCGGTCATGGAAATTGGCAGCCGCGAAGCGGTCTGGCTGGCCGTCGCGCGCGGCATCGGGATCGGGGTGGTATCGGACATTGAATTCATCCCCCACCCCGATCTGCATGTCTTCGGCGTTTCCGATGCCGATATCTACACCACGGCGCACGTCAACTGCCTGATGGAGCGACGCAACTCGCGGCTGATCGACGCCTTCTTCGAGATCGCAAAACTGACCCGACGTTCATAGTCCGAAAATTACGATGGCGCCGGGATCGGTTGCTGCTTACATATCACCTTCAACGACAGTCAGGCCGAGGATATGCCAGGCCTGCATGCCGCCCCGGTAATAAAGGATTTTATCCGCCGGATAGCCTTCCCGCAGCATCGCCTTGATTGCCATCGGCGACTGGCCACACCAGGGGCCGTTGCAGAAAAGCAGAACTTTTTCGGCTTTGGTGCAATCCCATTTGCCGGCAGCGCCGGTGCAGCCGATCTCGTCCAGCCGGTCGGCCATTTGCGTATAAGGCATGTTAACGGCGCCCGGGATCGTTCCATCAAGATGCCATTCCACCGTCCGGCCATCGATCAACTTGCCGCCGTTCTTGGCGAATTCAAGCAGTTCGACCTCGCCGACGGTGGTCACGCCGGGTGCGACCTGCATCGGCTGGATGCAGAACGGCGGACATTTGCGTGAGGTCTTCGCATATTTCGAATCGACCGTCGCATCCATGTCCTGATTGCGCATGATTTCGACCGGCCCTTTGGCCGTCGGCACGGTCACGCTCGGTGTCCGCGCATTGATTTTGACATCAAGTTCGGCAGCCGTTGCATTCGTAACAACCAGGCCCAGAACAAGCGTCAATACGGTAAAAAGCATCTTCATGGATATCCCCTTTCTTTCGTGGCCCTGATCGGGCGTTTTATAAAACGTCTTAATTTATACATTATCATTATATGATATTTGAATGTATTAGTTGCTCGTTCAACGCCCCGTCAGGATTTACCTCCGTTATGCGCGTCTTCGTGCGGGCCGCGTCTCATAATGCGTTGATCGGGATTTTCATGTAGCTGGTGCCGTTGTCCTCGGCGGGCGGCAATGCGCCGGCACGCATGTTGATCTGTACCGCCGGCAGGATCAGCTTGGGCATGCCGAGCGTCTTGTCACGTTCGGTCCGCATCTTGACGAACGCATCCTCGCTGATGCCGTCATGCACATGAATATTGTTGGCGCGCTGGTCGGCGACGGTGCATTCCCAGGCGAATTCATCGCGGCCGGGCGCCTTGTAATCGTGACACATGAACAGGCGGGTTTCCGGCGGCAGCTCGAAAATCCGCTTGATCGAGGCATACAGCGCCCGCGCATCACCGCCCGGAAAATCACACCGTGCCGTACCGTAATCGGGCATGAAGATGGTGTCGCCGACAAAGGCCGCATCGCCGATCGTATACACCATGCATGCGGGTGTATGGCCGGGCGTATTCATGGCCTTCGCCTCGATGTTGCCAAGCATGAAGGTATCGCCGTCGGAAAGCAGCCGGTCGAACTGCGAGCCGTCTTTCTTGAATTCAGGTTCGGCATTGAAGATATCGGCGAAGACCGTCTGAACGATTGTGATGTTTGAGCCGATACCGATCGCAGCGCCGGTTTTTTCACGCAGATAAGGTGCCGCGGTCAGATGGTCCGCATGCACGTGGGTTTCAAGAATCCATTCCACCGACAGTTCCTGTTCTGCGATGTAAGCGAGAATGGCATCGGCGGAAGCATGAGACGTCCGGCCTGCGGCCGGGTCGTAATCGAGGACGGAATCGATGATGGCGCATCTATTCGTTTCACGATCCGTTACCACGTACGAAACCGTAAAAGTCGCCTCGTCGAAAAAGGCTTTCACGTCGGGATTTGCCACCAGTACCTCCGCAAAATATTCAAAAGCAGCGTTGCCGGAAAAAAGAAACGCCGGACCTTGGCCGTCCAAACGCAAACATATTCAAGAAATATAAAATATATTTCCCGCCCTTCAAGTGTAAAATAAACTTCTATCCAGCATCGGCGCACGTTTTACGGCGGCAGGGATCCGTGATCTTGCCGCAGCAAACAAGCCGTTCTTATTGTCAGAAAATACAGAATACGAAAGTCGGATTGATCTAATCCAATCCGGGGAAATTTCTACTTTGCGACGCCAAGCACCTGATATGGCGGGCAATCATGCATGCATGAATCAGCGTATGATTCTTTCGTCTTTCTATTGTCCATGTAAAATCCATCGACATTAGGCATTTCAATCCCGGTGATGCTGGTCTGATTTAATATGAAATCCTTTGGCACGATATTATTGATGTACAAAACATACGAAGTGACAGAATAAACGTCTTCATCCGCCAAACTCTGCGGTGCCTGCATGGGCATTGTCCGCTTGATATAATCGAACAGTGTCGTCGCGAAGGGCCAGTAATTGCCGACTGTCCTGATGGGTCTGTCATCCAACAGCGTGCCGCTGCCGCTTATCAGTTTGGGCATATTACCTACCCCCTCGCCGAAGTCGCCGTGGCAGTGAGCGCATTTTTCGAAATAGACCGCTTCACCGTTTGAGACATTGCCGCTCCCCGGCGGCGCCCCGGCACCATTTGGCGCGACATCGATGTTCCAGGCACGGATCAGATCCGCAGAAGCGGCAGCGCCAATGCCATCGTATCGGGCTTCGCCGGCTTCCGCGCCGTGGCTGCCCACGATAGCGAGCCCCGTCAATCCACAGCGTATGATCCTAGCCCAAACGGACATTCTGTACTTCACCGCTGGGTTTCACATGCCACGTTTGAATGGCATTGTTATGATATGTGGAGTTCACGCCCCGGACCTTTTTGAGCGCCGCCATCTGTGGCTGGACGTATCCCGTACTATCGACAGCGCGGCTTTGCAGATAAAGTTCTTCGCCATTCCACGACCAATCCTCAAGGAAAAAACGGGTCAGGCATTTATCGTAGACAGGCCCCTCCAGTTTCGCGTGGCGCCAATTCCGTCCGCCATCAAAAGACACGTGCACTTCCGCAATCATGCCGCGACCGGACCACGCAAGTCCCCGCAACAGGTTGGTCCCTTTCCGGGCAATCGGATTTTCCGGGCATGGTGTCGTGATCACGGACTTGCAGTCCATCTCCCACGTGAAGCGGCGTGCGCGACCGTCGGGCATCAGATCGGTGTAGCGCGCCGTTTCCTCGCGCGTTTGCCAGGCACCTTCCCCTACTTCGATCCGGCGCAGCCATTTGATCCACATGCTGCCCTCGAACCCCGGCACCACCAGCCGTAACGGGTAGCCTTGCTCCGTGCGAAGGCGCTCGCCATTCATGAACAACGCGATCATGCAGTCATCCAGGGCCTTGTCGATCGGCAGGGAACGCGTCATTGCCGCGCCGTCGCCGCCTTCTACCAACAGCCATTTGGCTTTGTCGCTGATGCCGGCGTGCTCCAGCAGCAGCCTCAAGGGCACGCCTGTGTACTGTACGCAATGCACCATGCCGTGCGTGAATTGCACCGCATTCATTTGTGCATTTCGCCATTCCATGCCGCCATTGGCCGCACATTCGAGAAAATAGAAGCGTGAAATCCTGGGCAACCTGAGCAGGTCCTCAAGCGTGAATGTCATCGGCCGGTCGACCATGCCATGCAAAAGCAGGCGGTGCGCAGACGGATCGACCACCGCAGCGCCGGCATGGTGCCGCTCGAAACAAAGGCCGTTTGGGGTGACGATGCCCTCGAGCGCATGCAGGGGTGTGAAATTCACCGATGACTCGCGCGTTGGCGTCAGCCAGTCGACATTCTTGCGCACCACGTCCGCTTCATACGGCGACGGCATGCCATAAGGCGACGCATCGACCCCCGCCCCGAGCGAACGCGTCCATTCCGGGACAAGGCTATTGCCCTCTTCCGCTCGCGACACCGATGCCCCTGCACCGCCGGCAACGGCGGCAAGGGATCCTGCTACAAGAAAACGCCGGCGCCCGAAATCGGGTCGCACCCAGTCAGGCCTTTTTGATCTGGAACGTAAATACGCCCGCGTCTTCGTTCCATTCCAACAGCTCATTGCCTGTTTTGCGGGTGAATGCCTCGAAGTCTTTCACCGCGCCGGGATCCGTCGCCAAAATTTCAAGAACCTGCCCTGCGGACATGTCTGCGAGTGCTTTTTTTGCCTTAACGATAGGGATAGGGCAGTTGAGCCCCTTTGTATCGAGCGTTTGGTCCGCCATGAATCATCAACCTCCCGTGTGTACTGCTACAAATACCAAAACTTGAATCGAACACTTACATAAACTGTTGTAAAAAAAACTGTTTTTTCATATTCGATTTTTATATATTGATAGTATCATGTGAAATCAAATTTTGAAGTCTTAAAATCGCAGGACACCGTGATTGTCCGCGACAGGCAGGAATAAAATGATCGAATTTTCAGTCACCACGCAGGTGGCCTTACTTGGACTGCTGCTCGGTGGTATTTTTGGAGCAACGGCACACAGAACAAATTTTTGTACAATGGGCGCCGTTTCCGATCTGGTCATGATGGATGACTGGAATCGCTTTCGCGCCTGGCTGCTAGCGATTGCCGTGGGCATTTTCGGCACGCAGGTTCTGCACCTCGCGGGCTATATTGACATCAACAACGCCATATATCTGACACCGAGCCTTGGCTGGCTGGGGGCGATTCTAGGCGGCCTCATGTTCGGCTTTGGCATGACCCAGGCAGGCGGGTGCGGCTCGAAAACACTTATTCGGCTCGGTGCGGGCAACCTCAAATCGCTGATCGTCGCGCTTATTCTGGGTGTCTTCGCCTACATGACGCTACGCGGCCTGATTGCGTTGGGGCGTACGGCGCTGGAGGGTGCTACCAATATAGATATGCTGACGATCGGTGCGAACAATCAGGGCATCCCCGATGCACTCGCCGCCAGCGGCGTCATCGATATCGATACGGCACGTTTGCTCGTCAGCGCCATCGCGGTTCTGGGTCTGCTGTGGTTTTGCCTCAAGGATGCCGATTTCAGAGCCTCTAAACCCGATGTCATTGCCGGCATCGTCATCGGTCTGTGCGTTCCCGCCGGCTGGATCATCACCGGCATCGTCGGGTTCGACGAATTTGAGCCGACACAAATGGCATCGCTGACATTCGTTGCCCCTGTCGCCAACAGCATTCAGTACCTGATGACCTTCACCGGTTCGACCATCGACTTCGGCATTTCCACCGTCGGCGGGGTTATACTCGGGTCCTTTATCTCGGCTAAGCTTGCCGGCGAGTTCAAGTTCGAATCGTTCGTCGGCACCGACGACATGCTGCGCCATATCGGTGGCGCGGCGTTGATGGGAATCGGTGGCGTGCTGGCGCTCGGATGTACCATTGGTCAGGGACTGACCGGAATGTCGACGCTGGCCATCGGGGCTTTGCTGGCGTTCCTTTCAATCGTTGCCGGCGGCGTTCTCGGCATGAAGTACATCGAGGAAGGTTCGTTCGGCGGCGCCGTTGCCGCAATGATGGGCCGCGGATAAATACGACAATCCGTAAACAACGAAAAAGGCCCGCAGATTGCGGGCCTTTTTGTTTGTCCGCCCGTCGAGCCGTTCAGCCGCAGCCGGCGAACCCGTCTGCTTCCATCTTCGCCTCGTAAGGGGCTGCAACGTCGCTGCCGGCAACGAGATCGCCCCGCACCGAGTCCCAGTCTTCAGGCTTCAGGATGACAAGCCAACCCGCGTCGTAAGGGTCCCCGTTGATAATATCCGGTTGATCGACGACCGCCTGATTGATCTCGACGATCTCGCCCGCTGCAATGGATTTTGCCGGCCCGACCCACTTTCCGGATTCGATGGTGGCGCAGGATTTCCCGGCCTTAACGCTACGTCCGGCTTTCTTGGGGGTGACCGCGACCAACTGCCCGGCCATTGCTGCGGCAACCGCCGTCATGCCTATCTTGACGTTACCGTCGCCCATTTCCTTGAACCACACCTGATCTTCCACATGATAAAGCAGATCGTCAGGCAGGTTACATCCCCTCACATTAGCCATCGGTCGTAACTCCTTTACTTCCAGTGCCGCGCACCACTGATTTATTCTGCCGCATGGAGCGGCTTCGAGGAACAACAGAATTCACCAAGTCCCTCGACTTCCATCTTTCCGGATACGAACAGATACAGATGCATGGCGACAAGGGCCATCATCTGCAGCTTCGCCCGCTGCTGGTCTTCGTTCGCTTCCCGCTCAATCAGGTTATAATGATAAACGAGCTCGCGGCAGGTTTCACGGCAGGCGTTGAACGACGGCGACCCTTTGGCCCCTTGCCGGTGCAATGCCAGCAGCCGAAAGCCTTCCTTTTCATCCAGCGTCGGCTGTTCGCCGCGTCCGATAATCCAATGTTCCAGCACCGTCTCGCCAATCGAAACAAGCGTTTGAGCGCCGTGTTTCGCATCGCCTTCAGCGGCGGCGACGGAAATCGCCAGCTCAAGCTCGGACAGAGGCGTCATACGAACCCCCTGTCCTGCAGAAAGCCCATGGAGTCGGAGATATTTTCATGCACGCCGAGATCGCGGAGCGGCACGCCGAGCGCCATGCCGAGAAGCTGCGTGAAATACAGGATTTTCACGTTGGACTGAAAACCGAACCGCTTCTCGCCGCGGATCTGATGCATTTCCAGGCCCGAATGACAGGTCGGGCATTCGGTGGCAATAACCTCGGCACCCGAGGCCTCTGCCGCGCGGATGATATTGATCACCAGCTTGGTCGACATATCGGAATCGGAAAGCGTGTGCGCGCCGCCGCAGCATGCCGTCTTGAGCGGAAAATCCACGTTCTCCGCACCGGCTGCGGCAAGAAGATCGTCCATGAAGTGCGGCTGAGATGTCGACTCGCTCCCCGGCCCCTGATCCTTTTCAGGAAAAATGTGCCGTGGGCGGGTGTACATGCAACCGTAATAGTTGGCGACTTTAAGCCCCTTCAGTGAATTCTTGACGCGCGCCTTGAGGCCTTCTTCGCCGATACCTTCCTTGATCCAGTCGAGCGCATGGATGGTTTCTATCTGCCCCGCCTCATAGGTGCCGTGCCCTGCCTTGCCGGACAACCGGTCGACGACTTCCTTGCTCTCTTCGTCGTGTTCAAGATCGTATTCGGCTTTTTTAAGGTTGTGATAGCAGCCGTTGCACGGTGCCATAACGGTGTCGAAACCCATTTCATTGGCGGCTGTATTCATCACCCGCGAGGAAAGATAGGTCTGGATCTTCGGGTCGATGTTCTTGACTTCCATCGCGCCGCAGCAGTTCCAGTTATCGACCTCGGTCAACTCCATGCCGAGGTTCTTGCCGATCGCCTTTGTCGACGTATTGTAGGAATGCCCGGATCCTTCCAGCGCACAGCCAGGATAGTAGGCGACCTTTTGATATTTTTTTGAGGTCTCGTTCATCGTCTTCTCCCTCATTCGGCCGCTTGCGGCTGATCCAGTTTAAGCGCCTTGCGATGCTCGGCATCTTTTTCGGCAACGTATTCCTCGATTGCGGCGCGGGCGCCGTCCCATCCCTTGGTGCGCGGACGGAGCACGCCCTGCATGCCCATTGCGAACAGCATCTTGACCGGCAGGTGACGCAGCATGCGGCGCACCATTTCGATCAGCCAGTCCTGATTTAAGGATTGCTTGGTACGTGCAAAGAAGCCCCGGATGATCCGGCCTTCTTCTATCTTGCCCGTGGCGATAACTTGCGACGCGAACTCTTCATCAAAGTGCATCGATGGTGATTTCTCGGTGTGGCCCTTCAACTCGCACCAGTGCGACAACGCCTTCATCACGCCTTCGGGATTGACGTCGCGCGGACAGGCATAGGTGCATTTATTGCAAGAAACGCACTGCCAGATGATGTCCTTGTCTCTAAGCAATTCATCTTCCATGCCGAGACGCGCCAGATAAATCCAGTATCGGGGGTTAAAGTCGGGATTTACAGCGTTCACCGTACACGCGTTGGTGCACGATCCGCACTGCCAGCAGCGGTGTATGTATTCACCGCCGGGAAGTGCCGCGATTTCCTCCTGCATCTCCTCGTTATAGTCCCGAACGACGCGGGATTCGATGAAGGTACTCCAGTGTCCCGAAACATCCACACCGTCTATTTCCAGGTGTTCCTGTTCGATCAGGTTTTCGGGCCGGATCAGCGATTTCTCATGGATTGGCATAAATGCTTCCCTCGCGGTTCAGTGCGTCGTCTCGTCGATGTCGAGTATAATCGGCCGGCCCTCAATGCCCTTGGCACGGGTCCGCCCGGTTTCGGGGTCGATGCCCTCCAGGCCAAGCATCCGGCGCGTATACTGAAGCGGATCCTCTGCCGCGGAAAAGTCCGTACGCAAATAACTGCCGCCCTGTTCACAGATGTAATCGGCGTAGATTTGCGCACAAAGGATATCCACATACGCCATCACGTCCCGGAAGACCCCGTTATCCGAAAGATACTGGCTCAACTCTTCGCGCAGCATCAGGAACGTGTCGTAATTGTCCGGCACATCCAGCGTCATATGGTCGATATTCGGGTCATGCCATAATTCACGGATCACACCCGTGTTGGCCTTCACATCCCAGACCCACCTGTTCATCAGCGGATAACGTTCGGGCATCACGCCATGCAGGATTTCAGCGGCGAGATCACGAACCCAGCGATACCCCCGGCCATCCGGAAATTTCTCACAGAAACGGCGCACGGCGTCATCGCACTCGCTCGCGGCCTGCGCCTGGTCCAGAAGCGATGCCACGGCCGTCCTGATTGTTTCCATGCCCGAGGTGCCCGCTTCTTCGAGCCAGGGACCGATACGGCGGCGCACCGGCGCCATAAAAGCGACGACGCTGAGAAACGTATCGATATCCAGCGCGTCGATGCCGTCACGCTTGAAGACATCGGCGACGACCTCGGACTTGAACTGCACGCCCCTGACAAGAAATTCGATCCCGCCGACACCTTCCGATCTCGAAACCACGGTTTCGAGTGCCGCAGCGAGTTTCGGCCCATCCAGGTGCAGGACTGGCCGGCTGGTACTTGCGATCGGCTTTCTAGATAAGATCATCCCATCCATCCGATGTTCTTATTCCGCGGCCTGAATTTTGTTGCCGTTGGCGACAGCCAGGGCCGCCAGGGCCGCTCCCTGACCCTGGGCAATGGAATCGTCGATCGTCTCGGGGCCCGTTGCGGCACCGGCCACGAACACGCCTGCACGAGACGTTTCCGCCATCGAGCTGTAGGTATCCATGCGCTTGATATGCCCATGTTGTTGCAGCTCGACACCGAAGATCGATGCAATCAGGACGTTGTCCACATTCGGGTCCATGCCAATGGCGTGAACCACCATATCGAACGGCACCGTGATCGGGCGCTTGACCAGCGTGTCTTCGCCTTTGACGATCAGCTTGTTCCCGTCCGACGTCACCTCGGCGATCCGCGCCTTGATGTACTTGATCTTAAACTCTTCCTGGCTCTTCCAGTAATACGTGTCCTCATAAAGACCGAATGTGCGAATATCCATGTAATAGATATAGACGTGACAGTCCGGCAGCTCTTCACGAATTTCCATGCCGAGGTTGGACGACACGGTGCAGCATATTTTGGAGCACCACTCACGGCCGATCTGCCGGTCACGCGAGCCGACACAAAGCAAAATTGCAACCCGCTTCGGTTTACGCCCATCCGACGGACACCTGACGCCCGCACCTGATGAAATCATCTGCTCGACCTGGGTCGTTGTGACGACATCGGGGAAGGTGCCGAAACCCCACTCGGGTTTGTTGACGGAATCGAAATGAGTGAACCCCGTGCAGAGCACTGCCGTCGACGCGTTGATCGACTCGCCATTCGAAAATTGAGCCGTGAAATCACCAGGCGTACCGTCGAAGGCCTGTACCATGGTATCCGTATAGACCTTTATCGAGCCGTTGCCGGTGACACGATCGACCATGCCGCCAATGGCATCCTTCGCCCATTCGCCGCTCGGGACCAGCTTTGCGTAACCAGACAATATCGGCGTGCCGCCCAGGCGATCCGCCTTGTCGACCAGGACAACTTCCTGACCGACCGATGCCAAGGCATGTGCAGCAGAGAGCCCCGCCGGCCCGGCGCCGACAACAAGAACAGGTTTAGTCATGCTCAATTTCCTCAATCTTTTATTCAGCGGCCGCCTTAAAACCCGGCCCCGACGTAATCATGCGGCGCGGATCGTACAGATTTTCGCCATTACCCGCTTCGACTTCCTTGAGATAAGCCTCGAACTCGGCCTTCGATTTTTCCCAATCGATACCCATTTTCGCGAGCAGGGTCTCAACCGGTGAAGCATGCCAGTGCATTTGTGCGATCTTGTAAGGGTGTGCACCGCAAGCCAGCGCCGCAAATTGGCAATCTGCGACGACGGGCAGGGAAACACTCGATTTGTCGGACGCCTGGCTGATCCACTGGTTCTTGTCGAGCGTCGTGATGCAGCCGGTATCGTGGCCGATCATGACGTCGGATTTGGCTTCCTCGACAGCGACTCGGATTTTGCGGTCGATGGCAAACGAGCGGGTAAACTCTCGCTCGGAAATAATGTGACGGAAGCCGAAACCGCAGCAATCGTACCATGTCGAATAGTCGATGACGTCTGCGCCCAGTTCCTGCATCAGGCCGGTCGACACCGCAACGCGGTTCCCTTCAAGAATATCATCGTCGTAGATCGCATCCTCGGGGATCATCTTGTAGACGTGACAGGCCGGATGGACCGTGGCGCGGATATTGGAGACATCGATGGTCTGATGTTCCTTGATACGGTAGCGCATGGCGTGAAGCCATTCCGAGTAATGCACGATCTCTTCCGGGATCAGCAGCTTGCCGTCGACCAAACGGCCGAGTTTGCCGAGAATTTTCTTCACGCGCTCGCGCAATTCCGCGGAATGCAGCAGGAAGCCCCGAATTTCCTTATAATTGCCGAAAGACGTCCCGCAATGAACCAGCGGGTAATAATGGCCGCGGCCCTTACCCTCTGCTTCACCGGCGACGTAGGCCTGATGGAAATTACGGAGGAAAACGGCAGCCAGGCTCTCGACGTTGCCGATACCTGATCCATGGTAATTCCAGGCGGTGCAGGAGGTCTGGTCGGTCTCGTCCAGATACTCGATCCCCATCTGGTTCATCAGCCACAGCAGCGAGGTCGGATAGCCGGGAATATTACCGCACTGACCGCAGGATTTATGGTGCCACAACCGCGTTGTCGGGATTTTCTTTTCCCATCCGAACAGGGTGCGGAGCGTGATCGGCTCGTATTCATCGCGCATGCGATGAACGATGATCTCGCCGTCCTTTTCAAGCTGCCACATGATGTCGCGGACATCCTCGACCCGGTCTTTGTTGGTCAGCATCGAGCGCTTGTCTACGCGCGCCTCAACCCACGAGGTGGCCGTCTGCGCCTGCTCGGGGCTGAGTTGAGCATCCCGCCATTCTGAACCGTGCCCGGTGAAACGTGTGTCGTCAGTTTGATCGCTCATTTTCTCATCCTTTCGGTCGCCGCGCGCCTGTTTCGGGCGGGCAATTCCCTATCAATCGTCGTCCTCGTCATCGTCCTGGTCTTCCAACCAGTCCTCATAATCGTCACGCTTCTCGTCCATGATGTCCGAGATCACGTCGTACAGGTTTTCGTCGATTGTCTCGAGTTGCTCGAGAACACCGGTCATTTCCCAGATCGTATACAGTTCGACCGATGTCTTGAGGTTCACTTCCCAGGCCGTATCCGTGGTATTCAGGGTCGGCATGGGTATCGCCTGGCGCAGCAGTTTAAGCGGCGCATCGACCTTCGAGATGTTCGGTCCCCAGTCCGGGAAGTGATCGGGCGTGATCATGTTCGGGGCAAGCTGGTTGCCGGTCGAAATCAGCTTCAGCATGACACGGGAAAACGGCCGCAACACGTCCTTCGCGGACTGCATGCCATGCTTGATGGCAACTTCCCGCATGATCATCACCAAACCGCCCGGAGAGTTCCCGAAGGGGCAACGCGCGGCACAGGTATAGCATTGCGCGCAGGACCAGATTTTCTCCTGCATGGCATCGTGAATGCCTTCGAGATTCTCGGTCCATAGCAACTGCACGATCTCTCGTGGACTGAAATCGTAATAATGAGCTGCCGGACAGGTCGCCGTACAGATCCCGCAATTCAGGCATCCGTTCAGTTCATGGTCATAACGCATGTCCGCCTGAATATCCTGGAACACCTTTTCCATGGTGTCGTAATCGACCGCCGGCTCCGCAGAGACGGGGTCGCCTATGAATTCCTGAATACGGCTTCCGCTTGCGTGGCTCATGTGTGCATCCTCAATACGTCAGAACCTTGGCGTCATCGTTCTCCATCACCTCTTCGATGACATGCGCGCCGCCGACAATCCCCGAACATTCAGGGATCAGGTCGTCCTCGGTCATGTCGAAAAGATCAAGGTTCGGCGAACAGCAGTAAAAAGTGACACCCGCCTCATGCGCGTCCTTGATGAAATCGTAAACGGTCTTGGGGGAGCCTTCCTTGACGACAAGACTTTCAGCAAAGCCCTTTTTCATAAGCTGCCCTGAGGTTGCCGTGCATATGACCTCGACCTCGTAATCCATCGCCGCTGCGACGGTGGCCTGGAAAAACGGCGCACCGAGCTCCTCACCGTTACGAGGATCGGTGTTCACCATAATGATCACGAGTTTTTCGGCCATAATGCCTCCCAAGCTGTTTTTGTTTTTACGTTAGGCACATAATCACAAAGGAGACGCGTCAAAGCAATAACAAATTCACTTTTTCGAATGTGTTATTTTGCGTCAATGCAACCCGCAATACCGATACTTGCAGGTCTTGGCATTAGGGCTTGTCAGGTTTCGGCTGCATCAGCCCTGTGATCTGAATAACCCCGGTCATCATTTCGACCAGCGCATCTTCGATCGCCGGCGTTTTTTCGCTCAGCGCCTGCAGACCCGGCGCAATGACGTCTGGCGATTCTTCGAACTCCATCACCAAGTCTTCTATCATAGCGCGTTTTGCCCCCGGATGCCCAAGAAAACCCAAAGACGTCCCGCCCAGTTGAAACACGAGCGGCGCACCCGACGCATCAGCCGCCAGCACATCCGCATATGAGGGCAGAACCGGACGGTCGCGCATATAGATCGCCATCGGAAATCTATCCGGCATATACCCATTGAGCGCGTCTTGCTTGCAGCGCACGGCCTCGACCACATCGAATGTCAGCGGTGTCTTTTCAACCTTTCCACCGCCGCCGAGCGCAACGATCAGGGCGCCGAGACCGATGCCGATTTGCGGAATCCCAAGGGCCAGGCACTCGTGTGACAAGGCAACTTCGTTCGCCAGCGACGGCAAGTCCCGATCGCCCGCCGCCCCCCATGGACCGCCGCCAAGAAATATGACGCCATCGACGAAGCGCGCCGACGGCGGCAATTTGCCGTCCGTCGTGTGCGGGCGAATATAGGTAAAGCGGATACCGCGCCCTTCAAAGTGATCTTCCATGCGCCCGAGGTATTCGCTATCGGTGTGCTGGATGACGTAAAGGTTGCGTTCCGGGCGTATCATGAAACACCCCCCGCCGCCGCTTCACGGATGACACCGGCCAAAGCATCACCGGGCACCGTAATCGCCCCGCCGTCAGCAAGCACAGCGTCGATCGTGTCGCCGATGTTTTCCAGCGGTGCATCCTTCAGCGCCGCTTCCAGGTCAAAAACGAGGCGCGGCGGATTGGCGAAAAAATCACCGGTGATGAGCACTTGCTGAATACGCTGCTGGCCCCGGTGCAGGCGCAAATAAACCGTTACGCTTCCACCGGGCGTGGTGATGCTCGCCGATTGGAAGCCGCTGTCGCTTTCCGGATCGTCGATTTCGGCGACAAAGTCATCCGTTCCGATTTCCTCGTCATGGATCTCCCGCGCCCGCGCCCATTCACGCTCGCTCACCTCTCCATCCTCGGCGCGGAGGCCGAGACCTGCTTCGAAGCCCTGCAACAATGCCTGCTTGGCCGCATCGATGCCCGGCGTCCTGTCGCCGAGCAAGGCACGCAGTGTGACAACCCGCTGTGCCGCGGAATCAAGGTCACGCTTGGCCAGCTTGGCTTGTGGCACCTTCAGCGCCTGCGCCATCACTTCCGGGTTGGTGTCGATCAGCAACGTCCCCTGATAGAACAGCACATCGCCATCGAAAAAGCCGCCGGTCCCGGATATTTTGCGGCCATCGACCTCGATATCATTACGTGGCCTGAAACGTGCATCGATCCCGAGCGTGCGCAGCCCTTCGGCCGCGGCGGTGCAAATAAGCTCGGCCGTGGCCCCGAGATCCGGTGCCGGCAGCGACGCACGATGGAAAACCAGTTCCCAACCCAGTTGCCCTTCATCGAAGAATATACTGCCGCCGCCGGTGATCCGCCGCCCGAGCCCGATACCATTGGCGGCGCAGTAATCGACGTCGACTTCACGGCTTAAAGCCTGGTGCCGGCCGACCAGCGCAGTCGGCTTGAAGCGCAGAAAGCGGATGGTGTCGGGAATTTCACCGGACGCCCGCGCATCGATCAGCGCCTGATCGAAAGCAATGTTGAGCCGCCCGTGCTCGACCCCAGTGTCGATCACGCGGAAGATTTTACTCATCTTGCGCGGCTCAGTTCACGGTTTTCGGAAAACCCATTTGGCGGCGGACTTTCCGAATATCCGTCTTATTGGGTTGGAACGGGAAACTCGCAATATCGCTTGGCGGAGAGTCGCCGTACGGGCGGTCACAGGCGGATATGTCCTCCTGGAATTTACCCGGGCAGCCAGAGGTCCGGAACGGGAGGCCGGTATCGATGATGCCGTCCAGTTCGGCCTTCGGCAGGCCGAAATCGCTGACCCGGCCATGTTCGTCGAAGCTCATGTGCTCGAGCCGCACATTACAGTAATCGATGAGGTAGCGCGCCATCTGTACACGGCGCCATTGATCGCGGGGCGTCGCCGGAAGGTGGTCCATCAGCGAGCCTTTTTCAGGGAAGAAACAGAACATATGACTGTGTCCCCCCATATCGCGCAGGTCCTGGACGACCGAAAGAACATCGTGTTCGGTCTCACCCATGCCAACGATCAGATGCGCACCGAATTTTTCCTTGCCGAAAATGTCACGCGCATCGTTGAGGATTTCCCAGTACTTCTTCCAGGTGTGCGGCGACTGCACGCCCTTACCCCGAGTGCGGTCGAAAAGCGTCGGTGTCGCCGCGTCCAGGGCAACGGTAAAGATATCGGCGCCGAGACCGTGCAGTGTTGCGACATCGTCTCTCTGCATGGTCGTCGGGTTCGATAAAATCGACACCGGCACTGTTTTCGGATCGATCCGGTCGGTCCAGGCCTTGAGCACGGATACCGTATCCGCATCCGAGTTCGGATGCGTGATCATGCTGATGCACATCCGATGGAACGGCGTGTTCTCGCCATCCGCTGCGACTTTTTCAATAATTTCCGCGACCGGTACCGACGGCCAGTCGACGCGGATAAAGTTACGGTCGGCATAATCACGATCGGCTTCACGATGGCGGGCCAGACCGCAATAGGCACAATTCGCGCGGCAGCCTTCGGGATACGTCAGCAGAAGATTGAGACACCGCGTACATTCGCAACGGTACATCTTGCCGGCCATGATCCCGAGCGTGATCGCCGCCGCCGTCGACATCTGCACGTATTCAGGCGAGCGCATATCCGGCGTCTGGATATTGTTGTTGGGCAAATAGACGCCGCTCGGCGTCGCCGCCTGCGACTTGACCCTACCCCCGTTGCGGAGTTCAGCGGGCGTTTTATCCGGGCTGCGCGGCGCCATCTCGTCATAGGCATTGAAGTCCATGCCTTTCGCCGTTTTGTCTCCAGGCATTTTGCCCTCGGGCTTTAAACAGGTCATGCCGCGTTTCCCCTTACCAAAGTCGTTTCGTCGTTCCAATATTCTTCGTATGCAATCCAGCCGCGCCGGAAATCCGCCGCCGTTGCCTCACCGCTGCCAAGGGCGCCGAGCAATTCGCACCGACGCCGCACCGCCCTGTTCAAGGCCGGATCGAAAATGGCGGCAAGTTCACTTTCAAAATCGTCAAGGCTGTCTTCGTCGCCGTCCAGCCATCCAACCGCTGCTTCCCCGGCGAGCCCGCCGGAGATCACCGCCGACGCAATTCCGCCACCCGTCACCGGATTGGCAAGACCGCATGCGTCGCCGCAAAGTAAAACCGCCGTGTCCCCGAGCATGGCATAACTGAAAAGCCGTCCACCGACCGGGATTGCGCCGCCGGTATAAGACAACACCTCCGCGCCGACGCGCCCCTGGGCGACGAGATCTTCGTGGAGTTCGTTCAGGTAGTCCTTCAATACGGTGCGGGCACACGGGATCACGCCCGCGCCCAGGTTCGCAACGTCGCCCCGCGGGAACAACCAGGCGTACCCGCCTGGCAGTTGTTCGCTAAGGAATATATCCGTGGCGTCGTGGGCGCGAAGCAAAGGCACCGTCAACTGGCGCGTCTCCACCATGTCGGTATTAACTGCACCGATTGCCGCGCCGACACATGAACGCGGGCCATCGCCGCCGATCAGTACCGGGGCTTTCAGGGTCTGGCCATCAGAAAGGTGCACAGCACCATCCTCTGCGATGGCTGCGATCTTGACCCCGAACCGGCAATCGCTCCCCGCATGGATGGCGTCCTCGACAAGCCGGCGGTCGAACGCTTCCCGGCTGATCATACGGCCCGGGAAATTCTCCGTCCGCTCGCATGTCTCGCCTTCGATAAACGTTTCCATGGCGTTGATCCGCTGGCGCGTAACGGCATCCAGTTCGCCAAGTTCCTGAGATACCATGGTCGGAATGAATTCAGCGCATTGCACCGGCATCCCGGCGCGGCGTTTACGTTCGAGCGCGATAACGCGCTTGCCCTCCTTCGCCGCCGCCGCTGCAGCGCGCGCGCCGGCCGGCCCCAGACCGGCGACAATTACATCAGCGTCAAAGTTTTCACTTACGCCGCGCATGAAGACCCTTTCTCAAGGCTCAGACTGCCGCCGATCTTGATCGAGCAGCACGCATGTTCCTGATGATGCGCACGCCCTAACGCCTGCGCTAACGCTGCCGTACCGTCGGCAGGAAAAGCAATGCCATCCAGACCGGCCATGACGGCATAGGCATCGGTGACACGTTTGTGCATACCGGCAGGACGCGCGCACCCTAACAACACTTGCCGGTCGGGCAGCCTGCGACGCGCTTCCAGGAATACATGGCCGACGTCGGATGTGGGTGTCGTCACGAAGGTCCGGTTCTTGGCATAAAACGGCATGACGACGACCAGGACCAATGCATGCACATCGTGGCGCGAGACGATGTCGAGAGCGTTTTCCTCACCCAGCAATTCACCGTAGTGAAGGCCGATCACGATATGCGGCACGATCTCCATGGACGTCGAGACCAACGCCGCAAGGGTCGCTTCGAAATCTTCTACGGGACGGTCGAGATGATAGACGTCGCGGATGGTTTCCTGTGCGCCGATCACATCCATCATCGCCGTATCCACGCCGGCGCTTTCCATCAGCTTCGCACGTTTCTCATCAAGCAACGCGGTGTGGATTGCGACCTTAAGGTCCGGGTAATCGCGTTTCAGGCCTTCTATCACCGGATAAAACCGCTCGTAAGCAATCTCGTTTTGCCGGTTGGACCCGCCTGAGAGCAGGAAGCCCTTTAAATCCTGCAGCATGATGAGGTCTCGGACTTTCTGATCCAGCATTTCGGGAGACGTTGCCGGAATCATGGGCTCGAGTATTTTGGCTTCGCAATGATCACACATCAGCGCACAGCCGCCGGCGGTGATCGAAAATGCAGGGAAACTGTTCTTCGAACAGCCTTTCATCTCGGCGGATTCGAAATCCTTGAAGGTCGGTGTCGAGAAACGGATCGGCCGCGAGAGTGCAAGTGCCTGTTCACGCTCGAAAGCATTCACAAGATCACGGTCGAACTCGGCGTCCTCGTATTCTTCAATCGCCGAAACGGCGTCAATCCAGGCCATCTCTATTCTCCCTGCGCCACGGAGCTTTTATTATATAAAAATTGAATATGTATCGTGGCATTTTTTATTTTTTGGATCAAACGACTTCTCTCCAATCGCTTCCAGTGTCACCGATCAATGCGGCGACTTCTTCGCGCACCGGCGCTTTGTTTGGTGCGTCATCCAGCCGCTCCCGCCAGGCTTGATCGATGTCTTCTTCGTCAACCAGATCGCATTCGATTTCGTCGAACCGAACCTTGATTTTCTCCGGCACGGGCCATGGCGGCGTCCTGCCAGAAAGCCGCCCCCAGAGCCCCGACCAGCAACGTGCCACGGTCCACGGATTGTACCCGCCGCCACCAAGAACGACGGCGCCGGGAACCCGTTCGGTGACAGCTGTGACCGCATCCCAGAGCGCAACATTCGAGAGCATCATACCCGAGAGCGGATCCCCGGCCAACGCGTCGGCACCGCACGTGATCACGGCGACATCGGGTTTGAGTTCCTCGATCATCGGCAGAACGGCGCCCGACATCAACGCCGCCAGTTCGCAGTCGTTGAAGCCCTTCGGAACAGGATAATTGTAGGCACCGGCTCCCCTGCCGCCATGCGCGGTCCCCGTCCCGGGCCAGCGTGCGCGCTCATGAATAGAGAGCGTGACGACGCGCGGCTCATCCAGGAACGCGGCCTCGACCCCATCACCATGGTGGGCATCGAGATCAAGATAGAATATCGACCCCGCACCGCCGTCCAGCAATGTCATGATCGCCATGACCGGATCGTTGAAGTAACAGAAACCGTGCGCATGGTCCGGCATGCCATGATGGGTGCCGCCTGCGGGGTTGAAAGCCACGCAACCAGCAAGCGCTTTTTCAGCCGCCAGAATAGAGCCGCCGCAAGTTGTCCGGGCGCGCTGTTCCAGACCTTCGAAAACCGGGTTTTCCATGGTTCCCAGTTGATACCGCACGCGGTCGTTTTCTTCCGCCCGCCCTGCCATGGCGACCCGTTTCACGGCCTCAAGATAATCGCGGTCATGGAACCGCAGCAGCGCCTTGTCATCGGCCATCGGACTGTCGAGATAATTTTCATCGAGCCAGGACATCGCCTCGCAAATCTCGAGCACGAGACCCACTCTTGGAATCGCCAAAGGGTGGTTGGCGCCGAAACCGGGACGGCGATAAATGTCACCGCCGACAAAAAACGGCCCGGCTGTTTTCATTGCACGCTCGCCGTCGCCTGCGGATTATTCGAGAAACGCTTGTCTATCAGCTTCATTGCAGGCTCGGCGCAACTCTCGGCCAACGACCGCCCGGCCGGGCTTCGGTGCGCCTGGCGCCAGACCTCCCGTGCGTTCGGAAATTGAAGCGCTTCCAGACTCTGCAAACTCGGAAACAGGGTCGCACTCAAGAAGCGCCGGATCAGCAGCTTCGTCAGCAGCCGGAACCCGGCACGCTCAACAGCCGACATCGCTTTGATTTTTTCGCCGAGCAGCGCTTTCGCCGCGGCAATGTGGCGGGCTTCGTCGGCGTGGTGCCACTGCATCACTTGGCGGGCCAGCGGGCAGATCGCCTGCCCCTCTCCGTCGGCTTCTTTCAGCGCTTTCAAGGCAAACGTATCGGTTACCGACTCGCCGATAAAGACCATGGCCCAGAACCCGGCACCCTTCGGATTCAGCATTTTCGCGACGGTGGTCAGTAGTCCGGTGGGCCCCAGCAGATGCTTGCCGCTCATCCCGGCCCGCTCGATCATTTTCAGAAACATAAGGCTGTGACCGGTCTCTTCGCGTACTTCCTGCAGAACAATCTGCGTCTCCAGCGTGTCGGCGGCGACAAAGCCCGCATGCGTGACCCGGTGAATCATCAAACCTTCCAGCCACAAACCGGCAGCACACAAGCGCGCAAATTCGACGCGCGAGACCTGGCGTTTCTTGTTTTCGTCCAACTCGTTCCAAACGGGAAGGCTGGAAAGGCTGATCATGCTATCTGGCAGCCACGGCAGTTCGGGATCGGCGCCTGCCCAGTCGATCTCGTTCATCGGATCCTTGTAAGGCGGCACGGCGGCCGCAAGACGGTTGAAAATCGTACTCATGCAGTTACCGCCTTCCGTACATCAGATAATCCGCCGGCCCGCTGCCGCCACGCCTCACCAAGCAATTTCAGCGAGCGGGCAACCTCGTCGGGGAGCAGATCACCACCGCCGCAGACCAGACTGACGCGATCCAGCCCCGCCGTCTCGAGTGCGGACAGCCGGGCGGTCACATGTTCGGGATCACCGACCGCCGCGAGGCCCAATCGCTCAAGCACGGCGATCGACAGCATCTTGTCGAGCAACGGCACCGTCCACCCCAGTTGCCGGTAATGCTCATATCCCTCGACCTGCTTCGACAGCATCGGCTTGGCAATCTCGAACAGCCGGCGGTAGACCCATACAATCCCACGCCGGGCGCGTTCACGTGCCGCTTTATGATCCTGCTCGCAGTAAACCGAAAGTGTGAACGATGTCTGCCCGCCGGCACAGGCCTTCCGGTAGCGGGCCAGATCCGCATTCACAAACGCCCACGGCTTGAACGGCCCGGTCATCACATTGAGGCCCTGCTGTGCGGCGAACGTAAACGTCTCGGGGCTGACCGCTGCAATCCACCCCTGATCAAGTCCACCCGGAACCGGCGGGTAAATGGGAAGCCTCTGCGCATCGCGCTCGGCATGCCCGGTGCTTAAAATGTCCTGCAATTGCGCAAACTTGGCCTCAAAAATCTCACGGCTCTCGGCCGGGTTTATGCCAAAGCCGGCAAGTTCGGTTACCGTCACGCCGCGACCAACGCCCCACCGCACGCGGCCAGGCGCCAGTGCATCCAGCGTCGCCAGCCGCTCGGCAACCCGGACCGGGTCGTGCAGCGGCAGCGGAATGATCGCAAAACCGAGATTAATGCGCTTCGTCGCCTGGGAAACGGCCGCCAGCAACATATCAGGCGCGGCGGCATTCGAATAACCTTCGAGAAAGTGATGCTCGGGGAGCCACAGCGTATCCATGCCGGCAGCCTCTGCAGCGACCGCGATTTCGACCGTATCGCGTATGACGTCCGCAGGCGTCTTGGATATCCATGGCGGCGACGCCAGCTCCAGAAACAAGTCCAGTTTCATTGCCCTACCCCATCAAGAGCATGCCGTCCCCGGACACGAAGATCAACAATCAGCAGCCCAAGGCCGGCAGCAGCGCTTTCAGGTATCGACCGGGCCATCAATCTCGGTCCATGCATTGAATGTTTCGAGGGTGCGGACATCCTTGTATCCAAGGTCCAGAAGCGCGGCGCCGCAAAGCGCAGCCCGCGCCCCGGTGGCGCAATAGACTATGATTGTCTCGGCATCCTCAAAGTCGTCATTGAACAGCGGCGAGGCTTTATCCGCCTTGAACTCCAGGGTGCCGCGGGAAACATGTAAAGCACCTTCAATTTTACCGCCCCTTGCGATCTCGTGCTCATCACGCACATCAACGATCAGCACATCGCTGCGACCGGCCAGTTCCTTGACCTCTTCCGCGGAAATCGTGCTTAACCGCAGCTTTGCCGCCTTAACTTTTTCCATTATCGACATTTGTTCCCCCTTGCCTGAATCAGGGCTGCCGATTCCAAGGCATCGGCATATTCACCGTTGCCAATGCACATGTGCCCACAAGACTCGCCTCTAATACCAACAGCCATCGCCTCGCCACCCCTTAAAAGCGTCTCATGTTCATGAGGGGAGATAGCTTGCATATGCCGAACTCTTCCAACAAATTCATAAATTACAATATATATTATATGAATATGATAGAAAAGAGTGTCGCCACCGAGGTGCTGTGAACCGACAAGCACTCAACGGACATCGTCCAGAAAATGGGATGAGGTTAGACCGGTCCCAGAACCATTTCGATAAGGGCCGACTGCGCATCGCTCGGCTTCGCCTTGCTACGGCGGACCATCATGAATTTACGCGGCGGCATATCGAGAGGAAGGGCACGCAGCAATTCGGCTTCAATGGCGGTTGCAACCACATGCCGGGAGAGGACGGCAGCACCGACCCCCGCCACAACCGCCTCGCGCACGGCCTCGTTGCTCGGAAGTTCGAGGATAATGTTGAGATCGGACAAGCTCAGACCTTCGTCGGCGGCAAGCTTTTCCAATACCCCCCGGGTGCCGGAGCCGGGCTCACGCACAACCCACGGCACGGAAGTCAGATCAATGGCCCTTTTCCCTCGTCCCAATGAAGGCCAGCGTTTAAATGGCACGACCATAACCGGTTGGTCGTGATCCACCTCGTCCAGCTTCAGATTTTTAGAACTGATGGAGCCTTCGACGAAGCCGATGTCGGCATCTCCGGCATCGACGAGGTTTTCGACCTCACGCGTATTGCCGATGGAAATATTGAGATTGATCCCCGGGTAGCAGTCATGAAAAGCGGCCAGGCGGCGCGGCAGCCAGTAATTGGCGATGGTCTGGCTGGCGGCGATCTCCAGCCGGCCGATCGTGCGCCCCCCAAGGGCATCCAGCATGCGTTCCGCCGCCTGGGCCCGTTCCAGTACGTCATGCGCATGTTCCAGAAAGATTCGCCCGACTTCCGATAGCTCTATGGCCCGGCCAACGCGATTGAACAGCTTGATATCGTGCTGCTTCTCGATTGCAGATATGGCAGCCGATGCTGCGGATTGCGTAATATGGAGCTTTTCGGCGGCACGGGTGACATGCCCGAATTCGGCGACAGCGGCAAAGATCTTTAGCTGCGTAAGGGTCATATGAATTGATAAAATATATGTGTGAATATGACAATTACTATTTGTTAGATTTATCAGTCAAAATGCCCAGAATAACCAGTGTAGGGAAATAAATTCAGGTGAGGTGCGAAAACACTCTCTGGAGTCCGATACGTGTTATTCGGGTCCATCCGCTGACAAAACGTCTGCACGAATGGTCACGGGGCTTCGAACACATCGCTAAGAGAAAATACCCGATAGGAGGAATAAATAATGCAAATCAGGGACATCCTGCGGATCAAGAAAACCACATTAGCCGCCACCTTGCCCGACGCATCAATTAAGGTCGCGATCGACCTGCTGAGCGAGCACAATATCGGCGCCCTGCCGGTTTGCGATGCATCCAACAAGGTCGTGGGCATACTCTCCGAACGGGACATTGTTCGCTGGCTTTCGAAGAACTTATTGAACTTCGAAAACGTTCAGGTTTCCGGGCTGATGACGTCTGATGTCGTTACGTGCACAGAAGACTTCGACCTCGTAGACGTCATGACCATGATGGACAAAAATGGTATCCGCCATATGCCCGTGGTATCGGATGACAAGTTGATCGGGATGGTGAGTTCCCGCGACATTCTGCATACGCTTCACGACGATATGAAAGCGTATGCGACGAAAATGACTCTGAATTATGAGATCATGCGCTAAGCCTTCGGGAGCAAGTACCCGTTTCTGAGAGCGATACTTTCTCAGCACCCGCGATATTGAACCCCGGAGCGGATAGGAGCGACTTCACACCCTTTGCCAGCAAATCCCTGTTTCCGGCTGCCATTTGAGTTATATTATGACGGCAAGCTTATGCATCCAGTTTTTGGAGGATAGTGATCATGGCAATGTCACTGCCGGAAATCATCAATGAGTGCGAGGGAATGGAAGCGGCAGAACTTTTGCGCTACCTCGTCGTCGATAAATTTCCCGGCAAGGTCATGGTCACGGCATCTCTTCGTGCCCGAAGCGTGGCAACGCTCCGACTGATTGCGGATATCGATCCGGCGACACCGGTCGTATTTTGCCACATGAAAAACGTCTTCCAGGAAAGCCTTGAGTATAAATCGACGATTATTGAAGAACTGGGTCTGACGGATGTCAGGGCCCCGGCTGAAGATCCTGGAATTATACACGGAGATTCTTATCACTGTGAAAACCTGTGGGGCGACGATCCCGACGACGGCACCCGCCGATACTCCACGATCCCCTTGAATGAAACGCTCAAACCCTTCGATTGCTGGATCAGTGCCGTGTATCACAATCCCTACACATACGAACCGCGTCCGAAGTTGTCAGCGGAGGGCCGTATCCTTCGCGTTCATCCTTTGGCCGGCTGGACGCAAGACGAAGTGCGCGCATATCTGAAAGAACGCAATCTACCGTTCCACCCCAAGGCGATGCAGCTGGTTCACCAAAACATCGCGCCCACACCTTTCATCCATACCGACGATTATCATTACTGATTATTGCGGCCTGAGTTTCAAAAGTGACGCCTCCCCAAACCCCACCGCCTGAAATAACGACGTTGTTTTCATGATCATCGCACAAATATCGGATACCCATATTGATCCCGCGCACGAAAACGGGCCGGCACGCCTCGGCGACCTTGAGGCGTGTGTCGAAGACATCAACGCATTGGAACCGGCACCGGATCTCGTGATTCATACAGGCGACATGGCCCACGATGGGGATGAAGATAAATATCGCCTGGCGCTTGGCATCCTCAAGAATCTTAAAATGCCGTTGTTCATCTGCGCGGGAAACAGAGACGAGCGATCGTTGTTGACCGAGCGGTTCAGCATTGGACGCCGCCTGATGCCCGACGCCCCATACGTTCAATACGTCGTCGATGATTTTCCGGTGCGTCTGGTCGCTCTCGATACATTGAGTGAACAAAGCAACCAGGGTTCATATTGTCAGGACCGGGCGGATAATTTGCGTGGTTATTTGTCATCGGACACGTCGAAACCAACGGTGGTTTTCATGCACCACCCGCCGTTCGAAATAGAGGAATCCGCATATCCCCGTCAGTTTGAGTCGTGGGAAAGCGCGGAACGTCTTGCCGGTGCGCTCAAAGGCCAGAACCACGTCGTGCGAGGTTTTTGCGGGCATTCCCACCGTCATGCCGTGGGCACCGTCGCCGGTATTCCCTTCAGCACCGTCCCCAGCGTCGCCCGTGACCTTCGCTTGGGCGATTTTGCACCGGAGATGACGGATACCCCCGTCTACCACCTTCATACGTTCAATGGAGAAGATGCCTTCAGAACGGAAATACGCCCGGCATCGAAGCGCGCGTTTACTGTATAGGCACGGTCAAGCCGGCATCGATATCCGGCTGGGCTTCGATGGGGCCGCCAATTTTAATTTCCTCTTCCGTCGCATCGCGAACGGAAAGAACCTTCAATTTGAAAATCACCTGGCGGCCGCAAAGCGGATGATTGCCGTCGACGGTTAGCGTCTCTTCATCCATCCGGGTAACGATAAACCGCTGCGATTTCCCTTTTTCGTTCTCGGTCAGGATCGAAGTGCCGACTTCACGATATTCCTCCGGTACGTTCTCGATCCGGTCCGTAAACACCAGGTTTTCATCTCTGGGGCCATATATCTGGTCACCATTGAAAGGGACTTCGATCTCATCGCCGGCAACCTTGCCGGCGAGAGCTTCAAGGACATCAGGCCCCAGAATTTCGTTGGCGCCGTGGACGTATCCAAGTGGAAACTCGACCGAAACCAGGACGTCGCCGGTTTTTTCGTCGATCACATCGTATTTCAGTTCGACGTATTTGTTGTCTTCTATCGTTTCGGTCATCTTGAACCCTTGCCGTTTAATCAGAAGACTGAAGCGCCGAATATCTTGATCTCGTCATCCTGATTGAAACCGAGGACGAGGCGGCCAAGCCACTCGCCTTGCTTCTTTTTGCTACGCACCCGGTATAGAACCGTAACGTGTTCGCCGCGACGGATGATCCCGAGAAAGTCATAGACTTCGGAAAGTGACCGCGTCAGTTCGCTGTTCGCGAATTGCTTTCCGACTTCGATTTCGTTCAGGCCTTGGGTCAGGCTGTAATCGAAATTTCGGATGAACTTTCCGTAATCACCGTCATTGGACGCGCGAACGAGTTCCGTCCACAAAGGCTCGGCAACGGCCAGAATTTCATCGTCCGAGAGTTTGATAATGTTCATTTGTATCCTCAGTCATGCGGAAGCGGAATCTCGCAGGGTCACAAAAAAAGATCAACATGTGACTGCTGATCTTTTTTAAACGCCCGCCAGGAATTCAAAGAGAACGCCTGGCGGATGTTTATATATGCTTATTCGGCCGCAGCCACTTCATCATCATCGACAAGATGATACAGCGGCGCTTTTTCCATCGTGTATTCGCCGGTCTTAGGATCGCGGCGCGATACGGTCAGGACATGCCAGTTCTCATCGTCGAGTTTCATGGCATCGCCACGGTAGTAGTAGCCCGGCCAACGGGTTTCCTTACGGAACAAGGTGTGCTGCAAGACGCACTCCGAAGCCCGGTGGCGGTGTTTGACTTCCCAGGCCCGAAGTAATTCGTGCAGGTCCTGGGCCGCAATCTTCTCAAGATCCTCTTCCATGATTTTGAGTTTCTTGAGGCCGATGCTCAGGAGTTTGTCGTTGGTCATATAGTTGACCGTGACACCCCCGCCGTACTCGTCCATCAACTTCTGCAGGCGGTCGAGTGCCTGCCGCGGGTTGTGGTAGTTCGGGTTGACCGTACCGGCGACGATTTCGTTGCGGTGGACCTTGTAATGTTCAAGCGGTTTGAAGACCTCTTCCTTGCGGTCGAAGATCTGCTTTTCCGAAACAGTGATCCCCTCGGCCTTGCCGTCATCGATGTACTTGCAAGCGGCTTTCGCGGCCAGGCGGCCTTCGGTGAACGAACCCGACGAAAACGCATGCGGCGTACCGCCGACTGCGTCGCCGGCGCCGAACAGGCCTTCGATGGTCGTCATCCGGTTATAGCCCCAGAAGTACTCGGGCGGCGAAATGTCCTCAGGACCTGAGCACCATGCCCCGCAACCGGTGGCATGGGACCCCATGACGTACGGCTCGGAGGTGGTCAGTTCCGGATTTTCATTCTTCGGATCGACGTCGGTCGCAGCCCACAGAACGGCCTGGCCGACGGTCATACCAAGGAAGTTATGCCAGCCGATTTCTTCCAGATGCGGATCCTGGAACGAGTGCATGGTGACCATGTGGATCGGCCCGCGGCCTGCGTTCACTTCATGAATGATGCAGTGGTTACGAAGGCACGTCGGGATCGGGCGGTGGGTAAGGTGCGAAACTTCGGGGTCCAGATATTCCTTACCGACCAGCTTCTGCAATTCGGGGAACCACTTGGATTCGTACTCTTCGCCGTAGGCGTTCTGCGTATAGGTCTTGAGGTGCAGGAAGTAAGCACCGACCGGGCCGTAACCGTCTTTGAAGCGGGCCAGAACGATGCGGTTTTCCATCTGCGTCATCTTGGCGCCGGCATTGATCATCAATGCGTAGGCGGAACCAGAAGACCAGGGTGCATACCAGACACGGCCTGCACCCTCGCCGACGGAACGCGGCTTGAAGATGTTGGACGCCCCGCCTGCACCGCAGATCACGGTCTTCGATTTGAAGACATGGAAATCGCCGGTCCGGACATTGAAGCCGACGGCGCCCGCAACGCGGTTTTCCTTGGCTTCGTCCATCAGCAAGTGCGTGACGCAGATACGGTTGAATACCTTGTCGGCGTTTTTCTTCGCCGCCTCGGCGACAATCGGCTTGTAGGATTCGCCGTGGATCATGATCTGCCAGCGGCCTTCGCGCAGGAAGGAGCCTTTCTCCTTGTCGCGCATAATCGGCAGGCCCCAATCTTCAAAATTGTGAACCGTGGAATCCACGTGGCGCGCCATATCGAACAGAAGATCTTCGCGGACCATGCCCATCAGATCGATCCGCGCATAGCGTACGTGATCTTCCGGATTGTTCTCGCCGAAGCGGGTGCCCATGTAGCAGTTGATCGCGTACAGCCCCTGAGCGACGGCGCCGGAGCGGTCGATGTTGGCCTTTTCGGCGATCACGATTTTCTTGTCCTGGCCCCAATAGCGGGCTTCGAAAGCTGCACCGGTGCCGCCAAGTCCTGCGCCGGCGACCAAGACGTCGATGTTGTCTTCTACGATCGTTTTATAAGCCATCAGTAGTACACCCCTACCTTCATCTTGAGACCATTGGATTCCAGGGTGTGCACATCGCCGTCATCCATGCGGATGTATTTCGGCTCGCTGTACAGTTGCTGGCTGTCGCGCTGTTCCTGGGTCGGTGCCGTTTCCTTCCTGAGGTCCGGGGTTGCCGAGCCCCAAGGTTTCGTGGTGATCGGCGCCAGCAGGTTAAGGTCCTTTTCGCCATTGCGGAATTTAATACGCCAGGCAATGACGCCCTTTTCCTCATCGCGAATGACGCGGACACTGTGACCGAGCGGTGCGAAATCCGCATAGCCACGTACGTCGATCGCGTTCTGCGGGCAAGCTTTCACGCAGGAATAACATTCCCAGCACATATTCGGTTCGATGTTATAGGCACGCCGGTACGTCTTATCGATGTGCATGATATCGGACGGGCAGATATCGACGCAGTGGCCGCATCCGTCGCATCGGGTCATATATACAAAAGTAGGCATCGTGATGTTTCTCTCTGTTCAGAATTTTGTTTCGCTTTGGGCTCAGTAATGGCGTGGCGCTTCGCGCTTGATGCCGAGGCCCATGTAGGACGGCTTGCTGCCCAGGTATTCCGGGATATCGGGGAAACGCTGCTGTAACGCCGGGTCCGACAGATCGCCCAGTTCCGGCAGGTTTTCCATGGAGCCGTCTGCTTTGATGACACGCTTGTTGAATGCGGCTGCCGGCTTGAAGAACATGTGCGCGAACTTCGACCACAGGACACCGCCGAAAAGCACCGTCGAGGAAATCAGGAACAAGGCCAGCAGAAGCGTGTTCAAGGTGCCGCCCGCTGATTGCGTGAGAGACCACAGGAACCCGAAGGTCGTAGTGCCGAGAAGCGAAAGAATGAAAAGGTCCGCCTTGACGAGGTGGTACCATTTGTTGGCTTCCGCGGCGATGTCGACACGGATGAAGAACCAGAACCAGAAACCGCCGACCATCACCATAAGGGCGCCCAGATGCCAAAGCTGCGAGACAATGGCCGGGGCGGCGTCGCTCGGATAGGCGAATACCAGGGCAACGGTCGTCAGGATAAACAAGATGAAGCCGTACATCGTCAGCAGGTGCGCAATGCGGCGCTTCGGGTTGCAGAATTCGGCGGATGTCGCCACGTCGATGACCGCGGTCTGAACGGCGATACCGGCTTTGTCGCCTGCGCTCAGTTCACGGGTGCGTGCGGCTTCGGCAGCCTTGGCTTTGGCGAAAAAGTACTTGGCGCTTCTCTTGTGGATGATGTCGACAAGCGTACCGCCGACGACCAGAAGGAACATCAAAACGACGTACCCCTGAATGACGTCAAG
Source organism: Thalassospiraceae bacterium LMO-JJ14 (assembly GCA_021555105.2). Taxonomy (NCBI): domain Bacteria; kingdom Pseudomonadati; phylum Pseudomonadota; class Alphaproteobacteria; order Rhodospirillales; family Thalassospiraceae; species Thalassospiraceae bacterium LMO-JJ14. The sequence continues at coordinate 2,943,701 of CP134604.1, forward strand.
CGGGATCGTCGTCACAAGATCAGCAAATGGATTACTGGCGAACATAGATGTCTCCCCGTTTCACAGCCCTAATTTCTTGAAATCCCCTGCGACAGGTCTTCCTAATTGCCGTTTATTATATGAAGGCCGAATATAAAAGTAACGTATTTTGATAATCCTCACGGCTAAAAAATTGTATAATTCGCAAATAATGGACACTTCGGGACCCGACTAACAATTTTTATTTCTTGAACCAACAAGATCAGCTTATGAATAGGTTGGTGTTGCTACCTATCTGACCAAGTAGGCATTAGAATTCGTTCAAAAAGCTGCTTCCCTCCTGCACCGTCATCCTATAAATTCGGAAATTGAAATGTGAACATTACTCTTCGGGATCGGATGCTTTGCCGCGATGCGGCCGGCAGTCCCGGTGAGCAGTCAAACGACGGGGAGATCACCGATGGCCAATGTAGACAAGAATGCGCCGGTTCCTGAAGGCAAGACAAAGTACTACACCACGAAGCAGCAACCGGCGAACAAGGAAGGTTTCGTCGGATACCATACCGATTGGGTCGCGTGGCATAAGGAAGTACCGTACGAAACCCCCAAGAAACCGTGAGCGGTTCCGGTCAGCTGTAAGCTGCCTGAATAAGCACGAAACAGGAGGCGTTTACGCCTCCTTTTCTTTTGTCCCGACGGCTTAGCTGGCGCCGGTTATTTTCTTGAGAAATTCGGCGCGTCGCTCACGATCCATAACGACGCTTTCTTCCGTCGGCTCGCCATGCAGATACCATTCCCCCGGGCCGTCATCGTATTCGACGGCGGGGCCGTCTTCGCGGTGCAGCCAGCCGTTCACCCACCACTGGCGCATGATGTGTTCCTCGATCACGGCGGGGCCGTCGTCACGGTGACGCACGCCGTTGACCCACCACTGCTGCACGCCGTCCGGGCGAATGACCGCCGGGCCGTCTTCGCGATGCGCGATCCCGTTCACATGCCATTCCTGGGTGCCGTCGGATTCCATGATGGCGGGCCCGTCGTCACGGTGCAATTTACCGTTCTGCCACCATTCCCTGCTGCCGTCGTTGTGCTCGACGGCAGGGCCGTCGTCGCGGTGTTGCTTGCCATGGCGGAACCAGACACGTGTGCCGTCAGGGCGTTCGACGGCGGGACCGTCTTCACGGTGCAGCTTATCATTCAGACGCCACTCGATCATACCGTCTTCGGCTTCGGTTCGCTGCGGCGTCTGCTGAAGCTGGCCGTTCAGCCAGTATTCCTTGCTGCCGTCCGCGTGCTCGACGGCAGGGCCATCCTCGCGATGCTGTTTGCCGTGTTTGAACCAGACCCGGGTTCCGTTCGGTTTTTCCACGGCAGGACCGTCTTCGCGGTGCAGTTTCCCATCGAGACGCCACTCGACCGTTCCGTCTTCTTTTTCGATTTTTTCCGGTGTTTCGGGCATTCAGATAATCCGTTTCAATGTGACGTTGCCAGACAATGAGCCGTTTCCTCGGCAAGGTGATCGTTCTATACAACAGATTGAGGAATGGAGAAAACGATGCCAAATGTCGAAGTTCGGGATGCTGATGGAAGCTTGCTCCATACGTATCAGATCATTGTGGAAGAATACGGCACCCTGATCAAAGACGATCATGTCATCGAGATTGCGAAACTAAACGCTATCGAAGACGAACTCGTTTCCGAAGACCGGGCCGGTGAGCTGACTTTCAACGTCGTCGCTTAAGCCCGATCGGGATTCCGACCGGGCAAACAGTAGCGTTCAGTCCTTCAACGAACCGTAATAAGCCTGAAGCACGGCGACGACTTCGGGCCGGGAAAATTCCCCCGGCACCTGTTCCTTGTTCGCGAACATCTCGCGGAGCCGGGTACCGGAAATCTGAAGCTTCGTCTCGGGGCCGTATTTGCATGGGCGCGGTGGCGCTTTACCTGTCGCGACATCAGCCGAAATCTTGAGCCGTTCGGCCTCCGTGGCGATCGAGCCGTCCTCGCGCTCATAACAGACCTTCCCCGTCGCCATCCCGCCACACTGGTGGCAGAAAAACGTGATATCGATCTTCAGCGGCTTGGTGACCAGGCTCCCTTCCGGGATCGTGTCGAATATGTCGTGCGCGTCGAACGGCCCATAGTAATCGCCGACACCGGCGTGGTCGCGGCCGACGACAAGGTGCGAACACCCGAAGTTCTGGCGGAACAGAGCGTGCAGCAGTGCCTCCCTGGGACCGGCATAGCGCATCTCGATCGGATAGCCGGCCTGCACCACCGTTGCCGGCGCGAAGTAATTCTGCACGAGGGCATCGATCGCCTTGACGCGGACATCGGCAGGAATGTCGCCGGGCTTGAGCGCACCGAGAACTTGGTGGATCAGCAAGCCGTCACATACTTCGACGGCTGTTTTGGCCAGGAATTCATGCGAGCAATGCATCGGGTTGCGGGTCTGAAACGCGGCAACCGTTTTCCAGCCCTTTTCAGCGAAAAGTGCGCGGGTTTCGAGCGGACGAAGGTAGAGACCGGCATATGTTTCCGGGAAGTGACCTTCGGAAACAACGCGTACGGCGCCGCCCAGATTGACAGGGCCTTGTTCCAACACCTTTTGTACGCCCGGATGTTTCGGGTCGGTTGTGCCATAAACACTTGAGCATTCGAGGTCTTTGTCGATGCCGTATTTTTCGCGAACCACCATCGTTGCGAGAATCTCGCCCGTGTCGCCGTCGGTCAGCGCGACCTCCTCGTCCGGGGCGATACTGTCGGCGAGGTCTTGCGTGGCCGACAGGGTGATCGGAATGGGCCAGAAAACACCGTTCGAAAGCTGCATATCAACACAGCTCCCACGCCAGTCATCATGCCCCATGAAGCCGGTCAGCGGTGTGTAAGCACCCATCCCCAACATCAACAGGTCCGAGACTTCCCGGCTTGAAAGCGGCACCTTCTTGAGTGCCTGCGCGCGTGCTATTTCGGCGTCTCTATCTGCTTCTGCAAGCAGCAACTGTTGAATGCTTTCTGCACCGTGTGGCGGCACCAATTCCGACATATTCATACTTCCTCAACCCACTTCAATTTTATTGCCAATACCACGACGGCAATTTCATAGGCGCTAATGCATACACAGTCCCGCTACACATTCAATAATTTATAAATGTAATTCGTCCTTCGGAACTTGGGCGATCTTGCAAACGGCCCGGACAGCAAAAAGCCCCTAACCTTTTGAGTTAGGGGCTTTTTTTATTGGTTGCGGGAGCAGGATTTGAACCTGCGACCTTCAGGTTATGAGCCTGACGAGCTACCGGGCTGCTCCATCCCGCGTCAATGTCGCAAAACCGGTGGAACGACGTCCCGAACGTGGTTTTGCGCAAACACTTCAGCTGCACCGTTGCGGGCATGAATGGATTGACCGAAGCGGTACAGAAGAAGAAAGAGGAACGATTGTTTTGTTTGCCTTGCGTTTCGAAGACCTGGCGGCGACCTACTCTCCCACACCTTAAGATGCAGTACCATCGGCGCTAAGGGCTTTCACGTCCGAGTTCGGGATGGGATCGGGTGGGGCACCCTTGCCATGACCACCAGGTCGTCGAAGCGCAAGGTTTGTTGCCTGTCACTGTTGTGACGCGGCGTTCTCTGTCTGGTTTGTGTGCGTTTGAAGTATATGCCGCTCTACGATGCGTAAAGCGCGCCCAGACATTGAGTATGGGCAAACATATTGAGTTAATAAAGGTTCCGTTCGTCCGTGCGCATGAGCACGTTCTGAAGCCTATCGAGCTATTAGTACTGGTCAGCTACGCATGTTGCCATGCTTCCACATCCAGCCTATCAACGTGGTGGTCTTCCACGGCTCTCAAGGGATACCTGGTTTTGAGGGGGGCTTCCCGCTTAGATGCCTTCAGCGGTTATCCCGTCCGTATTTAGCTACCCTGCTGTGCCACTGGCGTGACAACAGGTCCACCAGAGATACGTCCACCCCGGTCCTCTCGTACTAGGGGCAGCTCCTCTCAAGTATCCAACACCCACGGCAGATAGGGACCGAACTGTCTCACGACGTTCTAAACCCAGCTCACGTACCACTTTAATCGGCGAACAGCCGAACCCTTGGGACCTGCTCCAGCCCCAGGATGTGATGAGCCGACATCGAGGTGCCAAACGATCCCGTCGATGTGGACTCTTGGGGATCATCAGCCTGTTATCCCCGGCGTACCTTTTATCCGTTGAGCGATGGCCCTTCCATGCGGGACCACCGGATCACTATGACCGACTTTCGTCTCTGCTCGAACTGTCGCTCTCGCAGTCAGGCAGGCTTATGCCATTGCACTCAACAGCCGATTTCCGACCGGCTTGAGCCCACCTTCGCGCGCCTCCGTTACTCTTTAGGAGGCGACCGCCCCAGTCAAACTACCCACCACAGAGGGTCCCGGATCCCGGTTCAGGGATCGCGGTTAGATACCAGAGAACAAAAAGGCGGTATTTCAAGGGTGCCTCCACGCCAGCTAGCGCCGACGCTTCAAAGGCTCCCGCCTATCCTACATAGTCATTCCCTAGTACCACTCTGAAGTTGTAGTAAAGGTGCACGGGGTCTTTCCGTCTAACCGCGGGTACTCCGCATCTTCACGGAGAATTCAATTTCGCTGAGTCGATGTTGGAGACAGTGGGGAAGTCGTTACGCCATTCGTGCAGGTCGGAACTTACCCGACAAGGAATTTCGCTACCTTAGGACCGTTATAGTTACGGCCGCCGTTTACCGGGGCTTCAATTCAAGGCTCTCACCTCTCCTTTTAACCTTCCGGCACCGGGCAGGCGTCAGACCCTATACGTCGTGTTCTCCACTTCGCAGAGCCCTGTGTTTTTAGTAAACAGTCGCTACCCCCTGGTCTGTGCCCCCCGCCGATGGTTGCCCATCAACGGGGCCTGCTTCTCCCGAAGTTACGCAGGTATTTTGCCGAGTTCCTTCAACATCGTTCTCTCAAGCGCCTTGGTATACTCTACCTGTCCACCTGTGTCGGTTTGGGGTACGGTCTATACGGTGGTGTTATTTCCTGGAACAGCTTCGCAGCAAGGACAATCCGATAAGTCCTCACAACTACCGCCATTCGTCACATCCACCAGGCCCTGGAATATTAACCAGGTTCCCATCGACTACGCCTTTCGGCCTCGCCTTAGGGACCGGCTCACCCTGCGCGGATTAGCCTTGCGCAGGAACCCTTGGACTTTCGGCGAGAGGGTTTCTCACCCTCTTTATCGCTACTCATGTCAGCATTCTCACTTCCGATACCTCCAGCATACCTCGCGGTACACCTTCGCAGGCCTACGGAACGCTCCGCTACCACTTGATCAAAGATCAAGTCCACAGCTTCGGTACACGACTTTAGCCCCGATACATCTTCGGCGCAGGACGGCTTGTTTAGACCAGTGAGCTGTTACGCTTTCTTTAAAGGATGGCTGCTTCTAAGCCAACCTCCTGGTTGTCTTGGCCTTCCCACATCCTTTCCCACTTAGTCGTGATTTGGGGACCTTAGCTGGTGGTCTGGGCTGTTTCCCTTTCGACGACGGACCTTAGCACCCGCCGTCTGTCTGCCATGCTCATACTCGTCGGTATTCGGAGTTTGGTTAGGTTTGGTAAGTCTGTGGGACCCCCTAGCCCATCCAGTGCTCTACCCCCGACGGCAATACATGACGCTCTACCTAAATAGATTTCGCGGAGAACCAGCTATTACCCGGTTTGATTGGCCTTTCACCCCTAACCACAAGTCATCCCCTCATTTTTCAACATAAGTGGGTTCGGTCCTCCAGTACGTGTTACCGCACCTTCAACCTGCTCATGGCTAGATCACCGGGCTTCGGGTCTAATCCTACGAACTAAAGCGCCCTATTAAGACTCGGTTTCCCTGCGCCTACACCTAACGGCTTAAGCTTGCTCGCAAAATTAACTCGCTGACCCATTATACAAAAGGTACGCCGTCAGGAGACAAGCTCCCTCCGACTGCTTGTAAGCATTCGGTTTCAGGTCTCTTTCACTCCCCTCGTCGGGGTGCTTTTCACCTTTCCCTCACGGTACTGGTTCACTATCGGTCATCGAGGAGTACTTAGGCTTGGAGGATGGTCCCCCCATGTTCAGACAAGGTTTCACGTGCCCCGCCCTACTCGAGGACAACTGCGCTTTCTACCCGTACGGGGCTATCACCCACTATGGCCCGACTTTCCAGACGGTTTCGGTTCTTACGCAACTGCCACTGGCCTGATCCGCGTTCGCTCGCCACTACTAACGGAGTCTCAATTGATGTCCTTTCCTCCGGCTACTGAGATGTTTCACTTCGCCGG